>PLSX01000215.1 GCA_003165315.1 Acidobacteriota bacterium
ACGACACCACTTAACATAGTAATACAAGGTGGCGAGTGGCAAACAGAATGGCCGCGCAACGCTTTCCAATTCAATAACATGCCGGGCTGGCATTACTTTTTCCATGCTAAAGTCAGCAAGCATGAAGAGGCGACAAGTTGTAAGGTTTGTTAAAGGCCTTATATTGCTTGTTAACTCTTGTTAAATATGCATCGGGAGATGAACTGGAGGTAACGGGCCCGTTGTATACTGCGTCCAACAGTGCATGGGAGGAAATCGATTATGCGACGCAAAATTGCGGTTGGGACAATTGGATTCATGGTTTTGTTGGCAGCAGCGATGATCAGTTGGGGGCAGGATGGCCATCCACAAGGGCCCGGCCCCGGGCAAGGGCAACATCAATTTAGTGGTGCCGGACAGCACGAATGGGGTGGCGGCCGGGGCGAATTCGGCGGCCGTGAAGGGCGCGAACATGGTGGTTGGGAACAGGGCGGTCACCACGAATTTGGCGGCGGCGAGCACCTTCTGCGCATGGCGGAAAATCCTCGCATCCGCATGTTTCTTGGTCTCACGGACGAGCAGGTTGGGCGCCTGCATACGATCGGCGTAGAGGCGGAGAAGGCTTCCGTGCAGACTCGCGCCGACATGGAGTTGCGGCACATTGAGCTTCGTGAACTTCTGCGCGCGGATAATCCGGATCATGACGCGATTATGCAGAAACTTGATGAGGTAAACGCACTGCGCGGTAAGATGGAAAAACAGCAAGTGGAAACGATGCTTTCCGCTCGGAATGTGCTGACGCCGGACCAGCTTAAGAAGGTCAAGGCATTCATGGAGCATGGCGGCCCTGGTGGCATGGAACGTGAACATGGAATGGAACGGCATGGCGGTATGGGACATCCTCCTGGCCACGGCGGCCCTCGCGGCGCGCCCGGTATGCCTGCCCCGAAACCGCAAGCACCTCCGGCTCAGTAAGAGTGGTCTCGAGTTGGATTCCCGCCGATGGAACGGTGCTCCCGTTTCATCGGCGGTTTTGTTTTATTGCCCGCTGTGATACGCGATTCGCTTACGATGGGGAAAGCTAGATGAAACCAAAACCGGTTGTACGAATAACCGAGCAGACCAATCCCGCATCGGATTCGCTTGACACCAAATCCACGCGTGAAATCCTGGGTATTATTAATCGTGAGGATCGGCTCGTGGCGACGGCGGTTGGCAAAACGATACCGCAGATTGAGCTCGCCGTGGCGATTGCGGTGGAAGCAATCCGAAACGGCGGGCGAATGGTCTATCTGGGCAGTGGCTCAAGTGGGCGATTAGGAGTGCTTGACTCGGCGGAATGTGTTCCGACTTTCGGAACCTCTAGTGTGGTGGCAATTCTGGCAGGGACCCCCGAAGCTCTTACCTTGTCGGTGGAAGCGGTTGAGGACAACCCTCGGGAGGCCGTGAGGGACTTGAAGAGAATCAAACTAACCCGGCACGACCTTCTGGTGGGAATCTCTGCCAGTGGCAGCGCGCCCTACGTCTTGGGCGGAATGCGTTACGCCCGAAATTTAAAGGCAAAGGTGATAGGCATAACCTGCAACCCCGATGCTCCACTCAAAACTCTCGCCGATGTCACGATTATTCCAGTGGTCGGGCCGGAAGTGGTCGCGGGGTCAAGCCGCATGAAGGGAGGAACGGCGCAGAAACTTGTGCTCAACATGCTTTCCACCGCCACCATGGTGCAGTTGGGCTACGTGCTTTCAAGTAGTATGATTAATGTCCAGCCGACGAACCGGAAATTATGGAAACGCGCCGAGGGAATTTTGACTAAGTTTACGGGGGTTGGCGAGGCCAAGGCCGCCCAGGCGCTAAGAGATTCGCGGCGCAATCTGCCCGTGGCGATGCTGATGCTGCTGAAGAAGATCACAAATGTTGAAGCCGCCCGATTGCTGCACGATGGTCAAAGCGTGACAGAAGTTTTGCGCAGGGAACTGCGGAAGAGAGGAAAGTAATCACTGACTCACGGATTCAGTTTGGGTGGAAGCTATGGACAAATTCAAGATTACCGGCGGGCGGCCACTGTCAGGCCGGGTGATCGTGAGCGGTGCCAAGAATGCTGCGTTGCCGGCACTGACGGCGGCACTGCTTACCCAGGAGCGCGTGGTTCTGCACAACGTTCCGCGCGTCCGTGACATCAGCACCCTGCGCAGCCTGCTGGAGGATTTAGGCGTTGATTCCTCTGTCACTCACGAAGCACATGGCAATCGCATCGAGATCGAAGCCCGTCAATTGCTCAATCCCGTTGCGCCATACGAACTGGTCAAGCAAATGCGGGCGTCGATATTAGTGCTGGGGCCGCTCGTGGCGCGTTTCGGGCAGGCGCGTGTTTCGTTGCCCGGCGGCTGCGCCATCGGGGTTCGTCCCGTCAACCTTCATCTCAAGGGACTGGAAAAGCTTGGGGCAACCATCAATTTCGACCACGGCTACGTTGACGCGAAGGCGAGCGGTTTGCGGGGCACGGAGTTCTACTTCGACACTGTATCCGTCACCGGCACTGAAAATCTGATGATGGCGGCGGCGCTTGCCGAAGGGGTCACCGTGCTTGAAAACGCGGCGCGCGAGCCAGAGGTGCAGGACCTTGCGGATCTACTCAACAAGATGGGCGCTCAAATTGATGGCGCGGGCACAGATAAGATTTGCATCCGCGGCGTCAGCCGGCTTCATGGCGCTGAGCACACCATTATTCCTGACCGCATTGAAGCCGGAACATTCCTGATCGCGGCGGCCATAACCGGAGGGGAACTCGCAGTTGAGCGTTGCAATCCGCAGCATCTTGCTGCCGTCCTTGCCAAGTTGGATGAAGTGGGAGTTCAACTAGTTCGAAAGGCTGACAATGCCGCGAATCGCACCGCGACGCTGACCGCAAAGGCGGGGAACAAGCTGCGCTCGCTCAACTTGACCACTCAGGAATATCCCGGTTTCCCCACGGACATGCAGGCGCAATACATGACGCTGATGACACAGGCCGAGGGTTCGTCGGTCATTACCGAAACAATTTTTGAGAATCGCTTTATGCATGCCCAGGAACTGGCCCGTATGGGTGCGGAGATCAATGTCAATGGCCGCCGCGCTGTGGTGCGCGGAAAGACTCTGCTGAGCGGCGCGAAGATCCAGGCTTCGGACCTGCGCGCCAGTGCCTCCCTCGTGTTGGCGGGATTGGCTGCGGAAGGCGAAACCATCATCGATCGCGTCTACCATATCGATCGTGGATACGAGCGAATCGAAGAGAAACTCAACCAGGTGGGTGCCAAAATCGCGCGCGTTTCGGAGTAGGATTGATCCCATGAAAACCCGGCAAAACGTTGTAAATAAGGCTATTACACCGTCATTGCGAGAAGATCTAAGGAACCCATGATCGGTTTGACGGGGGCAATGCCTTTCACAAGCGTCTCTCTATTTGATGGTACCCCCTCAAGCGCAACTTATGGCACGATGGCCCATCCATGGCCAGTTTTTGAATCGGATTTTTGAATTAAATATTTGATTCTAAATTAGTTAGATAGTTTTATTCGATTTTGTAGCCGTACTGCCCGACACGATTCACGCCGAAGCGGGTTCTTCCCTCTGGTGGAGAATTTTGAGGAGTGAAACCCGAAGATGTTAAATTTTCTTTATCCCATTGGTGAGCAATGAATACATAGATAATACTTGTTGATATATAATAATCAGTTAATATCAACGCCACCAGCCATCCCGACTTGAGCAAGCTCGCCACCCCAGCCCTCTCCCCAAAGATTTCACCGTCGCGTTGCAGAAAACTTTCAACCCATTGCTTCTAAATGATTAAACTGCCATATGTTGAGCATTCCCGGCTCTATAGGGCAATGCCAGAGACCTAAATTTACCACGCAATGGCCAGCACATACTCCGTGGTACGCCCTTATAAATTGAATAGAGAACAGCGGAAATCCCCTCCTCAGGCTGACCATTAAACATTCTTGAATTGTGCCCGGGAAACACCCATCCAGTACCTTTGTGTAGATAATTGTGCTGGAAAGGAGGTGACGACTATGATACAGTCAAAAAGAAATCCGGCTGGCATTCCGCCGATGCCCTATCCGCCACACGAGTTTGGTGAGTAATCGATTTATCGGCCGTGGATGGGCATGCACAGCAAAAGCGGCGCCTGCCCATCCCGGTCGGACCTATGCAGAATCTGGGAATGGCGATCAGCATTTGCGCGTTTTGCCTGGCGGGGACGATCCTCTTCAGGGGAATCGCAACGGGTTGCTTTAAACTCTTTCCAGTTTTTTATTCGTACATGATTTATGCGCTCTGCGGCTCAACAATCATGTACTTGGTGTATGGATTCGACCGGAGAGCTTATCCTTCAATCTATTGGTTCTATTACCTCATTAGTATCCTGGTTGAGTTTTCCGTCTTAGTGGAGATCTCCGACCATATCTTTCAATCCTTCCCCGCCGTCCGGCAACTCGGGCGCGCACTTACGATCGTAATTTCAGGTGTGCTTGCGCTCCTCTACGTGCTGCCTGCGATCGTTTGGTCGCAGGATCGGCAACCCGCCCTGCTCGATTTCGCCCTGCGCGCTTCGGTCACGAAAATCGTAGTTTTAGTAGCCCTTCTTATGGCGTCTCGCCAATTTAGATCGAAGCTCGGGAAAAATGTTGCCGGCCTGATGCTTGGGTTTTCCATCTATATGGGCGTGAACGTTGTCAACTTGGCCGCTGCGAAAGCATTTGATCCTGCGGTCTACGGCCAAGTGCTCTGGATCCTGACCCCCGCCTCATACGGGTTATGCCTGCTCGTCTGGACTTTCGCCCTTTGGGATTTTGTTCCTGCGACAAATAGGAGTATAGTGTCGCCCGTCGCCGGGAGTGATTCTGACGTGGCTCTTAAGCTGGCTCATTTCAATCATGAACTTTCGAAGCTGATAGACAAATGACCACACTCATTTACGCTGCTCTCGCGATCGCATTCCTGCTCTTCGTTCTAGGCTTGTTGCGCAACCCTCTTCCTCATGACCAGGATGAATCCGTGGAGGGGAAGAGACTCCCAGCAAGTATCGGCAACGGACTGTGGCTCGATCTTTCTGAACGGATCTTCGACCCCTCAGATGCCCGCTGGCTCGCGGAAGAACTTGCCTTCCCGAAGTTAGCCCATGCTCTGACGCTTGACCGGAAACAGTTGGCGATCCGTTGGCTGGAAGCCTTGCAGTCCTCATTTGACGAACTCGTACGCACTCCGGAAGTCGCCCCCGCTGAAGACACGATGGCAAGCTCCATTGGCGGTTGGCGGATGTTGTGGCTCATCATCCGCTTCAAGCTTCTCGTTTCATACGCCTTTCTTGCCGTCAAGCTGTTTGGACCTTACCATCGATTGATTCCGTCCTTCGCATGGATACCGTTTTCAACGGGAAATCGCCATGCCGTTCGGCGAGAAGCCCTGGCGAGTAGCCGGGGTTCAAACTGAACCTGATCTTGTGTTTGTCCGCAAGGGAAAACAGTCAATTGGTCTGAGGCATTCTTATCTCTGCGTGGTGGATTTCACCCCACCAAAGTGTCTTCTAGCCCTTAATATCCCTTTTCCCATCCAATTGATTTCACAAGTCATCCGTAACCATAAGCGCAAGAATAACTTAGCATGAGCTTACGGTCGCTCTTCTTGGCCCTCCCTTTGCTTCCTCATGGGTTGGGTTGTTAGGGATGCCAACACGTCTGAGTTCGGGGAACAGGATGCTCGCCGAGGGAGCCCTCGCTGCTGGGTGTCGCTTCTTTGCGGGTTACCCCATAACCCCCGCCTCTGAGATCTACGAAGTTATGATGCGAGAGCTGCCGGAGCGTGGCGGGCTGGCCCTTTCCGCTCCTGACGAGATTTCATCACTTTGCTATTGCGTGGGTGCAAGCTTGCGCGGCGTGAAGGCGATGACAGCCACCTCCGGTCCAGGGTGGGCACTGATGATTGAAACCGCCCAATACGCTCTGATGGCAGAAATCCCCGTCATTGTGGCCTTGGTGCAACGCCTCGGGCCGAGCACGGGGGGGGCAACCCAGGGAGCTCAAGGAGATGTTTGGCTTGCGGAGTTTTCCATTTCCGGCGGGTATACGCTTCCAGTGTTCTCCCCCAGCAACGCCACGGAATCCTTCGAACTTGCCGTCCACGCCTTCAATTGGTCCGAGAGGTTGCGCACGCCTGTTCTTTTGCTTTCCGATAAGGAAGTCGGCATGACCACCGAGGTTGTGGACGAAGAGGCATTGCAAATTCCAGGATTGACAAATCGCAAGATGGCTTCAAACAAAGCTGATTATTTTCCTTTCGAAGCGGCAGAATCAGAAGAAGTCCCGACTTTTGCCGCGGTGGGGGGAGAAATCAAAGCTACGTTTACTGGGTCAGCACATGACAAACAAGGGCGGTTGCGTAAGAATTCCCCGCAAGTGATTGAGGTCCTGCAGCGTCTCCAGCGCAAGATTGAAGCTCATGCGGATGAGATGGAGATGGTGCGGCCAGACCTTGACCCGGACGCGAATTGCCTATTGATCAGCTATGGGGTAACAGCGCGCGCTTCCCGTCAAGCGGTGAGCGAGATGCGAAGTCAGGGCCTGCGAATTTCCTTCCTGCAAATTCTATCGCTATTCCCCATCCCCCGCAGATGGTTGGATCGCGCGGCTTCGGGCGTGGAAACAGTTTTTGTCGCAGAGGAAAACCTGACAGGCCAATATTGTGCTGTTCTTACTCCATACCTTTCGGGCAAAAAAATATTTGGCATCAACCGGATCGGCGGCATGATTACTCCCCGCGATATCGCCGGGGCAATGAAGGGGGTAATGGTATGACCCCGGAAGCCCTCTACCTGTCTCCCACCGCCGAACTTCCCTATTGCAAGGGTTGTGGGCACTCGCTGGTAGTGCGCCAACTGAGCCGCGCACTGGAACACCTTGGGTTGCCTCCCCGCTCCATTGTGCTCACTACTGACATCGGTTGCGTGGGCCTTGCGGACTCGCTCTTTCCTTATTTGCACACAGTTCACACCACGCACGGGCGTTCGACGGCGTTCGGAACAGGTATGGCTTTGGCGGACCTCATCGCGGAGACTCAGGGCCTAAAACCCATTGTCATGATCGGCGATGGAGGGGCCATGATCGGGTTGCTGCACCTCGTCCACGCTGCGCAGTTGAACATCGACATTACGGTGTTGATTCACAACAATTTCTTATTTGGAATGACGGGTGGACAACACTCCGCGCTAAGTCCGTTGAACTGGGTTACCGCCACCACGCCGGACGGAAACTCGACTCCACCACTCGATTTGCTCACTTTATTGCGCACCGCTCATGCACCTTATCTAGCGCGCCAGCTCTCCACCAGCCAGGAATTGGCAACCACCATCGCCGGCGCCATTAATTATCCGGGGTTCGCTGCCGTGGAAATCGTGGAATTGTGCACTGCCTATGCAACGCGCTGGAACCAGGCGACGGGAGCATCGCTGGAGGGAATTATTGGCCGGCAGGGACAAACCATGGGTGAGCTGGAAACGGAAATCGAGCGCCCAACGTTTCGAGATGTTTACCGCCACCAAATGGATTCGCCGCGGCCGAAGCGCGCGACGGCTGTGGTTCCCCGCATCAAGGCCAAGGCAAACCTGTCGGGTGAAACTCGCATTGTCATAGCGGGAACCGCGGGCGAAAGGGTTCAATCCGCCGCCGCGCTGTTGTGCCGTTCTGCCCTCGCCGCCGGACTATACTCCGCCCAGAAAAACGACAACCCGGTGACGCAGGGTTCGGGATTTTCATTGGCGGAAATTTGTTTAAGCCCCACGTCCATTGAGTATACAGGGATGGAGAGCCCGGATGTTGTCCTGGTGGTCAGCGAGGATGGCTGGAAAGAATTGCAAGCCAACGGAACACTGTCGGCATGCCGGGAGGAGACACTGCTCCTGGTGGACTCTCAAATTGAGGATATTCCGCCAAAAGGCCGGGTGGTTCGGCTTCCACTTCGCCGCGAAGCTAATCCCAAGCGCGCCGCCCTTTCCGCGATATCGGCCTGGCTGGAGATGAAGCCCGTGCTGCCGGCGGAGGCCTGGGATGCCGCGCTGGGTTTGGAGACTACGGAGCGGCGCGCGGAATCAATGACTGCGCTCAAGATCGGAAGGCGCCTGGCATGCTCTGGCGGTATTGCATCGGCTGGCATCTGAAACCTGCACTTGTACGAATTTTGAACAAATACTATCTGTACGATGGAGTGAAACGATGACTAGAAGCAAGATAACGATTGACGGGAACGAGGCTGCCGCCCGGGTGGCCTACCGCGTCAGTGAAGTGATTGCCATTTATCCCATTACGCCCTCATCCCCCATGGGCGAGTGGTCAGATCAGTGGTCCTCGGAGGTGAAGCCCAACATATGGGGTACTGTCCCCAATGTGATGGAGATGCAGAGCGAAGGTGGAGCTGCGGGTGCATTGCATGGCGCACTCCAAGCCGGATCGCTGGGTACCACCTTTACGGCCTCGCAAGGCCTGCTGCTAATGATCCCCAATATGTTCAAGATCGCCGGAGAACTAACTTCGACGGTGTTGCACGTCACGGCCCGCACCGTGGCCGCGCATGCCCTCTCGATTTTCGGCGACCACAGTGACGTGATGGCCACGCGCTCCACCGGCTTTGCCCTGTTGGCGTCGAATTCGGTACAGGAAGTTATGGACTTCGCCCTGATTGCGCATGCCGCCACGCTCGCTTCACGTCTGCCCTTCCTGCATTTTTTTGACGGTTTCCGCACCTCGCACGAGGTTGGCAAGGTCGAAGACATGACGGATGACGACCTTCGCGCCATGATTGACTCAACACTAGTGGAGGCACATCGGAAGCGGGCCATGTCACCTGACCATCCTGTCCTCCGCGGAACGGCACAAAACCCGGATGTCTACTTCCAGGCGCGCGAGACAGCAAACGCCTACTACACCAATTGCCCGGGAATAGTTCAGAGCGTGATGGATAAGCTTGCCACAGTGGTTGGCCGCCAATACCACCTTTTCGATTACGTGGGGGCGCCCGACGCCGAGCGAGTGATCATCATGATGGGCTCTGGCGCGGAAGCCGCGCAGGAAACCGTGGAATACCTCAACGGCCACGGCGAAAAAGTGGGCGTGCTGAAGGTCCACCTCTACCGGCCCTTCTCCGTTGAACACTTCCTTGCCGCACTTCCCAAGACGGTCAAGAGCTTGGCCGTACTCGATCGCACCAAGGAATCGGGCTCCACCGGCGACCCCCTCTACATCGATGTCATTACCGCCCTCAGCGAAGGCATGACCACGGGAAAATCCCCCTTCACCAATTTCCCCCGCGTCATCGGCGGTCGCTACGGATTGTCTTCCAAGGAATTCACACCTGCCATGGTGAAATCCGTTTACGATGAAATGCTAAAGCCTGCTCCCCGCAACCACTTCGTTGTGGGCATTGTGGACGACGTTACGCACACCAGCCTGGAAGTTGACCACGCGTTCTCGACGGAAGATCCCAAGACGGTGCGCGCCGTCTTCTACGGCCTGGGTTCCGACGGCACCGTGGGCGCCAACAAGAA
>PLSX01000050.1 GCA_003165315.1 Acidobacteriota bacterium
CGGGGCCAAACCACCCGTATGATGCACCCGGAGGACTACCGGGGACTTGAGTTTTTGGGGACTTACCCCGCCGCCTATCGCTCCTGAAGGAGATCCGAATCCGCCGAGCCGAGGCGACGAATGCCAGCGCTCAAGACGGGGACTTCAAGCCATTCCCAACCCGAATACACCGCCTTACCGCGAGTTATGCCGGGAAACTCCGGGCTATTCGCCCTGGGGAAAAGGTGTCAGGGTAACTTCCGAAGAAACGGGCCCTTGATGGTCGTCCGGTGTTCACGAATGGCCGGGTTGCGATTCAATTAAAAGCCACCCACTACCATCGGTGGAGTCTGATATTGTGCAGACGATTATTTGTTTGGATGGAGGACGTTCTCAGATTTTGATCTTCAGGGAATTCGGGTCACCATTGGCGCGAAGCAAGGAGTCGACAAGGTGGGGATCAAATTGTGTGCCGCAGCAGCGATGAAGCTCAACGATAGCGTCGTTATAGGTACGCCCCCTTTTGTACGACCGATCGGAGATAATCGTGTCGAAAGAGTCTGCCACCGCTAGAATTCGCGCCCCCAAAGGTATGCTTTCGCCTTTGAGCCCGTCAGGGTAGCCGTTGCCATCGAAGGTTTCGTGATGGTGCCGCACCATACGGGAGATGCGCTTGATGCTTCCTAGTTTTAGCGGTTCAAGAATCCTTTCCCCCAGCACGCTGTGGCTCTTAATCAGTTCGTACTCTTCTGGTGTCAAGCGCGCCGGCTTGGACAGAACTTCATAGGGAATTCCGACCTTTCCGATGTCATGCAGGACGCCGGCAAGGCGCACCTCCTCCACATCTTCAGGTGACATCCCCAACTGGCGGGCAATCCGCACCGCCCATCGCGAAACAGCCTGCCCGTGATCTCGCGTATATTGGTCACAGAAGTCGATGTTCCGCGCCAGCGAGGTCACGGTATCCAGCAAATGCAATTCTCCCAATGACTTCTGTGAGGCTTGTTGGATGCGATTGAGGAAATCGTTGAAGGCTTCCGAGCCCGTACTAAACGCCTGCCTGGCCGCCGGTCCAAGGTCCGTCTCCAAGGTCCCTTGTTCCAATCCTGCATTGATGCCTACGGCCGTTTGTGGCCCCACGCGCACGCAGTTCCCGTTCTGATACTTGGCCAGATACATGCCCGCATCCGCCACCCGGAGAATTTCCTGCATCGTTGGCCCGTGTTCAGGGAAGGTGCCGATTCCAATGCTCGCCGTCACGCCGTGCGTCTTCAGCAACGGGTCGTTTTCAATATTGCCTCGCATGCGCTCAGCAAACGATTCAGCCTGTGCAGTGGTTGCCTCCGGCATAAGAATAGCAAACTCGTCACCACCGTATCGGGCTACCACGTTGGACTGCCGCACACTGTCACTCAGCACATTGGCCACCGCGCGCAGTACCCGGTCACCTTGCATATGGCCGTACCGGTCGTTCACCTCCTTAAACTGATCCAGGTCCAGCATGATCACGGAGAATTCCTGGCCGGAGCGGGTGGAGCGCCGCCATTCACGCTCAACCGCCTCCATGAAGTAACGGTGGGTTTTGAGGCCGGTAAGCCCATCGGTAATGGCTTGTTCGAACGCCGCCTGGTAAGTACGCGCAGTGTGCAAGGCGAGAGCAAGTTGATGGGCCAGGGCCTGAATTGTAAGAATATCCTCCGGGGAAAAGGCATGTTCGCGCCGGCTTTCCAAGCTGAAGACTCCCAGGATCTCGTCATCGATCTTCAGGGGTACACTCAACCCAGAGCGAACTCCGGCCCTCAGCGGTACGTATCTTGCATTATTTGCAACGAAATCCACCACGATGGGCTTGCCACTCTGTGCAGCGACCCCTGCCAGGCCCTCGCCAAGGGGGATTCGCCGGCCCAGAAGATCGCCTCCATAACCTGCCTCCGCCTCCACCACCAACTCGCTCTGGTCCCGATTCAAAACCGCGATGTGCGCCAATTCATAACCGAAGGCGGTCTGAGCCTGGTGGCAAATATCCGGCAGAAGTTCCTTCGGGTTGAGGACCGAAGATGCTTTTTGACCTAATTCATTGAGCAAACCCAGGCGTCTGGCCCGCTCCCTCTCCTTCATCAAATTCCGAGCGTTCTCAAATGCTACCGTTGCTTCTTTGGCGACCACCTGGAACAACTCAAGTTGCTTTGGACCGATGGGGGAATGATTGTCCACCATGGCCAGGACGCCCATGCTACCGTCGGATAGGGTAAGGTGGACTCCACACCAACTCCGCATCCGGCCGCCGCCGCTTACGCTAACCAATCCACGCGCCGCCCCCCGCCACTCCTCTGAAACCACCAGGGGAGAGCGGGTACGCAGGACTTGCTCTTCCAAGCTGCTTGTCGGCGCCCCAAGAGACGATTCCAGTTCCCGCGCACCCTCAAAGGGAACCACGGTATGCAAGGGCCCTTCCGGCGAACTCTGCAAGGACAACGCAAAGTCCGTACTACCCAAAAGGTCCCTCATCTCTCGTCGCAGAACCTCGATCTGAGTCTTGAAGTCGACAGCCTCACGTAGGGCCAAACCCACGCGGTAGAGAATCCGCGCCTCCTCGTTATGCCGCTCCGCTGCCCTTTTTGCCGACCAAGCGTCAAGCGCCACACTGAGTTGATTGGCCATAACCAGCGCCAATTGCAACTCGTGGGATTTCAAGAACCGCGCCTTCCGGCTTCCAGCCAGCAGCGCGCCATTGCACTTCCCCTGCGTTCCCAAGCCGATCAGCACCGCAGTTCGCAAACCTTCGGCCTTCATAATCCCGATAAATCCGTTGGAGAGCGGGTCACGGTGCCAGGCAGCAACTACTTCCGGTTTCTGCAAATCGGAGAACACCATCAGCGATCCCCACCGCTCCACCGAGGTGGCGAAATAGGACCGCAAGGGTTCTGACGCGAGCAGTTCCGCCGTGCGTGGGGACAGCCCTTGCACAACCTTATGGCTCATGCCCCTCGCCGGGTCCCCCTGAAGGACAACACATCCTTCTGTCGTGCCCAGTATTCGCAGAGCCACCCGTAGGGCCTGCTCGCCAAATTGTTTGATGTCCCTGGTGTCCTCAAGATCTTTACGAAAGTCGGAGAACCATGCCAGCTTTGTGGTCCTCTGCACGATCGCCTTGTACTTCCTGAACCTTCCCAAGGGGATGAGGGTGGTTAGAAGCAATGCGGCGCAGATCAACGCCAGCACGTTCCATGGGGGGATTTGGTAGAAGATTCCCATCATCGTCATGCCAGACGGGGCGGCCCCTTTCTCCTTTGCGCTTGCCGGCCCATCATGAAAATCGTGATATTCCCCCTTGGAGAGCGCGCCCCAATGGGGATGGAAGCAATCCAACTACACTTACAATCAACGTCGCTATTTGGGCGCCAAACACGACCCTACCCATAGGCTCATTGAAGGCGCCATCCAGGAGCCAGTCCCATGTCCAGTTCATGTTAGATTTATTATGGACAGTGGAGGTTCGCTCCCGCGGACCCCGACTGCCCGGCGAATAGTTTGACCAGGCCGCCGGCGGGTATCCAACCACCCCCATCATAATATAATCTCGCCCCCGAAAAGGAAATTGCACCCTTCGCATTCATGCCACACTCTACGAGCCTCCTAGTACTTTAGCAATAGTACTTGCGTACTGCTCCCACTCCCAACACACTTGAAGAAAATCCCGGTCTGACCTCATAATTCAGAGGGCTGCCAAAGCCAATTGACTTAAATCTCGCCGTGTTGGCAACGTGAGGCGCACCGAACTCGGTCTAGAGTCTCCAACCCATGAAGAAGCGCGTCAAAAAATCCGGCAAGACCCCAACTTCCTTCCACGTCATGGCCAAGCCCATCGGGCCGATCTGCAACTTGGATTGCCGGTACTGCTTTTATCTCGAAAAGGAGAACCTCTACGGAAAGAAGCAAAATTGGGCCATGTCTGACTCGGTTTTGGAGTCCTATATCTCGCAGTTCATAACCTCACAGGATGCGCCGGCAATCTCCTTTGCCTGGCAGGGGGGCGAGCCCACCCTGCTGGGAGTTGACTTCTTTCGCAAGGTCATCGCCATTCAAAAGATGTATGCCGAGGGAAAAGAGGTCCAAAATGCCTTCCAGACCAATGGCGTCCTTTTGGATGACCGCTGGGGAGAGTTCCTGGCGGAGAACAAGTTCCTGATCGGAATTTCCATTGATGGTCCTGCCAACCTCCATGATTTCTATCGCGTGGACAAAGGCAGCGCACCCACCTTTGACCGCGTCATGCGCGGCCTGCGCTTGCTTAAGAAGCACCAGGTGGAATTCAACGTCCTCACCGTGGTGAACCGGCAGAATTCGCAGCACCCGTTGCAAGTGTATCGATTCTTGAAAGGTATCGGCGCGCAGTTCATGCAATTCATCCCCATCGTGGAGCGCATCGCGTCAACGGAAAATCCCGATGGCCTGGTTCTGATCGGCCCCCGCGATCCGCACGCCGCCACGGTCTCTGATTGGTCCGTGGACTCAAACCAGTACGGCGTATTCCTCTGCACGATTTTCGACGAGTGGGTGCAGAAGGACGTGGGAAAGCATTATGTCCAACTGTTTGATGTTACGCTGGAAAGTTGGCTGGGGATGGAGCCGAGCTTGTGCGTTTTCCGGCCCACCTGCGGCGGCGCCATGGCACTGGAGCACAACGGCGACCTCTACTCCTGCGACCATTACGTTTATCCGGAGAACAAGCTGGGCAATATTTTGGAGGTACCGCTGGAAACCTTGGCAAGTTCCGTCCAGCAGCGCACCTTTGGACTGGACAAACGCGACTCACTGCCGCGCTTTTGCCGCGAATGCGATGTCCGGTTTGCCTGCAACGGCGAGTGCCCTAAACACCGCTTCATTCAGACCCCTGACGGCGAGCCCGGATTGAATTATCTCTGCGCGGCGTATAAGCGCTTCTTTCACCACGTTGACCCGTACATGAAGTTCATGGCCAACGAGCTTCGCCACGAACGCCCACCCGCCAACGTCATGGCGTGGGTTCGAGAGCGGGAGCATTCAGATGCAATTGCGGGTGGAATACATGCTTAAGGAAGACTGGTTACGCTCACGACCCATTGCCCATACTGATCACAACAATAGCAAGAAGGAGGATGCCAATTCCCGTGAGGCAGTATGTGAGCGCGGCGCGGCTGGCGCCTTTCCATTCTCCGCTCAGAAATCCCCACAGATTGCCGGCGATAATCGCAGTTGAGATAAACACGGGCCAGCCGAAAATTCCGCCGAGAGATCCCAGAACATCCGCGCCCACTCCATAAATCATGATGCCACTGAACCAGAGCACTCCCATCAAGGCTCCTCCCAGGGGATAGCCAATGCCACTGGATTTTCCCAGGTAGACGTCCCACGTGTGGTTCTTGTTCAGAAGATAGACGCAGTAAGCTGCATTGGGAAGAAAACCAAAGCTCACGCCGAGCGCCCAAATGGCATTACCGGACATGGCGGTGGAAGCCCCGGCATGAAGCGTGAGCTGACGCATCTCCTCGCCAAAGACAAAGGCGAAATTGAGCATGGCGGAAAAGATTCCAGAGAGAAAGCAGATGATCAGTCCAACGGCAAAATTGGAGCGCTCCGAAGCTGCCGCCTGATCGCGTTCGCGGCGCTTTCCCGCCACTGCCAACAAGACAAGCCCCACGCTCATCACCACAGTCCCTGCCATCAGTGCCAGGCCGGGACGATGCCAAAGTTGATCGTGATGCAGAACGGCGAGCGGCAGAAGAGCACCGAAGGAGGAGGTAATGCCAAGGATCAGCGCGAAACCAAGCGCCAGTCCCACGCGGGCCATCCCCTGGCCGAACAGGAGCCCACCAATTCCCCAGGCGAAGCCGAAGAGCGCAACCTTGATCATGACGGCAACGGAAGATTGCTGAAACACCCCGCCCAGATGCGGAACGGTAGCCAGAGCGACCAACCAGGGAAGAATCAACAATCCCGAAATTGCGTAGATTAGCCAGCTATTTTCCCATCGCCAGGCTGTGAGCCTCTTCATGGGTGCGCCAAAACTGCCGTTCAGCATACCACCCACAAAAACCAGTGTAAGGCCCCAGCCTAGTTGATGACCCATTTTTCCCCCATTGGATTCCCAATGCGCACCGTTCGCGAGCCACCGCAGGAAACCGCCCTGACCGCTGTGAGCACCAATAACGGCCGCAAGGCATCATCGCATCCTATGCGCGGGACGTTAAATAGGGTGGCAGCCGGTGCGTTCGCACTTTCACGAGGCTGAGTCGAAGGACTTGACAGCGTCCTCGACAGTATCGTAAACCTCGAACACGGTGACCAGCTTGGTGATGTTAAGAATTTCGCTGAAACGTTTGGTGAGGTTGGCCAGCTTCAGACTGGCGCCCTGGTTCTGGGCAGAGGTGTATCCCGCTACCAGTGTGCCCAAGCCGGCGCTGTCTATATATCCCACTTCGGCAAGGTCAAGCACCAGACGCGTCTTGCCCTGGCTCAGGCAGTCCTTCAACTTGGTGCGCAGCAGGCCGCTACCCTCACCCAGGGTCACGCGACCGGCGAGTTGCAAAACTGTGACTCCATTCATATCCTTCACATGAATATCCAGTGCCATATTCTGCCTCCTGTCGTTGCAATTCGGGCCGCGGCCCCCTGACTTATCGGTTGCCAAAGCTGTCTGGCGCGGGGTTGATCCGCCCCGCGAGGTATCTCTTTCATTCGCGTCTGCTGGAATCCACAGCGCATTGCCCAAAATTCCTGGCCGGGCATTCAGGGTTTGTTACTTCCTTATGCCGGAAGGCGCATTCTACAAGGCTCTGGCTGGAATGTAAATGATGCGATGAAGATCGGTTACGCCCCGGAGAACAGATCGCTCCGAAGTGGCTAAAAGGACATCTCTTCCCTAAAGTCCCCCGGCGGAACCTTTCCAGACGAGCGAAAGGTGGTCGCTATCAACTTGCACCGCGAGCGTGGGAACAAACCCCCCGGGGGGGGGCATTTTGACGGAGTTGCTGAGATCCGTCGACCCATCTTTGGATTCGACGTGAAGTGTAATCTGCGACACTCCAGCAGGCACTGTGAGCGTGTGAGTAATGGTTCCCTCAAAAGATCCTTTAATGCCCAGGAATCCAGCCTTTTTCTTCTTTCCCTTTTCTGTTTCTTGATAAAGGGTTTTCCCACCGGCGGAAAAGGTGAATGTCGCCTCCTTCAAACCAAAATTGCAGACGACGTTGATGATCCGCGGAGTGTTGGCAAGTTTGGCCGCTTCAGCCTTGGCAATGTCGTCAGGGCTGGGAGTAGAAGGCGCGGGCTTGGGTGGTGGAGCAACAACCACGGGCTCGGGTTCAGATGGAGTCGGCGCTGGCGCCGGGTGAGGCGCAGTCACCTGCTTCGGCTTATGGGAAACGGGTTTCTTTGTCAGATCAGGCGCGGGGGTTGGCGCGGGCGTCGGCTGCTCCAATGGAACCTCAGGGGGCGGCGCCGGAATCACAACCTGCGGCGTGGGTTGAGGCGGAGACACCGGCTGCGTTATTAAGGCCTCCTGAGAAGGCTGAGCCGTATGGGATCTATGAAACTTCCAATATCCCAACATGGCTACCGCAAGTAATAGCACGGCCGCGACACCTACCATGGCCGGGAGCAGTTTCGATTTGGGCTCGGGCAAAACCTCAACCGGAGTTTCCGCAAACTGAACCGTGTGCGCCTCGTCCGTCGAAGTTGGCGCTGTGGGCGCACCCAAATGCGGGACTGCTTCTGGTGTGGCTATAGTAGTCTTCGGCGAATCTGCCCAGACCGTTCTTTCAGATGCGGAAAAGTCCGCCGGTGGAGCGGGCATCGTTGCCTGCTTTGACGGCGAGCGCACCGGCGGTGATAGAGCGGATAGGTCCGGCGCCTGCATCGGTAGCGTTCTCTCCATCCCAGAAGAAACCGGTGGAGGAGGGGCTGAGTCCGTGGGAGGCGGGGAGGAGACCGGATTTGCCGCTGCCAGGTCGGGAACACGCATCGGCAGCGTTCGTCCCATTAAGGGAGAACCGGGATGCTCCCCACGTCCCTGCGGCGGTTGCGGGGGTGCCGCAGGCGACGATGATATGGCGGAGAGGTCGGGCACCCGCATTACAAGCGTCTTCCCCATCAGGGGCTGGGCATCCGGGGACGGCTTGACCGGTGGCGGAATGATGGGCTGAGGCCGGTTTGCCTGCACGGGTGGCGCAGATCGAGGCGGGGGAGCTTGCCACTGCGAAGGCGGTTGAGGCGTCGATTTCGTGGGTCCCGGAATCGGCAAAGCTACCGTCGGGTCCGTTGCCTGAGACGGAAGAGGACCTGCTGCGCCCGCGGGAGATGCCGGATACTGCGGGCTGGGCGCCTGCGCCACCCTGTGTGGAGGTGTCGCTGGTGGCGGCATGCGAGGTGGCTGGGGCTTAACCGCGGTAGAATTGACACTTTGAGTCGGCGTGGCGAGCGTTTGATCCGGTGCAGGGGCAACTACAGGTAGAGCGGCAGGATCGACCACCGGAGCTTCTGACTGCGAACGGGGCGCGCGGCCGTGCTGAATATCATCGAGATCATTCAACAATTCGCGCACGGAGGAATATCGCTGATTGCGGTCCTTCGCCAGGCACTTCTTAACCACAAAATCGTGTGCGGGCGTTAGCTTGGGATTGATGCTGCTGGGTACCGCCTGTTCCTCATAAACGATCTTGAACATCACCGCGGCGGTGTTGCCGGAGAACGGCTTCTGGCCCGTCAGCATCGTGAAAATCATGATGCCCAGCGAGAAGACGTCCGTGCGGACGTCAATTTCGCCCCCACGCACCTGTTCTGGTGACATGTAGGAAGGCGTCCCCATGATGCCGATGGTGCGCGCCACCCCTTCCCGCGCCAGCACTTTGGCAATACCGAAATCCGTAATCTTGGCGCGCCCATCATCCGTCACCAGGATGTTCGCGGGCTTCAAGTCGCGGTGAATGACCTTGTTCCGATGCGCGTAATCAAGCGCCTCTGCCACCTGCCGAATTAAGTCAAGGGATTGCTCGATCGTCGGAGGCTTGCCCGAGTCGAGTATTTTCTCCAGCGTTACGCCCGGAACCAACTCCATCACGATGCAACTGGTCTGGTTCACCGGATCGTCAAACGCATCAAAAATCGTAACGATGGAGGGGTGCGCCAATCGGCCGGCCGCCCGCACCTCACGCATGAACATTTCCTGCGGGCTGTTGGTTCCCTCCTCCTGAGAAGTGCTGAGGGAAAGAACCTTCAGTGCGACCTCGCGGTCAATCGTCGGGTCGGAGGCCTTAAAGACAATGCCCATCGCGCCCCGGCCCAACTCAGAAAGGATTAGGTATCGGCCGACTTTCTTCATGGTTCTTTTTCAGTGGTTAATTACAATTTAGTTGTCTGGCGAGGACCCCATTCGGGATAAAGGGCAAATGGCCGATGAAGTGGCGATAAGCCCCACACCTGCGGGCGGCCAGAACGTACATTTTGTCGCTAATTAACAATGCCCCGTTCGGAATCGCTTCGCGCGGTTCTTGCCCACGGGCCTCAGTCCTGATGCTGTCCAATTCTCCAGCAACGCCAACATATCATAACTTAGGTCAGACGTGTAGTAGAGGCGCACCATATCGCCGCGGGATGCATCATTTGGTTCACACGCGAGGGACAGCGCTATTTCGGACTGAATGCACTTTTCAGCTCTTCGACTTCCCTTTTCAGCTTCTCCTGGCGCCCGGAAATCACCCAGGCGTAAAGCGTAAAGATGCCCCAAACAAATCCATAAGCGACAACAAGATAACCATTCATGCTATGCCTCCTGGGATGTCTTTCGCAAACGCCGGAGCTGATTAACCTCGCGCCGCAGCCCTGCGAGACCCATATATTGCCGCATTAAGTAAGCAAACAAACAGAGGAAAGCCCCCCAGGTGACCAGTAGCGCCACCCACATGCGCGGATCAAGGCCCGACCCCTCGCCGCCGGCGATTACCGGCGATGGGTGCTGCGTACGCCACCAGCGAATGGCCATATAGTCAATGGGCACATCCACAAAGCCGATAATTCCAACCACTGCTGCCAGCACTGCCGAACGCCCGGGATTAATAACGTAGCTTCGCAGCATCAGGTAGGCCACAAAAAGCAGCCACAAAACAAACGTGAGGGTCAGGCGCGCGTCCCACGTCCACCAAATTCCCCAGACCGGCTTTGCCCAAAGCGGGCCGGTTACAATCACGCAGGTGCAATAGATAAAGCCAACTTCCGCCGCCCCATAGGCGAACGCGTCCGCCCCTTCCCGGCGCTTCCACAAGTAAGCTATGCTGCCGAGAAAAATCAGGAAATAGGCAATCAAGGCCGTCCAGGCCGACGCCACATGGACATAGAAGATCCGCTGTACTTCGCCCATGGTGGCTTCCTGCGGCGCATACATAAAAATGAGATAGAGGGCCACCACCAGCCACACGAAGGTAACGGCAAGATGCAACCGGGGCGGGAAGAGTTTACTCATGAAGGGTCCTTTGTTTGTATGCGTAACAACGATTGGTGATTGGCGATTTGTGATTGGTGATTGTTTACACATCCCAATGATTGAAAAGTACTCAGGGCGTGCAACTGCCCATCACAAATCAGCATTCACAAATCACCAATGCCCGGGCTATTCCTCAAGCACAAACTCGAACAACAGATATGACAAAACCACAAAGATAATGCTGAATCCCGCGGCCAGCTTAATCCAGAACGCGTAATCACTGACCGGGTCGCCCTTTAGCGCTCCCGTTGTTCCCTCCACACCGGCAATAAAGATGGGGACGGCCACAGGGAATTGCAGTACGGGAAGCATCACCTCGCGCATACGGGTGTTGGAGGCCACCGCCCCAAAAGTGGTGCCCACCGCCACATAACCTAACGTACAACAAAAGGTAATCAGAGCAAACCAGCCCAGCGATGGGATGAAGGAGAAGTTATACCAGAGGCTCGCGGCAAACACCACGACGACTTCGGCAATCCCCATGAACAGGAGATTGGCCAGCATTTTCCCCAGATAAATGGCACCCGGGTCAACTGGCGCCAGGCGCATGCCCTCAAGTCCCGCGTTCTCCCGCTCCGCAGCAAAGGCGCGATTGAAACCCAGCACCCCGGCAAAGGCAAAGGCGATCCACAACAGGCCCGGCAGCAGGCGCAACGATTCCTCCCGCGCCGGCTCAAAGGCAAAATTGAATAGAAACACCACCAGCAGACCGAAGATGCACATCGACGCCAAAGTCTCGCGGTGCCGCCATTCGACACGCAGGTCTTTTACGAAAATCGCGGAGATGACTCGTAGTGAATGCATAGTGTCAGCAAGAAACCAGGTGAATCCACAGAGTATTTCGCTTCGGGCATAACCCTGCTACCGGTTACTCCCTCCCCAATATGGCTGAAGGAAAATGTTGTGCTACGAATACCAATTCAAGATGCACAAGAGCAAGCAAACATGCCAAACGATCTGGGGCCTTAAGTTCGGGTCTTAACACATGCTCGAATCGGCTCAAAAAAACTCGCACGCAAGTCCTTGTAAGTGACCGGCATCTCACAATGAAATGCCCAAGTGCGAAAGTCGGTGTTAATCGCGTAACAGGAGTATGCAAGTAAAAAAAACATGTCCATCCCGGATCGAATCGTGCCACAGACGTAATCCACTTCCCTTGGAGAGGGTATCTCCTGGTAGGCCGAAAGAAAGTGAAAAAAGTCCACAGTTATGCGAATTGTCACATGGAGGTCGGAGTTCGCCTCAAAGTACCCCTCCGATTGTTCCACAATGGGATCTTCTATCTGATGTATTAAGTCCACTGATCCCTTTCGCACCCTACGCGATGAATGGAAACGCAATGCAGAGAGGGCCTTTCGTTAGCACGAACCCACGGTCAGAACCGCACTGACCGTGGCTACCCCTCCTGCCCTTCTAGCACCTAAATCCTAGATCCTCCAGCGACATCGTCTTCGCATGTCCCGAAGGTAAAACAAACTCGGTGCGATGGTCCGCTTCCGTGGCCACGGTGACTCTTGCCTCAAAGGGTGTTTCGTTCATGATGTCCAGCCGGTTCGCGGCAAAGTCGGCGCTGGCGGTGAGCTGATCGAACACCGCCACCTTGCGCCGCTTGCGATCAACGTAGATGGAGGGCAGCGCGCCGTAACTCAGCAGCAATCCCGTCGCTCCCCAACTCGCATTGACAGGCCAGATGTGCCCGCGCGTGCCCAGCTCATCCGTCATGTTGTACTGCTCGCTCATCATACCCACCTGCATCTCGGCAATCTGCCCGGGCGCGTAGCAGAGATATTGCGGCAGGCCGCTCACCACCTGCTGCAACACGCGCAAGTAGACCGACTTGCCCGTGTAGCGGTAGAGGCGCAAAAACATGTCGCCGGAAGAGGTGGCCATCGTGGGCCCTATGTGGTGGTTGCGCGTGTTCGCCAGCACTCCGCCCACGGTTTGGAGTTTAATTCGGTCGCAATCGCTTCCCTCCGGGAAGGGAGCGTTGTAAGCCACCACCCAGCTGGAGAGGATATCCGCCGCCACCTGCGCGCACTCCAGGTACTTGGGATTTTTCGCGGCTTCGTAGAGAGTCGCAAAGCTCTCAAGCATCGCCGTGGCGGATTCGGAATCCGGAGCGATGCCGATGTCGAGCGGCCCACCCACCAGCCAGCCGGTTTCAACATAGCGATGGTAGTAAGCCTCCGCCGCCTCTTCCGCCGCAGCCAGGTACTCCTTGCCGTGGGGCAGATTCGCGCCCAGGGCCAGCGCGGCGATGCAGAGCGCTCCGGCGGCACTGCCCGTCTGCTCAATCTTCAGCGTCTCGCGATTGACGAAGTGGCCAAAATCCTGGTTATCGCGCCAGAGTTTAAGGAAGGCGTCAAGATTGCTCTCCACCGCGCGCACCCACGCTGGATGCTCGCGGCCGCGGGATTTCTCCAGCGCAAGGGACTTCAGAATAAAGAACGTGGCATCAGCAGGCATGCGCATGTGCTGATTCATGGCAATCCTGGCATTGCCCTTATCCCACTGGCCGCGGCCGTAGTTTGACCAGAAGAGGCCCGAGGGAGAGAGCCCGCCCGTGGCAATCAGGTCAATCATGGTGACGGCGCGCTGGTGGCTCTGCTCATCGCCCATCTTCAAAAGCGCATAGCCGGTGATGGCGCCCGCGCACCAGCCGGTGATCAAATCCCAATCGGTGGGAAGTTTTTCGCAGCCCTGCTTCACGGAGTCGTAATCCGGAGGGGAGGCATTGATGTAAAAGCCTTCCTGGCACCAGTTGACGACGTTAAAGTTCTTTTCAATCACCTTCGCCGCTTCTGACATGGGCAGGCGCGGCGTACGCCGGAACGGGGCCGGCTCGCGCAGGGTCTGATAGGCGGCAAAGAGCTCCGGCAGCGAAGCGTAGTGCGCGGCCATGTGGTAGACCGTGACGTTTAAAGTGTCTCCGTGGGTCACGTTCGCGCCGGCCGGGGTGCAGTCATCATAATGATGCCCGCGAAAATGCCTTTCGCGGTAGAGCGGCGCCATCACGGCAAGTTGGTGCTGCCCGGGCCGCATCGCGTAGCTGAAGCCGGAGGGGCCAAGCCCTGATTCCACCTCGGTGCGCGTGACCAGTGTCATGCCACTCGCCTTTTCATAGAGCATGGTAAGCGTGGTGGAGAGGCTCAGGACGGGCGTGTCCACCTGAAACTGGTCGGCCTCAATCAGGCGGGGAATCTCGCCATCGGGAATCGACTTGGTATTTCCATCGTAGAGCAGGCCGGGCATGAAGACGTAGGTGCCGTCAGGGGTTGCGGCCAGATCAGGAGCGATGCTGTGGGAAAGAAAAACATTTTCCGCGTCGCCTTCCAGCAGCTTGTAGCTGAAGTCGAACTGGAAACCCTCGCCACGCCACTTGCTGACGTTCAGTTTGATGGACCATTTATTGTGGCGCGAGTCGGTGACGTCTGCTGCGGCAACCAGGCCGTCCCCCGCAGGCTTGGCTGAAGCAAACGCCACGTCTGTTTCCGAACCATTGCCGCGGTGGTCATAGAAGATGCGGACGGGGTTCTGCACCGAGCCCACCCGGCGTAAAGAGGAACCCTGACGCAGTGACAACTCCATTCCCAGGCCGTTGTTGCCCGGGATGAACCGCAGCACGCTGGAGCCATTCGCGATCTCCGCCGCAGGAGCCGGTGAATCCTGCGCGGCGCGAGGCAGCGGCATGGCTCCCAGAATCGTCGGCGAAAGGCTTGCAGCCGCCGCCTTGCCCAAGCTCGTTAAGAATGAACGGCGAATCATCGGTGTTACTCCTCAGCAAATCGCGCGGGTGGGGACACACTCTGTAGCGGCGGTCTCCGACCACCGTCGTCGATCGGAGATCGACGCTACAACTTCTTCCACGCCGCACAACTTCCATTTCCCAGGCGCTGGTGGGGGACACCCGCGCTACAGCTTCTGACTCCCCAACTTCACCGGGGCCAACTCGATGGGCCCATCGTACTTTATTTTTCCGCCCTCAACGGCCGCGAGGCGGCGGGCGATGGCTCTGCCCTGGGCATAATCGTGGGTGGAGAAGATCAGTGCCTTCCCCTGCTCGCGCAGATTCCGCATCAGGTCTTCGAGCGACTCGGTGGAGGCGGCATCGAGCCCGGTGAAGGGCTCATCCAAAAGCAAGAACTTAGGGTTGTGCAAAAACGCCCGGGCCAGCGAGACACGCTGCTGATATCCGCGCGAAAGCTCGCGCACCGGTGTCCTGGCGCGCTCTCGCAGGTGGAAAAGGTCCAGGACAAACAACAGTCGCTGAGGGAAATTGTTCAGTCCGAAAAGCTTTCCGGAAAATTCAAGATTCTCCTGCGCAGTCAGCTCGCCGTAAAGAAACGTGGTGTGGGAAACAAACCCGATGTCGGACTTCGCCGCCGCAGGGTTTGAGAGAATGTCTTCGCCCTCGTATAAAACCTTGCCCTCGGTGGGCCGGGCGAGCGTTGAGAGGATTCGCAGCAGAGTGGTCTTGCCCGCGCCGTTGGGGCCATAGAGCAGGATGGAATCACCTGCCTCAACACGCAGCGAGACACCATCCAAGGCTTGAAAATCCCCGAATTGTTTGGATACATCGCGCAATTCCAGCGCGGGGTTATCGCGGGGTGTGTCGGGTGGCATAGGACTCAAGCAGCGCGGGTGGAGCTTTCTTCAATTTCGCCACCAAGCGCGCTTTCAATTCCAGGCGCTCTTTCCAATAGGGCTTTTCGGTGATCTTGCCGGTGGCGAAGAGCTCATCCAAATCAGCGAGAGAATTGAATAAATTTTCCACGTCGGCTTCCAGCGCCTTTTGCAGCTGGCTGGCGCTCTTCTGGGCTTTCCATCTGGGCCATTCCTTGGTTACGCGCACGCCCAATCCCCAAAGCAGGACCAGCAAAAAGCAGGCAAGCAAAAGTCCGCCCATGCGCGTCATAGAGTTGGGAAGGGCCTTCACGTCCCCATCGGACTGGCCGGCAGGGGGCGTTCCCGCCGGAGCCTGGTTCTCCGCAGATTCGCCGGCCGCCGCTTCACCGCTAAGGCTCGCGGAAAGCCGGGTATGAGGGGGCAAATTTGCCGCCACATATTTCTGGCTTCCTGACTCGGCATCGACTCCCGCCGGCGTGAAAAGCGAAGAGGCCAAAGTGAGACTTGGAGGTGAAACCTGCATTTCCACACTATCGATGGGGTAAGCAACGGAGTCCACAAGATCAAGCTTGTTGGAGGAGTAGTCACCATCGTAAGCAATCATCATCACCGTCAGGCCGGGCTTAAGAGGATACTGAATATTGAAGTTCCCCTCTCCTTTACCGGGATTCACGGGCTGTGGCAGGGGCATATTCATCATGCCGGCAACCGCGGCAGAGGGGTCACTGGTGGTCTTGCCCAAGTGAAAAAGAAATGTGCCGTCGGGATTCACATAGCTACGCGGCGGAGCCGAAGCGTTCCGAATCGCGAACATCTCCTGCACGTGAACTTTGCCGCCTTCGGCATGAAGAATGATTCGGGCAGATTGAATCCGGATGGGCGGTGCAGAGTGTGTGGCGTCGAAAACGGTAATGTCAACCCGGGCCTGGCCTCGATCGTCAAACTTAACCGGGGTGTTGTAATTCACCCCTTGATAATCTGCCTGGAGGAGATAGAAGGAATCGGTGGCAAGATCGCTGGCAGCCACCTCGTATTTGCCAGTGGAGTCCGTTACCACCGTGGCAACCTGCTGCATCCCGCCGCGAGGCATCAGCAGTTGAAGATGCTGATTCGCCACCGGGGTGCCCGTGGTGCCATTCACGACTTGTCCGGAGATTTTACCGCTGGCGGCAAGCGGCTTCGACCCTTGTCCGAATATGAGGAGGCAAATCGCTGCAACAGCGATGAATTTCGATTTAGACAATTTCACGTCCATTTGATTTGAACAGTTTTCGGGAAAACGTCCCCTGCTGTCAAATTCTTCCCATCACTTTCATCCCCAGCCCGCGAAGCAGGTGACGTCATCTAGCCCATGGCGCAAGCCATGGGTAAGGGTGCAGGAAAGGTCTTACAGCCCCGGCAGGGGTGGCGTCGAGAAGCCCGACGAGCGGTGCCTCTTTTCTTACGGGGCCGGACATCGCCCCTCACGGGGCACCCATAATAAGTCGATTAATGCTGCCTCTTTCCCACGGCTTCGCCTTGGGCCACATGACGGCGCCCGCTTCGCGGCCTACCACACGCCACCACTCTTCGTTTCCATATCGAACAGCCGCACCAAGTAAGTGGGTCAATGCCTTACCACTTCGTTAGGTCTCGAGCCCAAACCGGAAGGGTACGGCAAGCCGCCCCTACTTCTTTCCAGTCGGAGCGAGGCGCGCACCGCATTCGCCGCAGAACTTTACCGGTAGAGGATTCTCATATCCACAGGCAGAGCAAGTGTACTCGACTTTAGGCAGCTTGCTGCGTTGGACCCGGCGCGCAGCGATCTCACGTTCCACCACGGCATCGTCCTGCTTAAGTAGTTCGGCTTCCTGGCTGGCGGCCATCAATCCCGCCGCCTCGCCCAGGTAGTTGGTACGCAGCGATTCATAATCTTCGCGCGCAATTTTGCCGGACTGAAACTCAAACTCCAGGTCCTGTAGGTTATCGTAAACCACCAGACGCCGCCGTTTCAAATCGCCAAGCACGGTAACGTCCGTCGGTAGCCCACCACCCGCTGTTTCTACGCTGAGCAACGGGAAGACAATGTAGACGGCCATGCTTACCGCAATGAGAACGGCCAAGGTTAGGAGCATAAGAGTTCTTTCCTGGAGTTAGAAGCTAGAATCTAGAATTCAAGAGTTGATGTCTGGAGATTCCAATCTAGCTCCTAACTTCTAGCTTCTAGATTCTTCCTATTTCATCCCCGTCGATTTCATTTCTTCTTCCAACGCGTTGAGCACCTTGGGATCGAGAGACGCAGCCGAAGACGCAGGCACAAGCGCCGGCTTCTGTTTCCATCGCCGGGCGATGACCACTACGAAGCCCAAGCCCAACAACAGGCCTACGCCGGGCAGAATCCAAATGGACAAATTAAAACCGTGGGCAGGTGGGGTCGATAGAACCTGAAGGCCGTATTTGAGCGAAAGGTCCTGGAGAATCGTAGTCTCATCCTTGCCGTCCGCAATCTCCTTCTTGATTAAGGCCTGCATCTGGGCCTTTTCGGCGCAATCGATATGCGGGCACCCGTTCAGCGGCGCGTTGCACCCGCACGTGCACTGCACCTCGTTGCCAATGACTTCCAGAGTCGGTGTGCGCGCTGCATCCCCATAAATCAAAGATGCAGCAAGCAGCGATGAAACCAACAAAATAGTCCGAATTGTGTTCTTACTCGTCACTCGTCACTCGCCACTAGTACCCAGAGTCAGAAGTTCGCAATGAAAGTAATTGTCCACGACGGCCCCCTCACCCGGCCCGCCCCGGCTGATGAAAGGGCTGGATGCGGTCCACCCTCTCCCCCAAAGGGGAGAGGGTTATGAAATCAACTCTCCCCTCGCCCCTCTGGGGGAGAGGGGTGGGGGGTGAGGGGGTTCTAGAATAACCAACGAACTTCTGACTCAGGAGACTGCCATTCATCACTGGTCACTGATCACTATCCACATGGCACATGTCACTCGTCACAGCCCTTAGTACCCACCGCCCGCCTGCACGGTCAATTCCTGCGCTTGGCGAATTTCCGCCATCTCGCGTTCGACCCGGCTGGGGACCATTGACAGCAAAGTACCCAGCAATGTTACGAGGCCGCCAATCCAAACCCAAGCCACCAGTGGATTCACAAAAACCTGGATGATCCCCTTGCCTGTGTCAGGGTCAATCCCCGCCAAGACGACATAGAGATCTTCCGAAAGCGTGGGATGAATCGCCACATGGCTGGTAGGCTGTTGACTGGCCTTGTAGAAGCGCTTCTCCGGATGCATGGTGGTAAAAGCCTCGCCGTTCTTGGTGACCGTGATGAGGGCGCGAGTGTATGCGTAGTTGGGCGTGTCCCCAGTGGTGAGACCATCACAGCGCAGCATATAATTCCCCACCTGAAGGATGTCGCCCTCCTGCATCAATCCCTTGCCTTCCGTTTTGAAGGCCTGCCCGGCAAAGCCAATGAAGAGCAGAACGATGCCAATGTGTACCACGTATCCGCCGTAACGGCGGGTATTACGCATGGTGAGGGTGTAAATCGCGACGAAAAAGTTCTCTTTGGCCAGGCGCATGCGAGTTAGCGCGCCCTTCCAAAATTCAGCCACGATGCAGACCATTACGAAGACGGAGAGGAAGAAGGTCATCCAAGCATAGAAATCACGAACGCCTTTGGCAAACAGCACCACGCCCACCAGCCCCGCCACAACCAGGGGAACGGTAAAATTGCCTTTTAAGCTCTGGAACGACGTTTTGCGCCAAGCCAGCAGCGGTCCGGCGCCGGTCAGGAAAAGGAGCAGCAGGCCCATGGGTATCGCCACTTTGTTGAAGAACGGCGCGCCCACCGTGACCGTCGTATTCTCCACCGCCTTGGAAATCACGGGAAACAGCGTTCCCCAGAATACGGCGAACACCAGGGCCAGCAAAATCCAATTATTGAACAGAAATCCACTTTCGCGCGAGACCATGGAATCAAGCTTGTTTTCGCTCTTCAAGTGGTCAAGGCGGAGGAAAAGCAATGTGACGGAAAAGAACAAAATGATGCCCAGGAAAATAGCAAAGAATGGGCCAATACTGGATTGCGCAAACGCATGCACGGAAGAAACGATGCCGCTGCGTGTCAGGAAGGTACCGAAGATGCTCAGGAAGAACGTCAGAATAACCAGCGAGACGTTCCAGATCTTCAGCATTCCGCGCTTTTCCTGGATCATAACGGAGTGCAAAAAGGCCGTGCCCGAAAGCCACGGCAGCAGCGATGCGTTTTCCACCGGGTCCCATCCCCAGTAACCACCCCATCCCAGCACAGCGTAGGCCCAATTGCCACCCAGCAGGATTCCGGTGCCGAGCAGCACCCATGGAACCATGGTCCAGCGGCGGGTGATGCGAATCCAGTTGTCACCCAACTGCCGCGTAATCAGCGCCGCCATGCAAAAGGCGAATGGGACCACCATGCCCACGTATCCCAGGTAGAGCATGGGGGGATGAATCACCATAGAGTGGTATTGGAGAAGCGGATTCAGACCGTTGCCATCCGCCGCAGAAAAGGCACGTGCACCGCCACTGGATACGAGGGAGAGTTCCTGAAAGGGATTGGCCACGAAGAATACGAGAAGCGAAAAGAACGTGCCCACGCCCATCAATACGGAAACCACGTAGGGCATCAATTGGCGGTTCTTGTTGCGGTTCTGCCACACCACCAGGGCGCTGTAGATCGAAAGCAGCCACGTCCAGAACAGCAGCGACCCTTCCTGTCCCGCCCACAATGCCGCAACTTTATAGAAGGTCGCCAAATCGCGGTTGGAGTGTTCGGCCGCATACGCGTTGTGGAAGTCGTTGGTGAGAATCATGTACTCCAGCGCCACAACCGCCAGAGTGACCATGAGGAAGAAACCCAGGGTGGCACGCTCCGCACTCCGGGTAATGCGGGTGCTACGCAGCCTTCCCCCCACGGCTCCGGCGACAAGAGCAAAGGCCGCGAATGCAAGGGAGGCGATGAGGCTGACACTTCCGACTTGATTCATAAATACTCCCTGAGGGGCTGTGCTTGAAGTGAATGGAAACCGCGAGCGGCATGAGGTGCCATGCCCGGAAGTTTACTGCTGGCCGCTCATCGCGGCAACGGGGCCTTTCATGCTTGCTCCCTTTGAGCCCGGTGCGGCCGCGTATTTGGAAGCGCATTTGGCCTGTATCTTGTCGGCGCGGAAATCCCCATTGGCCTGGTAATCGCCGTCAACAATCGCTTGGGCGCCGTCTTTAAAGGTATCGGGGAGTGTATCATCGCCCACGTAAGTTACAGGAATGGATTTTGCATCCTGGGCAAGCCGGAAGCTGATCTGCCCGGCGTGGTGCTGAATGGTCCCTTGAGCAACCACTCCACCCACGCGGATATGGCGGCGGGAGGCTTGCGCCTGGGTCAACTCATTCACCGTCACATAGTAGGTTTTGTTTTCCTGGAAGCCGGAGATGCCCTCCCAGGCGACAACGGCAAGAATGATGCCGATGCCGACGATGAACTTCCATCTCAGGAACTTGTTGTGCATAAATGTACCGCGATTTCTACAGGAGGCTTTCGCCTCTCCCAACCTGAATTGTTTTCCTCGAGCAACCCCAATGAAAATTCTGCACCCGCCGCGCCCCATAGTCAATGGGAAAGACTTTTGGCCATTTCCGTCTGCATTCTGACCGGAGCCCGAATGGATTGCCTCAGCCTGCTCTAACGACGGGCATGGGTATGACCTTGATGGGTTTAATATGATTCACCTCAGGTGGCACGCAATGAAACCACCTCGCAAACCGTGATAATCTTTCGGAGGATATCCTCCTAATTTAATTTTGCCGGCATCCGGCGTCCCGGGCCGGCAGCTTAATGACCTACGTCACAAGGAGCGCACTATGCACGCCAAACTCTGGTCCGACATGTTTGTGTTGGGACTTCCTATTCTTGAAAAGATCCTTCGGCCCTTGATCGTCTACGCGTTTTTGATCGTCGCACTGCGGCTGGCGGGAAAACGCGAACTTGCACAGTTGAATCCATTCGACCTGGTCGTGCTTTTGACCCTCTCAAACACGGTGCAGAATGCCATCATTGGCGACGACAATACCGTGACCGGGGGGCTGATCGGCGCGGCCACGCTGCTGCTGGTGAACTACATTGTGGTCCGCACCTTATACAGCCACAATAAACTTGAGCGCCTCGTGGAAGGGGATGAAGATATCCTGATCGAAGGCGGGAAAGTTCGCAAAACGCGGTTGAAGAAGGAATTAATCACACTGGCTGATCTAGAAGCCGCCGCGCATCGGCAGGGGTTTTCCAGTCTCTCGGAGGTCGATCGCGCCATCCTTGAGCCTGGCGGAACGGTCTGCTTCTTCGCCAAACAACCCGTCCCAGAGGAACTGCGGCACCGCGAAGTGATGGAGCGATTGGACCGCATGACGCAGGAATTGGCGCAATTGCGATCGAGTCCCGCCGCACCACAATCCTAGAGAATTCAAGGAGGCTTATGGCTGATACGACAACTCTTCATGGCGCACTTGCCGATACCTGGCGCATCAACAATCGCATCAATCTTCGATTGCTGGACGCTCTGACTGACGAGCAACTGGCGGCCACCATCCTGCCGCGGGGCAAGGCTGTGACCAGCTACTTCGTACACATTCACATGGCGCGATTTTATTGGCTGGAACGCCGCTCGAGCAGTTTGGCAAAGACCCTGAAGAAGATTCCTGGGGGAACAGCTCCGCGGGCCACTTTGCGGCAGGCCTTGATCGACTCCAGCAAGGCCATGGAGGAGTTCTTCACTGAAGCCGAGCGCACTGGAAAGATCAATGGGTCCAAACTTGGACCCGTAGGCTTTCTGGGTTACGCGCTGGCCCACGAAGGTCACCATCGCGGGCAGGTCCTCTTGCACCTCAAGGTCGCCCGGATGCCGCTGGATCGGGACACCGGCTACACTCTCTGGAACTGGAGCACGACCTAAGGGGGCCTCTCCAAGAACTAGGGCAAATAAGCCGGAGTTTCTCGAAGTAAACCGGAGTTTCCCCAAGGAAGTAGGCTGGGCGGGGAACCTTGACCCGGTATCCCGCCGGCCACGGCACATGGAATAAGGTCCACGCCCCGCTTCCGCTGCATCGCCGGGCACCGCTCAGATGCGCGCCGCATCCAGCCCAAACACTTGACAAAAATACACATAGAAAAGAAGCGGCACGCAGGCCCAATTCTGCATCCAATGGAGTGTGCTGGTCAAACGGAACAGGGCTTTGAAGACCGGCCTCAAAAGGAGGGCAGCCGCTATGAAGCAGCTCTTGAAGTATACGGCGATCGCCCTTTTGGCGTTCGTGACCTTAGTGCCCGCGGCCTCCGCACGCGGATTCTATGGAGGTGGTGGGTTCTATGGTGGAGGAGTGGGCTTCGGGTTTTACCCGGGCTACTACGGCGGATGGTACGGCCCTTGGTACGGCCCAGGCTATTACTACCCCCCCAATGCGGGCCAAGTCGAGATTTCGACCAAGCATAAGGGTGATCAAATTTTTATCGATGGCGGATACGCGGGGCTCACGGGCGAACTTAAAAAGTTCCCGCTTCGTTCCGGCACGCACACCATCGAACTGCGCAATCCCAAGGGGCAAACGTACTACCAGGAAAAGATCACTGTAATTGCTGGCAAGAAGCTCAAGATTCAGTCCGATTACGTCGGCTGATCTTCGACCGTTCCTCTCCAGCGACGCCACGGCGCCAAGCCGGACCGTGGCGTCCCACCTTATGAGGCATGACTAAACCCCACGAATTGTGAGTCGGCACCCCATCGCCTGTGAGGGTCAAGTCCCCGGTAGTCCTCTTGACGCATCAAACGGGTGGTTTGGCCCCCAATTCCGGCAAAATGCCTGGACTTATCGTCCAGATCATTTCAAGGCTTGAGATGTCATGCCGGCAAAGCCTCAGGATAAATCATAATTTTGTACAGGGTTTCAATTGGCCATGGCTGCAAAGAGTCTGGACAAGATATCAAGTTGGCGCTGGGTTTCAATCGGGGGGAGGAAATGGTGGAAGGAAACGGCGGCAGGAATCAATTCTCGGGCCAGCATAAATCCTCCCGTCAGCATCTCCTCGCCTCGCTCTGCCCATAACCGAATCCTATAGCCTTTTCCCCGCAAATAGAATGGTTCCTGACCATTTCCCCCCGACACCCTTTCCACCTGAACGTCATCGAGCGTTATGGAGAAAACATGCTGATGTCGAGGAGTAAGATAACCGTGAAGGTATGTCAAAGAGAAGCCGATGAGCGTCTTGGCCTGCTCCTTGCGGCTCTCGTAGCTCTCGTACTGCCAATCAACTGTTAATGGTTGGTTCTGCTGGCTTGGCATCCTCCTTTGTGGGCGGTATCAGTAATCCCCAGTTTTGGAATGTGGTGCGGATGGCCTTCTTACGTTCTTCCGGTAGAGGCGTGTTGCGAATCATGGCATCCAGCGTGCCGAGCTTCCGTTCAAACACGCCGGCGTCAAAGAGTTTCTCAAAGACGGCGTTGTAGGCTTCGCGGATCTCGCGAAGCGCTGCGGCACGGTCCCGACCCGGCGCCATCTCATCGTTCGCTATCTGCCAGCCGACGCGGACGATCTCGCCCATGGCGTCCTGGAACGAAGCCAGCGCAAGGTTGAGCGTCCATGTATCGGCACGCTTTGAGCGTTCCGTATGGATCTCGCCGACGAGTTTCCCGACGTAGTGCCGGTCGAGCTTCAGGCCGTCACGTTCGAGCCGCTGCGTAATGCCCTCAATGCTGGTCTGCGGATTCTGTACCAAAATGCTGCGGATGCGTTCGCGGTAGTAATGCTTGGTCTTGGTGGATAAGGCGGGCATGGAAGGATGTGGGGGTTTTCTATATACTACAATTTCTCAAGAAAGGCGTAAAGACATGACCCTTCATGACTTTTGGATTGACCCTGTTTGGAGCAAGGTAATTGGTGGCCTAATCGTTATTTTAATTACTGGAAGCTATACCGTACTGGCTAGACATTTCGATTGGCCGCTTGGACCATGGCGACCCGCGTTACGAATGATGCACGCGTACTGTTCTGATCAGGCAGCGGCGGGGGCAACCTATCCACTCAAGTATTACCTTGAAATAATAAACGACTCCAATAAGTGTGTGGCCGTACGCGTTTCGGAATACAAACCAGATTCGGTCACATTACAGCAATTCATTCCCAATACACTCCAAATCGAATTAGGAGGGAAGTGGCTGCCGGCAACACACTCCATTGATGCGGTCGCCCTACTGCCAAATCAGCGGTGTTGCGCCTGGATTGGAGTGGACACGACTAAATTTACCAAGGCGAACGTTGAAACCCTGAAAGGTAGGATCGGAACGTTGACAATGACAGCCAACAGAAAGAGGATCTCTTTCAAGCTTTAGCCATTCATCTCTTTGCAGTGCTTTATGAACGTAAGCGTCCGAAGTTGCTTTCAAT
>PLSX01000187.1 GCA_003165315.1 Acidobacteriota bacterium
CACTTCATAAGCCTTCAAAGACTCTTTGTCTTTCAGTCCACCGAGGACCGCCAGATCAATCGTGTCGTTATCGTCCGCGCGCGACGCCAGTGCGCCATCGAGGATCACTTGATCGGCGGGAACATTATTCACGCTGAACGGATCGCCCAGCATCAGCTTGTTCTGGGTCAGGGTGCCGGTTTTGTCGGAACACAAGACGTCGACGCCCGCCAATTCTTCGATGGCGGAGAGCCGCGTCACAATGGCTTCCTTTTTTGCCAGCAGGCGCGCGCCCACCGCCATGGTGACGGAGAGCACCGTGGGCATGGCCACGGGAATCGCGGCCACCAGCAACACCAGGCAGAACTCGGCCGTGGTCAGAAACTTGTCGCCCCGGAAGAGCGCCACGGCCAGAATCAACACCACCAGGGCCACGGCCAGAATGATCAGGTAATCGCCAATCTTCAGCACGGCACGCTGGAAATGGCTGATGGTTTCCACCCCCTCGACCAGTTGCGCGGTCTTGCCAAAGTAAGTTTTGTCGCCCGTGGCGTAGACTAGGGCGTCAATTTCGCCCTGCCGGATAATCGAACCGGAAAACACCGCTGCGCCCGGTTGGGCAGTGACCGGCAGCGATTCGCCTGTCAACGCCGACTGGTCCACTTCAATCGAATCGCCCTCGAGCAAGCGCGCGTCAGCGGGCACAATGTCACCCAGCCGCAACCGGATGACGTCGCCGGGCACCAGCTCCGAGGCATCGGGGTCAACCCATTTTCCATCACGCTTAACTTTGGCTTTGACCGCCAGCCGGGCCTTCAGGGCTTCAATGGCATCGCCTGCCTGGTGTTCCTCCCAAAAGCCCACGACGGCGTTGGAAACCAGCAGAAGGAGGATGATGCCAAAGTCCAGCCAATGGCGGACGATTCCCGACAAAATCACCGCCGCTTCGATCATCCAAGGAATCGGCCCCCAGAAATAGGTGAGGAACTTCAGGAAGGGATTGGTCTTCTTCTCCTCGATCTTATTTGCGCCGTATTGTCCGACTCGCTTCTTGGCTTCGGCGTCGGTGAGGCCGTCAGGCGACGAATTCAGTCTTTTCATCACTTCCGGCATGGGAAGGGACTTCAAATCGTCCTTGGACTCGGCCTTGGCCGCCGGTATCTTGTCTGGAATCTTGGCTTTATCAGTATCTAGTTTCATGATGCGGATCCTTCCTAGGTAACCCTACCACTCTTTTGCGACATTTTGTCGTTTTGCAGACGAACGCATTGTTAAGCAGCATTCCCCAACCTGCATTTTTGGCCGGCAAGGTAAAATCGCTACAATTAGTCCAGCAAATCAAACCTTCGCACCCGGCGCGTGGGCAACTGCACCAGCGGGCAGGGTTTCGGGCATGTCAAGCCGCGCCACGCCAATCCTGTTGTCCGCCATGCCGTAGTAGATGTCGAATCGGTCCGGCAATCCCAGGTCATCGCGACGGTCAATGCCTGTGGGGAAGACAACGTTGGCAATCATGCCCTGGCGTTCCTGCGGCAGCATGGGCGCAAGCACCGGGTGCGCCGATCGATAGCGAATCTGCTGTGGATGCACTTCAGAAAGCACCATGACTCCGGCGGAGTAGCACAAGTGATGACCCTCTTTGCCCGGGTCTGCGGTTTCACTGACGCCGTGATAAACGATCAGCCAACCGTGCTTGGTCAGGATGGGCGGAGTGCCGCTTCCAATTTTGAGTCGCTCCCAGGACGATACGGGACTTGCCAACCGGTGATGAGAGGTGAAAGCGCCCAGATGATGCGGCAATCGTCCATCCAGGGCCGCTGGACAGTATGAAATCCAAATGCTTTCACGGTCGAGATCCACATCGCGGGACGCGGAATGGCAGGCCGTTTCCTCCGGCCGCGTACCGGGAAATAGCGGCCGGTGAAGCATGGCCAGTTCCGGGTGCCCTGATGGGTTGGGGATGGCGACAGGAAAGAGGCTTGCATCCTTGTCATCCACGTTCCCCAATTCGATTCCGTGCCAGTGTGCATAGGTGGCAAGCCCCAGGCGCTGCCAGTGGAAGAGGTCTTCCGAAATGGCCAGGGCGATGCGCGGTCCCTCTTGAGAAAATGCTGTGTACGTCATGATGTAGCGCTGCAACGGCTTTACGAAGGTGATGCGAGGGTCCTCACAACCACCGCCGCCGGGGCGCAGTTCATAATCGGCCTCCGGCTCCAGTGCGATCCCAAGCCGCTCAACCCCAACGGGATCACCGTCCCCGTCAAATCGCACTCGGGCAATGCCGATGCGGGAATAATTGCCCTTCGCCACCAGCCGCGGAAACAGATAAAGTCGGCCATCGGGACCGCGCGCGGCGGCAGGATTCAGAACGCCCTCAACCTCCTGGGAATTCCCGGGCTCCGGTTCCATCAGCATTCCCAAGCGATGCAACGCAAATTCATTCATCAAAACTCCTTGACCGCTCAAACCTTGGAAACGCCACTCATGCAGGCAATGATGGTTTCGGTTACCCTTTTGGTTTCACGCGGGTCGCGAATGGGGATCGAAGTCACACCGGCCTCTTCCGCTGGATAATCATTACCTCCCGGAAACAGGGCATCGCCGATGTAGATCATCTCCTTCAGTGAAATTCCCAGTATGTCGCGGAGTTTTCTGATGCCGTAGGCCTTGTCAATCCCGGGTTTGGTGATGTCAATGGATGTGGCGCCGCCCATGCGGACCGAGAACTCGGAAATATCAGTCTCAAGAAGGGCCTTGATCTTTTTTCGCTTGGCGTAATCGGGATCCCACTTGTCCTTTTCATCCAACGGAGCTTGCTGACCCAAGGCGGAAAAGGTGATCTGGCTGCCCCTGTCTTCAATCACTTTTCCCCAGGTCCTATCAGCCTTAAAGCCCGCTGTTGCGAGCGCCATTTTGAAAGAATTGAGGATCTTCTCGCGCTGATCTGCGGTGAAATCCTCTTCATAGAGCTTTTCCCAGGCGCCTGAATATTGGTAGAACTTGGTTCCACAGGTGGGAAGGAGCGATAGGTTCAACAGGCGGTCGTCCTGAGGAAGATGGGAGAGCAGTTGTGTTTNNCCTCCGGAAATCACGGCCACCTTCATGACAGAAAGAAGATCATGCAGCCGCGCCGACATTTCCGCGTCGAGAGCCGATTTGCTTTCCGCCAGGGTGCCGTCCAGATCATAAACAATGAGCTTCTTCATGAATTCCCCACCCCTCGGTTCTTGTGCGTGAAAATGACGCTACCGGCATTTGCTTGCAACATGTCCTGGCTCGATTTCAAACTATTTCGGTATCGAAATTTCGAGTAGGGTCACGGCGCATTGTGGATAAAACGAGAATGCCCGCAATTGCGAAGGCAAGAGCCACACTTCGCCTTTGCCGATTGTATAGGCTGAGCCGGCGTGCTCTAGCTCCCCGGTGCCCTCGAGGCAAACCAGAACCCTTGGCTCACCCGCAGCGCCGACGGTAAACGGCGATTCTCCGTGTAGGCGCCACAGCCGGAAAAAGTCACAATCAAATAGCCTTTCGCGGTCTACCGGAGTTCTAGATTCCACCATGGGAGAAACCAGACCCGCCGACTTGTTGTTGTAATCAATGCATGCAAGCGCTTGATCTACTTCGAGTTCCCTAGGTTCGCCCGTCTTGGCGTCAAGATGCCCCCAGTCGTATAGGCGAAAAGTAACGTCACTGTTTTGTTGAATTTCGAACACCATCACGTCATCACCCAGGGTGTGAACGGTACCCGCGGGGATGAAAACAGCATCACCGGGTTTCGGGGTGAAGGAGGCAAGACAGTCCGCCACGTTGTCGTTCGCCACAGCCTTGCGCAGATTTTCGGCCGTGGCGCCGGGCTTCAGGCCAGCGCAAATACGACTTTCTGCCCCTGCCACGAGCACCACCCAGGCTTCGGCTTTCGGGGTCTCGCCCTCGGGCAAGAGGTCTGTATTCGCCGCCGTGGGATGCACTTGGACCGAGAGCATTTCGTGGCAATCGAGAAACTTGAGTAGCAACGGAAACCGCGGGAACTCGCTGGCCCGTTTGCCCATCAACTTGGATGGGAATTGTTGCACCAATTCGCCAAGCGACCGGCCTCGGAACGGCCCATTCGTGACGTGACTCATGTGATCATCGCGGTCACTGAGGATCCACGCCTCGCCAACCGGACCATCACCAGGCAACGGCTCACTCATCAGGTTGGCCAAACGACGGCCGCCCCAAAGCCGGTACTCGTAAATGGGTCCAAATCGTAAGGGGTACATGGGGATTGAGTTCATGGTTTGCGTGTCCAACCGTTTCCTTCAAAGAAAAGATTGTGAAGCACTCCGTGCGCACCGGCCCTGTTCATGCTGCTCACCAAATCACGGATGGTAATTCCCTGGACATGAAAATATACGGCGATCGGCTATCTTCCGACAGCCCCCGATAGCGGCTGCTGCAATTGCCTGCGGGGCCGCAACGCCAGGTCATCACTCATGACATAGATAGCCATTGCTGCGAGCATCAGGGATAGCGCGATCCAGAATTTCCAATCGCGATGTACGCGTCTCCAATATGGAGGACGACTTTCGTGATCGCCGTTGGGGTCCTGCTCGCCGTGGTGGCGGTGGCTGCGCTTGTTTTCACTCATCGGTTCCCTTCTTTCTCAGCTTGCATTTCAGCCACGGAGTGGCGTCGTCCTTTAGCCCGCGGCGAGCCAGCCGTGGGAATCCCCGTCACGGGGAAGGTTCTTGAGCCCCATCGGGGCGGCGGCCAGTCCCCGTTGGACCTGACGCCGCCCCGATGGGGCTGACGGAATTTCGTTTTGTTCACCTTCCCCACGGCTTCGCCGTGGGCTACACGACCACGCCCGCTTCGCGGGCTCCAGACAACGGCATTGCCCAACTGATGCCGAAAGCTTCAGGAAAATACCCCGGTTCGCGGGCTCTGGACACCGGCATCAGTTCCCCAAGGCAATTGCCGATTTCGCTTCCATCGCGGCGCTGTAGACGCCGCGACGGGCAGCCCGGTTACATCTGGCTCGTTGAAGCAGAGCCTGTTGCGCCGCCAACACATTTGCATCGTCGCCCCGCCAAATCTCAAGCGCCGGCTGTTGGATGGCGCGGGCAAACGAAAANNATCCCCGGAACAGCGGCGGGCACGGTCCGCAAAAGAGACCTCACTGTGGCGTCGGCAACCTCGTCTATTTCGTGTATCTGGCCTGGCTGGCGGCCGGTCAACCGCACTCGATACTGCTGTTCGCCGACG
>PLSX01000191.1 GCA_003165315.1 Acidobacteriota bacterium
TTCAACTCCAGCGAGAAGCGCCTGGCCCGGATACTCTTATTGCTCGCGCACTTTGGCAAGGAAAGCACAACTGAAACCATTCTTCACACCATCAATCAGGAAAACCTGGCTCAAATGGTGGGCACCACCCGGTCGCGGGTCAGCCATTTCTTGAATAAGTTCAGGAAGCTTGGCTTGATCGATTACACCGGCACCGGCCCGTTGACGGTCAACAGCGGCCTCCTGGGCATACTCCTTAACGACTAGCCTCGGCTCGCTGGCGCATCTCTGCAACGGGATACGGAGCCGAGCGGATTTTTGGCCGCGATTGACAAGGGTTTCCTCACAACTTGAGGATGGCCTCCCCGCTCGGGATATCAGTGCTTCCCCATCCCTGAGAAAACGCAAACGTGGTCCCGGGCACATCTACGGTAGCCGGCAGCCAAAGTCAGCGAATTTGTGACTGTTGGCTCCTCACACGTGCACACTCTCAATTCAAAATGCTTATGGTCGCAGGAATTTCGTTTTTTGCGGGGAAGAACCGGCGGCAGGGAAGGCTCTGACCGCGGCCACCGTGGTCACACAAAGGCGACGGCGGAGGGATCATGATCATCCTCGGAGCCCTGGCCGATAAACGTGGCCTGGGCGCTGAGGGCAAGAGGAGCTTTATACTCCGGGCTGCGCACATAACTTCCATCAGCTTGCAGATGGCGGGACTTGGCCTGATCAGCAAGGTAGACTTCCAGAATTTCCTTAAGCCGGCAGACCATGCGGGGATTCTCCACGGGGAAGATGATCTCCACGCGATGGCTCAGGTTGCGGCGCATCAGGTCAGCACTGCCTAGGTAGACTTCCTCCGCGCCGCCGTTGGCGAAGTAATAAATGCGGCTATGCTCCAGGAAGCGCCCCACAATGCTGACCACGCGGATGTTTTCACTCACGCCGGGAACGCCGGGACGCAGGCAGCAGATGCCCCGCACCAGCAGATCCACCTTCACGCCCGCCTGTGAAGCCTGATAAAGCAGGCGAATCATGGGCGGATCTTCCAGCGCGTTCATCTTGAAGACCAGCCGCCCGCCGCGCCCGGCCTTTTGGTGCTCAATCTCGCGGCGAATCAGTTCACCCAAGCGCTCGCGCATGTTGGCCGGGGCCACCAGAAGTTTCTGCGGCTCCTGTTTGGCGGAATAACCGGTGAGGGCGTTGAAAAAATGGGTGGCATCGGCGGCAATCCGCTCATTGCAGGTCAACAAGCCCAGGTCCGTGTAGAGGCGCGCGGTGACGGGATTGTAATTGCCCGTGCCCAAGTGCACGTAGCGGCGGATGGCGTCGCCCTCGCGGCGCACGACAAGGGCGATCTTGCTGTGGACCTTCATCCCCACAATTCCGTAAATCACGTGCACGCCGGCATCTTCCAGGGTCCGCGCCCATTCAATGTTGCTCTCCTCGTCGAAGCGCGCCTTCAACTCCATCAGCACCGCCACCTGCTTGCCGTCCTCAACCGCATCCAGAAGAGCGGCCACAATGGGGGAGTTTCGCCCCACGCGGTAGAGGGTCATTTTGATGGCGAGAACGTTGGGGTCGTGCGCCGCCTGCCGCAGGAACTCCACCACGGGCTGGAAGGATTCATAGGGGTGGTGCAACAGGAATTCATCCTGACGAATCAAGCTGAACAGATCTCCCTGGCAGTCAGGCCCCAGGCTCGCGGGAACCATGGGCACAAAGGGCTTGTCCTTCAGGTCCGGCCTGTCGATGGAATAGAGTTCCATAAATCGGTCGAAACCGAGCGGGCCATCGACGCGGTAGACATCCTGGGGACTAACTTTAATCTGGCTGGTCAAAATGGAGAGAATCCTCTCCGGCATGTTCTGCGCAACTTGCAACCGCACGACGTCCAGGAAGCGCCGCTCCCGCATGGCTTCCTCAATGGTCTCCAGCAGGTCGTCACTCTCGAGCTCCTGCACGGCCACTTCAGCGTCGCGGGTAACCCGGAAGGGGGACGACTCCACAATCTCCATACCCGGAAACAGCAGGCGCAGGTTGTCCGCAATCAATTGCTCAAGCCAGACATACTTGAACACCTTGGCCGCTGCAGGGGGATTGATCTTCACCTGGACCAACTGCGGCAGTGTGTCGGGAACCTTCACACGCGCAAAGTGCTCCTCATTGTTGTGGTCGCGCACCACCACGGCCAGGTTGAGGCTGCGGTTGGAGATGTGGGGGAAAGGCCGCCCGGGATCAAAAGCCAGCGGCGTAAGGACGGGGAAAACGTGTTGCAGGAAATAGGCATCCACGGCGGCGCGCTCATCCTCCGCAAGCGAGCACGAATCCACCACGGTGATTCCCTGCTGCTCCAAACCCGGCCGAACTTCCCCACGCCAAAGGTCCTGGGCTTGCCTGGCAAGCTGAGATACCTTTTCGCGGATCAGTTGAAGCTGCGCCGCTGCCGGACGGCCGTCACGGCCAACATCCGCCCGTCCGCTGGCAACCTGCTTCATCAATCCCGCCACACGAACCATGAAGAACTCATCCAGATTCGAACCGAGAATGGCGAGGAACTTCAGGCGCTCCAAGAGGGGGTTGTCCGCATCCGCAGCCTCCTCCAAAACGCGGCACTGAAATTCCAGAAGGCTCAACTCACGGTTAATATAAAGGTCGGGGCTTTTCAGTCCCTCGGCTTCGGAGCTGGCAGCTTGCCGCTCGGGGGCAAGGAAGGGCTCAATCTTCGGCTCTTTCGCGCCGTTGCGTTTGGAATGGGATTTGGACACCATGAGCATATGATAATAGCGGATTTCGCGCCGGGGGACAAACCTGGGTGCGACATAGCCCTTTAGGTTTTGACCCCTTCCATACTCTCCGCCAATCTGGAAAGAGTACGAGGGCAATGTTTCACGGAGGTTACAAATTCAGGGTGGCGCGCTTATCTTTTTGGGAATGGACCCACGGGAGGGCTCGAAATCTGATCATGCCAATCACTTATACCTGGCGCCCAAATTCCTTCCAAACCGTACTCTTGAATCGCTTTGTCACAATCAGGTTTCCCGACTTGCTTGGGAAGTCCTATAATGGCATGCGGGTTTTGAAATATGTCTGCTACTCAAACCGAATTGCGCTCGGCTTACGCGGAGTGCCGGAGGCTGGCGAGCCGGCATTACGAAAATTTCCCCACGGCGTCATACCTTGTCCCGCGCGACCGGCGCGACGCACTCGCGGCGGTCTACGCCTTCGCCCGCTATGCCGACGATGTGGCGGATGAGCCAGGCGTGGAGAATCGCCTGGAAAAGCTGGCCGATTGGCGCGCGAAACTCAATGCCAGCTACGCAGGCAGGATCGATCATCCGGTGTTTTTGGCGCTGCACGATAGCGCGGAACGATTCCAACTGTCCCGCCAGAATTTTGAAAATTTGCTCACCGCGTTTGAGTCCGACGTGGTGGTGAGCCGCCATCCGGATTTCAATTCCCTGTTGAAATACTGCACGTGCTCCGCCAATCCCGTGGGGCGGCTGGTGCTGGAATTGTTCGGCTACCACGACGCGCACCTGTTCGAGCTTTCGGATTACATCTGCACCGCTTTGCAGCTTACGAATTTCTGGCAGGACGTGGCCATTGATTTCTCCCGCGACCGAATTTACTTACCGCAGGAGGATATGGCGCGATTCAACTACTCGCTCGATGATCTGCGGGAAGGGCGCTGCGACCATCACTGGCAGGAACTGCTGGCCATGGAAATTGCCCGCACTCGCGAGTTTTTCGAACGGGGAAGAAACTTGCCGGAGGAAGTTCAGCCCAAGCTGCGCACGCAATTGCGCCTGACGTGGCTGGGCGGAACGGAGATTCTCTCCAGAATCGAAGCGGTTGCGTTCGACATATTTCATCGGCGGCCGTCCCTGGGGAAATTGGATTTCCTTCGCCTGTACTTGCGCGCGCGGCGGGCTCCACTGAAGGCGCGCGGCGCCCACGCTCCCACGGTTGTCATACCATCATGAGCGCACCCGCGGGAAACACCCATTTCACCAACGCGCGCGTCACCAATTTCTATTACGCCTTCGTATTTCTGCCCCCGGAAAAACGCCTGGCCATCGAAGCCGTGTACGCCTTTGCACGGCGGGGCGATGATGTGGCCGATAGCGGCCTTGCCCCGGCCGATGCCGCCGCCGCTCTTGCCCGTTACCGGCAAGCGCTGGATGCGTGTTACGCGCAGGACACGAGCCAGCTTGATTCGCCGGAACTGCGCGCCCTAGCCGAAGCCATCAAACGCTTCAAGATCCCAAGACAGCCGTTTGAGGACCTGATTCTAGGCCTGGAAATGGACCTGACCGGCACGCACTACGAAACGTTTGAAGAGTTGTCCCTCTATTGTTATCGCGTGGCCTCCACCATCGGCCTGATTTGCATTGAGATTTTCGAGTACAAGAATCCCCGCACGCGCAATTACGCCGTGAACCTGGGGAAGGCGCTTCAGATGGTCAATATCCTGCGCGACATTCAAGCCGACGCGCAGCGTGGCCGCGTCTATCTTCCCCAGGAGGATTTGGACCGCTTTGGCGTCCGCGCGGCCGACTTGCTGGCGGGAACCTACAACGATCCCTTCATCGAGCTGATGCAGTTTGAATGCGACCGCGCCCTGGACTTTTTCAAGCAGGCGCGCCTGATGCTTCCTCCCGAAGACCGTCGATCGATGAAGGCGGCGGAAATCATGGCATCAATCTACTGGGGCATTTTGAAGCGGATTCAGAAGCGCTGCTACAACGTTTTCGGGAAGCGCGTGCGCGTTCCTCGCCCCCTGAAGCTTTGGACCGCGCTTACCGTCTATCTTGGAGCGGAGTGGCAGAAGTGAAAGCAGGAGTCAGGATTCAGGAGTCAGCAAATTGGCCGTTAAATAGTTGGAGATTCAGGCGGGCGAGGATTGCACGCCGCGAATTCTGCCTCCTGCCTCCTATCTCCTGTCTTCCATTTTCCAATCATGTCAGATGAAATTATCATTGTTGGTGGCGGTTTTGCCGGCCTTTCCGCCGGCGTAGCGTTGGCCGAGGCTGGCAAACGGGTTTGCCTGCTGGAACAGAAGCCACATCTTGGCGGCCGTGCCCGCTCGTTTGCCGATCCCACAACGGGCTCTATTGTGGACAACGGCCAGCACCTGTTCATGGGCTGCTACCACGCCACAATCAAATTTCTCAAGACCATTGGAACCCTCGACCGGCTGCACTTCCAGCCCCGGCTCAATGTTCCCTTTCTCGACCGCGACGGCCGGCTAACGCGCCTTGACTGCCCCGACTTGCCTTCACCGTTGCATCTGCTCATGGGTGTCGCGCGCTCAAGAAGTTTCACATTCAAGCAAAAACTGGAAGTTGTGCGCTTGGGAGATGACGTGCGCAGGGCGGGCGGAGAGGCTGCCCCCACTGCCAATGAAAGCGTCACCGAATGGCTAAGCCGGCGGGGACAGTCGGAGGGACTTCAGCGCAATTTTTGGGATTTGCTCTGCATCGCGGCGATGAACGAAGACCCGCGCATTGCTTCCGCCCAGCTTTTTGAGCGCGTGCTGCGGCTGGCGCTGTTTTCTTCGCCCGCCGATTCGCGCCTTGGCATCGCCCGCGTAGGTTTGAGCGATTGCTATACTGCCGCGGCCTCGGTGTTCATAGAAGCCCGCGGCGGCCAGGTGCATACCGGGCGCAACGTCAAGCAACTCATGATTGCGGACGGCGTTTGTCGCGGCGTCGATCTGGGCGCAGGGAATGTCCTGGAAGGCGCAAGCGTGATTTCCGCCGCGCCCTGGCAACAATTCGCCACCCTGATGCCCGGCGATTTGCTTCGGAGCGAGCCTTTCTTTGCCGGCGCGCTGGCCCTGCGGCCCGCTCCGATCATCTCCATCAACCTCTGGTTTGACGTGCCCATTACCGACTTGGAATTTGTGGGCCTGCGGGGAACGAACATTCAATGGCTTTTTGACAAGAGTCGAATTCTGAGTGCCTCCGACCACTGCATCGCACTTGTCCTGAGTGGGGCGCACGAACACGTGAGCCGGTCGAAGGAAGAGTTACTGGCGATTTCGCTTCGAGAACTCGGTGAAGTGCTGCCATCCGTCCGCAAAGCCAAACTGCTGCACTCACTCGTTATCAAGGAACGCTTCGCCACCTTCTCACCCAGCCCGGAGGCTGAGCTCTTGCGCCCGAACGCCCGAACGCCCATTCGCGGACTCTTTCTGGCCGGCGATTGGACTGCCACTGGCCTGCCCGCCACGATTGAAGGCGCCGTTCAAAGCGGTTACACTGCGGCGAAGGAAGTTCTTGGCTGAGACGAGGAGTCAGAAGCCAGAATTCAGAATTTACCTCCAACGAGGTTATGATCTTGAATGCTGGGTTTTTGATCGCAAAATTCCCGGTCGTCTACGGCCTGCTTCCCAGGTGAGCCATAAATGGAGATACCCATGACCCTAGTTCGGAAAGCGTTGGCCGTGGCACTTTTCGCAATCCTCTTCGCAATTACCGCGTGGCTATCCTCCCCTACGGGTAGTTCCTATTCCTATGGAGTGGCGGGGCAATCGCTGGATCAATCCGCAACCAGGTCTCCCGACCTCAAGGGCGCGTACCGATTTGAAAAAGGCGGATGGGTCTACGTTCACCTGGAGGGCACGCCGCATCAGATCGGCTATCAGCACGGATACCTTCTGGCCCCGGAAATTCTCGACGCCTTTCAAGCCGTCAAACTGCGTGACACGCACGATACCCACCGCGATTGGAGCTTTTTCCGCCAGGCCGCGAGGGAAATGCTCTGGCCGCGCATTGATCGCGAGTACCAGGAGGAACTGCAAGGAATCACCGATGGTTTGAAGGCCAAGGGCGTGGCGATGGACCTGGACGACGTAGTTGCCCTGAACGCCTTTGAGGAAGTCGCCGACTATTATGTTCCCTGGTATGACGCACAACACAAAGTCGCCAATGCCCCGCATCTGGTCAGTCCCGGCAATTGCAGCGCCTTTGTGGCGACGGGCAGTTATACGCGCGACCATCGTGTGGTGATCGCCCACAACAACTGGACGTCCTATTTGCATGGCGAGCGCTGGCGCGTGATTTTTGACATTGCTCCACAACATGGCCAGCGTATTTTGATGGATGGATTTCCAGGCGTTATAACCAGCGATGACGATTTCGGGGTGAACTCCGGGGGCCTCATAGTTACGGAAACCACCATCACCCAGTTCGTGGGATGGGACCCGCACGGCAAGCCTGAATTTATGCGATCGCGAAAAGCGCTGCAATATGCAAATTCAATCGACGACTATGTGCGTATTATGTTGGATGGCAACAATGGCGGCTACGCCAACGATTGGCTGCTGGCCGACGACAAAACCGGCGAGATCGCCCAATTCGAACTGGGCTTGAAAGCTCACCGTGTGTGGCGATCCAGGGACGGTGTCTTTGTGGGCTCAAACTGGGCCCGCGACCCGGAGGTGATCGCCAAAGATACCACCTTCGATCCCCGCAACCCGGCCACTTCTCCCAACGCCCGCCGCACCTGCTGGGACGCATTAATGGAGCAGAACAGGGGAAAAATCGACGTCGACATGGCGCAGAAATTCATGGCGGATCATTACGACGCATTTGAAAAACGGGATGACGCGGATGAGCGGTCGCTGTGCGCGCACGTTGAGACCTCACCACGTGGCGTGGAGATTTGGGATTGGCCGCCCTACTATCCTGGCGGCGCCGTGACCGGCAAGGCCATGGATAGCACCATGGCCAAAGCGATGAGCTTCTTTGCCCGCCGCGGCCATCCCTGCGGGGCAGATTTCATTGCCGCGCCTTTCCTGAAGGCCCATTCGGAATATGCCTGGCAGGCCTCCTTGTTGCGTGATATGAAGGCCGGTCCCTGGACCCGCTTTCAATCGGGCGACCATTGACTTGACTCTCGCTCAAATGAGGTGTATGCCATAGCCGGGAGTACATCATAGTGAGGTGAAAATTATATTGAGGTAAACATCATGAATACTTCGCGCAGTGGTACAGGGGGGATACTCAGCTTTTCATTCGTCCTGGGATTCGCGCTGCAAGCCGGACTGGCAAAGCCGCCCAATCCCCCCTCATCCGTGCCGGCTAGCAGCCCGACCCGCACGATGACTTTGGATGTGGCGGTAACAGATAAATCAGGAAGGCCTATCTCCGGACTTCAACAGCAGAACTTCACTCTCCTCGACAACAATCAGCCACAAAAAATCAATACATTTCGCGCCGTGGAAGGCGGGACAGTAAAATCAGATCCCCCTGTGGAATTGATCCTTTTGATTGACCAAGTCAACGCTACCATACCCCAGGTTGCTTATACCCGGGATGCAATTGAGCAGTTTCTAAAGCGAAACGGCGGCAAGATTGCCCGTCCGGTATCGACAGTTTTCTTTACCGATACAGGAACGGTGTTCGCGACCAAACCTTCTCAAGATGGAAATGCTATCATCGCCCGCTTGAATCAACAAAAAGGGGGCATTCGCGCCATTGGCAAGTCGCAGGGATATTATGGCGATCAGGACCGGCTAAACCTCTCAGTGCAAACGCTCAAGCAGATTGCAGACTATGAATTGAAAATGCCTGGACGGAAATTCCTGGTTTGGATCAGCCCTGGATGGCCCATGCTCTCCGGCCCCGATGTGATCGTAACGTCAAAATGGCAGCTGCTGCTCTTCAGCTCGATTGTGGGCCTTTCGGATGAGCTAAGACAGGCTCGTATCACTCTTTATTCCATCGACCCTCTGGGGACGGAAGATGCGGGCGGCTTCCAACCCGAGTTTTATAAGCAGTTCGTAAGAGGAGTGAAGAACGCGGGCCAGGTGCGTTACGGAAACCTGGCGCTCCAGGTACTGGCGCTTCAAAGTGGTGGCCGGGTATTCAATTCCAATAACGATCTGGCCGGAGAGATTGCAGCCTGCGATGCAGACGCGGGCGCCTTTTATGTCGTAACCTTCAATGGCCATCCCGGCGAAGGGCCAAATGAGTACCATACCCTCGCCATCAAATTGGACAAGCCCGCATTAACGGTACGAACGAGGGCCGGGTATTACGCCCAGCCGTAGAATCCCGCAACGATGGCGACAATGTTGAGAAAATCGCGGCGGCAAGCAATATCAAGCGGCGATGGGGATTGCTGATTCAGTCGAGCGATGCGGGAATCTAACCTGCTGCCCGGCGGTGATTGGTATAAAGGGTAAAGGTTCCCGTCAAGGATTCCACCTGGCCGCGCACACGTTGAATCACGGATTCATTCTCAACGTTATTCAGGACCTCGGCAATCCAGCCCGCGATTTGCTTCATCTGCGGTTCTTTCATTCCGCGCGTGGTGACGGCGGGCGTCCCGACGCGAATCCCGCTGGCCACAGCGGGCGGATTGGCGTCAAAGGGAATGGCGTTCTTGTTGACGGTGATGCTGGCACGCTCCAGTGTTTCCTGCGCCTGCCGGCCGGTTACTTTCTTGGTGAAGACATCCACCAGCATCAGGTGCGTATCCGTTCCCCCGGCGACAATGCGAAAGCCTTCCGCCGCCAGCGCTTCCGCCATCACCCTGGCGTTGGCGATAATCTGCCTCTGATAGGCTGCGAATTCAGGTTGAAGAGCTTCAAGAAAGCAAACGGCCTTGGCGGCAATCACATGCATCAGCGGCCCGCCCTGGATGCCCGGGAACACAACGCGGTCCAGATCCTTGGCGTATTGCGCTTTGCAAAAAACGGCGCCGCCGCGCGGCCCGCGCAAGGTCTTGTGGGTGGTGGTGGTGACAAAGTCAGCATGCGGGAAGGGGCTGGGATGCAGGCCCGCGGCCACCAGTCCAGCAATGTGCGCCATGTCCACCATCAAAACTGCCCCAACCTCACGGGCAATAGCGGCAAAGCGGGCGAAATCCAGAGTGCGGGGATAGGCACTTGCTCCAGCCAGGATCAGCTTCGGCCGATGCTCCTTGGCCAGGCGTTCCAGTTCTTCATAATCAATAGTCTCGGTTTCCTTGCTCACTCCGTAGGAGACAATGTTGTACATCTTGCCGGAGAAGTTGAGCGGATGGCCGTGCGTCAGGTGGCCGCCATGCGCCAAGCTCATCCCCAAGAGAGTGTCGCCAGGCTTCAAGACGGTCAGGTAAACCGCCTGGTTGGCCTGACTGCCGGAGTGGGCCTGCACATTGGCGTGCTCTGCGCCAAACAGCTTTTTGGCGCGCTCAATGGCTAGATTCTCCGCCACATCCACAAATTCGCAACCACCATAATAGCGTTTGCCGGGCAATCCCTCGGCATACTTATTCGTCATCACGGAACCAAGCGCTTCCAACACCGCTTCACTAACAAAATTCTCCGAGGCGATCAATTCAATGGTGCGGGATTGTCGGTCGACTTCCAAGTCGATGGCGTGCGCGATTTCCGGATCCACTTCGTGAAGCGGGCGCAAATGAGAACTGAATGGGGCATTCATGAACTTTTCTCCCAGGTTAATGCGATTTATTAAACGCTTACAGAGGCAATAAAATCACTACCCCAACATTCTAATGGACGAGAGCGGATGGCGCAATCAACGGTACCTGATTCACGGGTTAATGGATTTAAATTTTTGGAAAAATCCTGGCCCCGATCATCCGTGCGAGCGTTCGTACTCGCTTGACCTCCTCAGCGGGTATGAATTAGGCTGCGCTTTGGACGATTTGGCACTGCACAAAACCTGCTGAATGAGGTTCAAGCCATGACATCTCGTAAACCTCCCACCGATACAATGCGAAGATGCCACTGGGCCGGCAATGCCCTCTTAATCCAGTACCACGACGAGGAGTGGGGCACGCCCTTGCACGATGATCAGAGGCTCTTCGAATTCCTGATTCTGGAAGGAGCCCAAGCGGGGCTAAGTTGGGACACGATCCTGAAGAAACGCGAAAATTACCGCGTGGCGTTCGATAACTTTGACCCGGTGGTTGTATCTGGATACGCCAGGAAGAAAATTCGCGAACTGCTTGCCAATCCCGGGATAATCCGCAACCGGCTGAAGGTCGATTCCGCTGTACGGAATGCCCGGTTATTCCTCCAGGTGCAGCGGGAGTTCGGCAGCTTTGATGGCTACATCTGGCAGTTTGTGAAAGGGCGGCCACGGCAAAACTCCTGGCGCGTCTCGATGGAAGTTCCAGCACAAACACCTGAGTCCGACGCGATGAGCAAAGACCTGAAGCGCCGGGGCTTTAACTTTGTGGGTTCCACCATCTGCTATGCATTCATGCAGGCAGTGGGCATGGTAAACGACCATCTGGTGGGTTGCTTTCGTCACGCCAAGATAAAACAGTTGGCGAACAGTCCAAGCCGCGCGAGTTAGTTTCACCCTGCAAATTCATCGCCACGACGCGTGCTAGCAAAAAAAATGCCTGCGCTGACGTTGCGCAGCGCAGGCATTGGGGGGTAGTACGAACTGATCCTCAGCCTTTCACAACCCGAAGATTGTTCACGACGGAGAACGATAGCCCGGCTAGATTGGCCACCATTCCCGCCTTGGTCCGGTCCATTTCCGAAATCACCACGCCTTCCAGGGTCACATTCCCGTTTTTCACAATTATGTGAATCGGGGGCAACGCCAGATTGGCGTAGGGCGTAAAGAAAGGATTACCGTAAATGGCTCGCGCCACTTGCAACCGCAGGCGGTCATCGAATTGCGAAGTCGGCAGAACTTCCAAATTGTTCTGGAGCACCGTCACTCCCTTAACGCGCTCAAGGATTCGTCCCATGTCCACCTTCTTGAATGGTTGGGTCACTTGTCCGCCAACGCTGAGGGCACCGTTGGAAACCTCAAAGTTGACGTTATCGAACATCCCGTAAGCGTAGTACATGTTGATTTCGTGGCGCGCCTGCTTGAGAATCTGCTGGTCGTCAACGCCCTGCGCGCGCACCTGAATGTTGTCCACAACCTGACTCACACCCGGGGCTTTTTGTGTGGCTTTCTCAGCATCGAGCTTGCTGCCCAGGTTATCCACCGTACCCGTCAGGGTCGCGACGCCTCGATCAAATGTAACCTGGACGTCGCCGTGCTGATTGACCTTGGCGTGGTCAAGACGGGACTGAATTCCGTCCATCGTCTGCGTGTCAACGGTAGGCGGCCCCGCCAACGCCATTCCTGCTCCCAACATGAGCGATAGTGCTAAAACTGTTAGGTTGTAACGCATGGTCACCCTCCTGTACGTTCTGCCCTGATCCGTGCTTGCGACTTTCGCCGTTTCTTGGCATTTCACATCCCACATCCTGTTGCAGCTCCAGTTGCCGCATCCTGCCATTTCCCTGCACATCGTCTTGGACGCAACTATTGCTAAATTGGTTTCATGTGTTAAGTAGGTTTTACGTTTAAACGTTATACTATATATAGAAACGCGGCCGAGGAATGTGGTTGGGAGAAAAACTGAGGAAGGAATGGCAACATTTTTATCTTTCCCCCACAGTCGTTTTGATGCGAGCCGACCCCAAAAGGTAACGTCGCGTTTTGGGCGACTTCAATAAAAATGCGTCGGGCGTAGCGAACTGGCTAAAATCCACCACTACTGGCCCAAATCCACCAGTGTTTTCCCTGTGCATATGTATTGACTCGGTTGAGGCTGCGACGCAGACGGATCAAGGCATTCACATATTCGCTGGGCGTCGGAGGGTGATTTCCGCCGATCTTTCAGAAGCGAACGTGGGCGGCCCGCTATGGAGTTCAACATCGGATCTGCCTGAAGGCTTAAACTGCCCCGCCCTTCCTTGACATTCCATGTCTGTATCTTCAACAATAACGGATTCTGTTCGAGCGCCCGTAAGCATCCGTTAACAGCCAACAGGGCCGGGACGGGGCCACAAACTGACCGCTGAGAGCTGCGAGCTTAAAACGAAAGGTCGAAATCATGCGTTGGAGCCAGGCTTTTATTCCCACCCTGCGGGAAGATCCCGCAGAAGCAGAAGTCCCCAGCCACCGACTGCTATTGCGAGCGGGCTATATCCGCCAGGTCGCGGCGGGGGTCTATGCTCACCTCTTTTTGGCGCAAAGATCACTGCTGAAGATCATGGCGATCATTCGCCAGGAGATGGACGCCATCGGCGCACAGGAATTCTATCTTCCGGCTCTGAACCCGGCGGAGCTCTGGAAAGAGTCGGGGCGCTACACGGCTTATGGTCCGACAATCTTTAAATTCAAGGACCGGAATGACCACGAAATGGTCCTGGGCGTAACGCACGAAGAGGAGATGACAAACATCGCGCGAGGTGAACTTCGTTCGTACAAGCAACTTCCCCAGATGTGGTATCAGATTCAGGAGAAGTTCCGCGACGAGCCGAGACCCAAGTCAGGATTGCTGCGCCTGCGGCAATTCTGGATGAAGGACTCTTATTCGTTTGACCTCGACGACGCAGGCTTGGACGTCAGCTACCGCAAGCACTACGACGCTTATCGGCGCATTTTTGACCGTTGCGGACTGAAATACGTGATTGTGGAAGCGTATTCAGGAACAATGGGGGGCACGCACTCCCATGAGTTTACCGCGCCAACCGACGCGGGTGAAGATTTGATCGCGTTGTGCGACTGCGGGTACGCGGCAAATTTGGAAAAGGCGGAGGGTAGTGCACCCGCGGTGGAAGATCCAGCAGACGGCGCCGCGCCGGAACCGTTCTCCACCCCCGGACAAAAAACTATCGATGATCTCGTGAAGTTCACCGGCCAACCCGGCGACCGGATGATCAAGACCCTGGTCTACGTGCCCCTCTACAATGCCCAGCAGCCACCCCCGGGAACTCCTGGCGAAAAAGATGTAAAGGAAGAAGGAGAGATGGTGGTGATCCTGCTGCGTGGCGATCACATGGTGAGTGATACCAAATTGGCAACGGTCCTCGGCACGGACACTTTTCGGCCGTCCACGCCGGAGGAGGCTCATGCGTTGCTGGGCGCGCACCTCGGCTCGCTGGGTCCAGTAGGATTGAAAGGGGTCAGGATTCTGGCCGACAAGGCATTGGAAGGCCGCCGAGGCATGATCGCAGGCGCAAATCAGGATGACACGCACTTGCGCAACGTCAAGCCGGGTCGCGATTTTACTGCCGAGTACGCCGATTTGCGGGTCGTATCGGCGGGCGATCTCTGCCCCAAGTGCGGCAAGCCCATGCGGATCAGCGTTTCGGTGGAGTTAGGCCACGTCTTCAAATTGGGCCGCCGCTATTCCAAGGCCATGCATGCCACCGTGCTTGATGAAAACGGCAAAGAGGTTCCGCTGGTCATGGGCTCCTATGGCATTGGAGTGGAACGCATTCTGAGCGCGGCAGTGGAGCAGAACCACGATCGCGACGGCATGTTCCTTCCCGCCGCCATCGCTCCCTTTGACGTTATCCTGACGGCGGCAAACATGGATGACGCGCGCTTGCGGGAGGCAGCGGAAAAACTGTACGAGGAGATGCGAGCGGAGGGCCTGGATGTTCTCTTCGACGATCGAGCGGAAAGGCCCGGAGTGAAGTTCAAAGATGCGGACCTGATCGGTGTGCCATACCGGGTGACCATCGGAAAACGCAAGCTTGAACAGGGACTGGGGGAGATCTTCCAGCGATCGACAAAGCAAATTCAGGATGTTAAGCTGGAGTCGATTGTCGCCAGTTTGCTGGAATTGCAGCGCCAATAGGAAAAGGGGACCAACCTGCCACGGGAGGTGCGATGAGGCCATCGGAGTCCGGAAGAATCACCTTCAAAGGTATCCTCTCCGTCGCCTTTATCGTCGCGGTGATCTACTCCGGCTCCAAAATTATTCCGGTTTACATCGACAATTACGAACTACAGGACTACATTCAAGGCCAGACGCCTTTTTGGTTCAACCAGCGGGTTTCAGCCGATGTCATCAGAAAGACCATTCTGGCCAAAGCCGAAGATCTTGACCTCCCGGTAGAGGAGGAGGATGTGACGGTGGAAACCAATCAATACAAGGTTAGCATCAATATTGACTATAATGTTCCAGTGGATTTGAAAGTGTATATGCTTCAACTGCACTTCACTCCTTCATCTGAAGACAAGTCGATCCTATAAAACGTGACAGTCCGTCCATCATCGGCATCGAAAGGTCCACACGGGGCAGGCGGCCGTGCGAAAATTTCGGGGCCGGGTAAATTGAATTGGGGAAAAGGGAAAAAGATTTTGCTGGGCTCGGGCCTGCTGGTGTTTCTAGTGGCCGTGGGCGCCTTCATCTATTTCTACGTGCGCTTTTCGCGGGTCATCGACGCCCGGTTGAGCGGCGACGTCTTCAACAATGCCTCCCTGGTATTTTCCGCTCCCACCCCCGTGTTTGTCGGTGAGGCAATCACACCCGATGAGGTAGCCTCCCGCCTGCGCAAGGGCCTTTACGCGGAATACGAGGGCGGGTCGAAAGTCGGGACCTACCACATTGAAGGCAATCGTCTTGAGATCCGGCCTGGTTTCGCATCGTTCTTTCAGGGCCAAGATTTTAAGCAGGGTGACGCGGCACTGGAGTTCTCGAATGGGCACATCACTTCCATTACCTCTCTTTCCGGCACAGCAACCCTGGCCAGCTACAACCTTGAGCCGGAAGTTATCACCACGCTGTTTGACGAGTCCCGCAGCAAGCGGCGGTTGGTGCGTTATCAAGACCTGCCCAAAACCGTCATTAATGCTGTGGTGGCGGCGGAGGACCACAGTTTCTTCACTCACCACGGCGTGAATTTTTACCGCATCCTGGCTTCAGGGTTGCATGACTTCTTCCGCTCCGACGAAATCATGCAGGGTGGAAGCACCTTGACAATGCAGCTGGCCCGCAACATTTTTGGGCTCACCACCCAGCGGAAATTCGGGCGCAAGATAACCGAGATTTTCCTCGCCCTCCTGCTGGAGCAGCGCCTGAACAAAGAACAGATTTTTGAGCTTTACGCGAATCAGATTTATTTGGGCCAGCGCGGAAGCTTTTCCATCTATGGATTCGGGGAAGCGGCCAGCGCCTACTTTAATAAGGATGTGGGCAGCCTGACTGCGGCGGAAGCGGCTTTGCTGGCCGGGGTGATTCGCGGGCCCAACATCTATAATCCTTACAAGTATCCCTCGCGGGCATTGGAGCGGCGAAATTTTGTGCTGCGAAGCATGATGGACCAGGGCAAGCTGACGTCGAAGGAGGCGGAGGCGGCCTCTGCCGCGCCTTTGGGAGTCGTATTGCGCAATGTGGAGGGCACGCAGGCTCCTTACTTCGTTGACATGGTGAAGGATCAGTTGCTCTCCCAATTCTCCAACAGCGATCTGCTTTCCCAAAGTTACCGGATTTACACCACACTCGATTTGGACGTGCAACAGGCGGCATCGGCGGCCGTGCTGGCCGGGAGCGCGGAAGTTGACAAGCGGTTGAAGAGATCCAAAGTCCCGAAGGACGCCCCGCCTCCTGACCCTTTGCAGCCACAGATGGCTTTGGTGGTGCTTGACCCCCACACCGGATGGTTGAAGGCCATGGTGGGCGGACGCGATTATGGCCGCAGCCAGTTGAATCACGCGCTGGCCAAGCGCCAGCCGGGGTCATCGTTCAAACCCTTCGTTTACGCGGCGGCCCTCACCTCCGGCGTGGACGGCTCCCAACCCCTTATTACCCCAGCGACGACGCTCCACGATGAGCCCACCACCTTCCAGTTTGGCGACATGACTTACGAACCGGAAAACTTCAAGCAGGAATACTTCGGTGAGGTGCCGCTGCGCACCGCGCTGATGTATTCACTGAACGTGGCCACCGTCAGCCTGGCTGAGATGGTGGGATACGAAAAAGTGCGCAATCTGGCGTTGGCGGCGGGTTTCAACAGGGGTTTGCTGGCCACGCCCGCCATCGCGTTGGGATCGTATGTGGCGACGCCACTGGAAGTCGCCGGCGCTTATACTATCTTTTCAAATGGCGGAACCTACGTGGAACCGCGGTTTATTCTGGCCGTCAACGATGCTTCCGGCCACCTGCTGTGGCGAAACCCGGGAACAACCCGCCAGGTGCTTGACCCGCGTGTTGCCTTCCTGATGGTCAACCTGCTTGAAAGTGTCATCAATAATGGCACAGGAGCGGGCGCGCGGTCCCGCGGATTCTCTTTACCGGCTGCGGGAAAGACCGGGACTTCGCATGATGGCTGGTTCGCGGGTTTCACTTCCAATCTGCTGGCCATTGCCTGGGTGGGCTATGACGATGATCGCAACCTGGAACTCACCGGAGCGGATTCCGCCCTGCCCATCTGGACGGAATTCATGAAGCTGGCCACCCAATACCCCGACTATCGCGATGCCAAGCCCTTTGATCCTCCGCCGGGGGTGGTGGCGGTACCCGTGCAGGTGACGTCCACACTCCCCAGCGGCAATGAGGCGGAATCGGTCCGTACAGACTACTTTATCGAAGGAACTGAACCCCAGGCCCAAACACCGCAACAGGGTGGCGGCGGAATCTTGGGTCGGCTGTTCCACTCCGGCAACGATGCAGCGGTCGCACCGGGTGCAACTCCGGCACCGGGAGCAGACAATCCTGTTGTTGCCCCCGCCAATTCTGATGCCTCAAAGCAACCCGACGAAAAAAAAGGCGGAGTATTAAAGAAGTTCTTCTCGATCTTCAAAGGGAAAAACTCCCAGCCAGCCAATCCTCCGGATGCCCCAAAACAACCTGCGCCGGCACAATAAGAGCCGGCGCTCGGTATTCGGGACAAGGGGTCACGCGAATCGAATCTGATCGGCCACCGCGCCCTTGCTCCGCATGTGCCAGCACCCCCTCCGAAATGCAGGTCATCCATTTCAGAAATTGCAGTTTGACTTAGAGTAATCCAAGAGTACCATGGGCCGTGAATCGATTTCCGGGTCCGGAGTCTCGAGCCCTGTATTCTCTTGTCATCTGATCCCGCGTCCCTTGTAGGCGAGGAGCACCCATGAATCCCCGAAAGCACCATCCGGGCGCATTGGCAGCGACTCTGGTCCTGGCGGCGATTTTTTCCCCTGCCATCGCCGAGGGGAGACAAGCCTCCCCTTCTCCACAGGAATCCCCACCCCAACACCGGGAGCTTACATTGGAAGAACGCGCGGACATCTTCATGGCACGAAAAAACTATGCCGACGCTGCGGATTATTATTACCGTGCGCTCAAACAGGTATCTTTCAAGAATCCAGTGCTTTGGAACAAGATGGGAATTGCCTTTCAACAGGAGAACAAATTTCACAGCGCCCGGCAGGCCTACAGCAAGGCCACTCGCGCCGACCCAAATTTCGCCGAGGGCTGGAATAATCTTGGCACTGTGTACTATATGGCGAATAAGTACAGTAAATCGGTTTCCTATTACCAACGTGCCATTAAGCTAAAAAACGACACTGCGGCATTCCATTTGAACCTGGGCACGGCTTACTATCATTTGAAGAAGTACGATCTGGCCGTAGAGGAGTACCGAACAGCCCTTGGCATCGATCCGAGAGTGGCCGTTCAGCAGTCTGCACTGGGGACAACCATCCATGCGGGAGGGGCTGACCCCGAGTTTTATTTTTACATGGCCAAGGCTTATGCTTCCATTGGCGACGCCGATGATGCCGTGCGCTACCTCCGGCGTGCCCTTGAGGATGGGTTCGAGGGGACAAAACTGATTGACGAGGACCCCGACTTCAAGAAGATTGCCCAATACCCGGCCTATATTGATCTCATAAAAAATCCGCCGGTCGCCATCAAAAATTGACCACAGGTTAAGCTAAGAGGCTCTCAATATTACGAGTTTTGCGGCTTTTTGGAGTGACCGAGGCGGCGTGTTTCGAAACCATCGGACTTTGAATCTAACCTGAGCAATACAGACCAGTTCCCCTCCCGCCGAGTGCTATAATGTTGCCGTTGGGTTGATGACTCATGCGAAGAACGATCGGACTTCTTCTGCTCCTTTTGTTTTGCCCCTGGCAGCTTCACGGCTCGTCAGAGGTGAAATCCCTACTGGTATTTCCCTTTGAGAATCTGAGCCCACGCGCTGACTTTAATTGGATCTCGGAAAGCTTTGCGCAGGTTCTTTCCTCCCGCCTTCCCCAGCCGGACAACTACGTCCTGGACCGCGATGAGCGCAACGCCGCCTACACGCAAATGGGATTGCCCGTGGACGCCCCCCTGACGCTGGCCAGCCAATTTAAAGTGGCGCAGACCTTGGGCGCGGATTGGGCCATCCTGGGAAATTTCAACGTAACGGACAATCGCCTTGTGGCGCGCGCGCAATTGCTGAATGTAAAACTCTTAAAGCTTTCGCAGCCCATTGAGGTCTCCGGCGACCTTACCGAACTGATCGATCTTCAGACGCGACTGGCGTGGCGGCTGCTTGCGACGCATGACCCTGATTTCACCGTGGGCAATGAAGACGACTTCCTGAAGCGCTTTCACGACGTCCACCTTGACGCTTTCGAGAATTACATTCGCGGCGTACTTGCCACGGACGACGCCAGCCATCTGCACTTCTTCACGGAATCAGACCGGATTGATCCCACCGATCACCGCGCGGCTTTTGCCCTGGGGCGGTTCTATTTTGGGCAGAAGGACTATGCAAATTCCGCCAAGTGGTTGGAAAAAATCGAGCAGTCCGATTCTGATTACAACGAATCTCTGTTTCTACGCGCAGTTGATGAATTTTTCCTGGGGCGGGAACAGGTGGCGGAAAGAGACTTTGAAACCCTCGCCAAGGTTCTGCCGCTTGATGAAGTCTCCAATAACCTGGGCGTCCTCGAAGCCCGTCGTGGGCATTATGACGAGGCCCTGGCGAATTTCCAGCGGGCCTGCCAGGGCGATCCTTCGGACGGGGACTTTAACTTTAATCGCGGAGTTGCCCTCTGGTATGAGGGGCGATACAAGGAGTCTGCAGAATCCCTTGAATCCGCCGTCCAGGCCAACCCCGGCGACGTTGAAACTCACACCCTGCTCGCGATGGCTTTCACCAAGCTCGGCAACGACGACTCGGCACAAAAGGAATATGAATGGCTGGGTGATCACGAGGTGGGAGAGGCGGCCGGCCAGCCCGGAGATGTCCTTCCCCTGCCGCGCCTCAAGAAGAATTATGATGGCCGCGCCTTCCGCTTGCTGGAGTTGACTTTGCATAATGTCATGGAACAACACATGGCCAATGTTTCTCTACAAAAGCACATTGACGCCCACGTGGCGGAGGGCACGAAGCTGCTCGCTGCGAATCGCTATGGAGAAGCTGAGCATGAGCTGGCAGAGGCGGCCTCCCTGGCCCCGGATGACCCTCAAGTCCACATTCTCCTGGCCCAGGCGTATGAGGCTGAGGGTAAACATCCCGAAGCCGTGGGCGAACTACAGACGGCCCTAAAGCTGGATGACAGCGCGGAAGCGCACGTTTCCCTGGCGCGCGTTTACCTCTCCATGAACCAAACCGAGATGGCCCGGGCGCAAGGCCAGGCCGCACTTGGCCTGGAGCCTGGAAATCAGCAGGCTCTCCAATTAATGCAACAAATCCAAGACGGAGCCGCAGCGGCGGGGAAAACACCTTGAACGCCAAAATCTTACGCGTTGCACTCTTGTTGATCGCTCTTCTCGCCATCGTTTTGCCCTCCGATCCTCTTCGCGCTGGTCAACCCCGGCCTCTGGTGGTCGAAATAAGACTCAACATGATGATTCATCAGGTGAGTGCCGAATACGTGGAACGGGGAATCCGCTACGCCAATGAACACAATGCCGATGCCGTCCTGCTGGAGATCAACACGCCGGGCGGATTGGTTTCCGCCACGCAAGAGCTTGTGCAGGCAATCTACGCCTCACACGCCCCCGTGATTACCTACGTGGCACCTGGTGGCGCGAGCGCCGCATCAGGTGGCTTCTTCGTACTGCTGGCTGGCGATCTGGCAGTGATGGCCCCTGGCACCAACACCGGAGCTTCCCATCCAGTAGATTTGATGGGAGGCCAGCCCGACAAGACAATGAGCGAGAAGATTGAGAGCGACCTGGCTTCCTACATCCGGTCCATCGCCCAGAAACGGGGGCGCAATGTAGCGCTGGCGGACGATGCGGTGCGCAAGAGCGCGTCCTTTACCGACAAGGAAGCGCTTGACGACAAGCTGATTGACGCGGTGGCGGGATCACCCAGCGAAATTTTCGCGCGGTACGATGGCAAGACGGTCGAGCGCTTCAATGGCGCCAGCACAACTCTTCACCTTGCCGGCGCCGACGTCGAACACTACCCGATGACCCGAATTGAATCCATCCTGGTCTGGGTGGCAGATCCCAATATTGCCTTCCTCCTGGGCGCAGTCGGGGTGCTTTGCCTTTATCTTGAGTTTACCCACCCCGGTATGGTGGCGCCCGGAGTAATCGGGGCGATCGCGCTGGTCCTTGCGCTCTATGCCTTCAATTTCCTTCCCATTAATTACGCGGGAGTTTTGTTGATCATCACCGCGCTGGCGCTGTTTGCCCTTGAGGCCAAGCTGACTTCACATGGCGTGCTGGCAGCGGGCGGGATAGTTGCCATGGTGTTGGGCGCCATGATTCTGATCAAATCCCCGTGGCCGGAAGCGCGCATCCACCTTCCCACGGCCCTCAGCGTGGCCTTGCCGCTGGGAGCCATCACCGTCCTCCTCCTGCAGTTTGCCATTACCGCTAAACGGCGCAAAGCAGTTACCGGCGAAGCGGGGATGATCGGTCTAATCGGTGTGGCACAAACTGACATCGATCCCACGGGTGAAATCAGGGTGCACGGGGAATTGTGGAGGGCGCGCGCATCAGTACGAATCCCCCAGGGGGCGCGCGTCCAGGTGCGCGAGATCGAGGGCCTGACCTTGGTAGTTGAGTCGGCGCAGGAAACCCGGTAGACTGCCTTTCGATAAGTAGGCAGTAGGCGGAAAGCAGTAGGCAGTTGGGAGTCGGCAGTCGGCAATGGGCACAGGAGAATTCAAGCCCGCGAAGCGGGCGCGGTCTTGTAGCCCATGACGAGCCAGCCATGGGATGTGACGCGAAGGATCGAACCTACAAGCCCCGTAGGGGGCGACATCCGGATCCATTCACGCCGGGTCGAGCGCGGCAAATGTTGGACTTTGACCGGATGCATTACCGGACATCGTCGCCGCCATGGCTTCGGATCAGGCTAACTCCCCAATGCGGGCCAAAATGCCGCTGAGTTTTTGAACTGAACGGATAAGCGAGTTGTTGAAGCCGCTGTGAAGCGACAAGGAGTTCGTTATGAGTATGTTTGTCATCGTTGTGCTGGTTATCGTGTTTATGTGGGTCTCATCATGCTTAAACGTGCTAAGGGAATATGAACGGGCGGTGGTCTTCCGCCTGGGACGCCTCCAAAGGCCGGACAAAGGGCCGGGGCTGATCTTCATTCTTTGGCCGATTGACAAGCTGGTGCGGGTTTCCCTTCGCCTCATGACGTGGGATATGCCACCGCAAGACATCATCACCCGTGATAACGTTTCGCTGAAGGTCAACGCCGTCGTCTATTTCCGCGTGGTCAGCGCGCAGCAGGCCTTTGTGGAACTGGAAAACTACCGTTACGCCGTTGAGCAGTTGGCGCAAACCACTTTGCGTTCAGTTTTGGGCGAAGTCGAACTGGACGATCTGCTCTCGCAGCGCGAGAAATTGAATAGCCGGGTGCAAGCCATCCTGGACGAGCACACGGAGCCTTGGGGCATCAAGGTGACCAAGGTGGAAGTACGGCAGGTGGATTTGCCCCAGGAAATGCAGCGGGCCATCGCCGCGCAAGCCGAAGCCGAGCGCGAGCGCCGGGCAAAAATCATCCACGCCGACGCCGAATATCAAGCGTCCACCAAACTCGCCGAAGCTGCTGCCGTTATTGCCAGGGAACCTGTCGCCATTACCCTGCGGTATCTCCAAACGTTGGTCGAAATTGGAACGGAAAAGAACACCACCGTGGTCTTCCCGGTTCCAGTAGAGTTGCTGAGTGCCTTGATGGGCAAAGGTATTCTTCCGCCGGTGATTGAGGGAGAGAAAAAGTAGGGGCAGCCATTGTTGTCGCCCCGGGCAGTCATCATTAACGGTGGTTCAGTAGCCGTAGGTTAAAACCTACGGCTACTCACAGTATGCCGTTTCACGGGAAGACGGACCGCCAGCAAACAGCAAGAAAAGTCAGCGTGGTAAATTTGGATTTTTTCGCCCTATACCATTACCATGAAGATGGACGGAAATTGTAGCGTCGATCTCTGATCGATGGCGGCGGTCGGAGACCGCTGATACAGATGGATGCGCGAACATAATTATCGCGCTGCATAAATACCAGGAGGAGCACGTGGCAACGGAGGTTCGGGAACGTGAGGGAAAAGGGCACACATTTCGCATCGGAGTCCTTCTTTATCTCGCTTGCATTGCAGTGTGCGCGATCTTCTTCTCGCTGGGATTCCTGGTGGGATTCAATGAGCGCGGGTCCCACGCGGCCCCGATTACTGAGGTTGTGACCCCTCCGGCAGCCATCCCGCCCACAATAAATCCACCACCCGACAGCGGGCAAATTGCGCCCCAGGATCCTCCCGCTACTCACACGGCCGCAAATGCTGAGCCCGAGACTGAAGTAATCTCTTCGACCGGGGATCAATCGGCTCACACGGCGCAGGAGAACAAACCCGCCAAGGCTGCCTCTCCCAAAAAGCAAACCAAGCCAGAGGCCGCGCCCGCCGCTGCTTCCGGTGAGGTGGGTGAGGGAATAACCCTTCAGGTGGCGGCCTTGCGAACCAAACAGGATGCCGAAGCAATGGTGGGCGTTCTAAAGAAGCGGGGCTACCCGGTTTTCATGGTGACGCCGGAATACGCCCACGCGGACGACAACCTTTATCGTGTGCAAGTGGGCCCTTTCCGAACTCACTCCGAGGCCGATAAGGCTCATGACAAACTTGTGCAGGAAGGCTTCAAGCCCTTCGTCAAACACTGACGCGCAGAATCGGATCATCAGGTCACTAAGCACCGGAATGGATTTTTCCCCCACCAGGGGTCGGAGCAGCTTTATGCGCTGGAAGCTTTGGGTTGGCTTTGGTACGATTCAGTGCGCGGGATGCGCACTTCCATTTTTCGCAAACGGGCACAACAACTTGGTGCTTTTTTTCTGGGGCTGCTTCTCCTTTTTCCCGGGAGTCTTCTTCTCATCTTCCCACAGTGGGCAAACCAGTTGCCTGTAAGCGGCATCACGATAGTTGGCATTAACGCACTAGTCTAGTACCTGATGACCAAGGTCAACCAACCGGAGGTCATGAAATAGATGGATGGTGGCCGGTGGGCGGGTGCTCTGGCACCCACCTTCTTGTGACCTGGAGGCGATCACCATGCCCGTTGAACTTCGCGGATTAACTCCCTGGTTGCAAGTTTACGATATGCCCACCCGCATCCAGTTTTACCGCGATCTGCTGGGATTTGAGGTTGTCACCACATCCCCGGCGATGGGTGAGGACCATTTCCATTGGGCACTCCTACGCCGGGATGGCGCGGAATTGATGCTCAACACGGCGTACAAGTCGGCCTTCCGTCCCAGACTCAGCGCGCGTTGCGGCCTACAACGACACAGGGCTCTTTTTCGGGTGCCCCGATGTGAATGCCGCCTATGAGGAGCTAAGCCGAAAAGATGTAACGGTCAGTAAACCTGCGGTTGCGCCCTACGGAATGAAGCAGATGTTCTTTAAGGATCCGGACGGATACGCAATTTGCTACCAATGGTCGGCGGATGCCTGAGATCAATTTTGGCGGCGAATGAACGCTGAGCCGGACTTTAGGCCCGGCATGCCACCCTAAGGGTGGTGTTGCATGCGGCGTTTGCATCTATTATTGATGAAGAATTAATGACGAGCTAACGTGCCCAATCCAAAACCCAAAACCCAAAATCTAAAACCCTTCCTGGCCGCGGCGCTCAGTGGCATCATGCTGGTGCTCTGCTTTCCCAAAGCGCATCTGCCCGGATTGGTGTGGGTGGCTCCCCTGCCCCTGATATGGGCGTTGGCGCATGAAACGCGGCTGAAGCGCGCCTTTCTGCTGGGGTATGTTTGCGGCGCATTTTTCTTTGCCGGAAGCTGTTATTGGTTCGTAACCGTCATGGAGTTTTACGGCCATCTGGCGCCCGTGCTGGCGGTCATCGCTTTAATTCTGTTCGTCATCATCGACTCAACTTTCCTGGGAGGGTTTGGATTGGCCATGGGATGGGCCGCGCGGCGCTCGCCCGGGTGGGCGCTTGCTCTCAGCCCGTTTCTTTGGATGGCGATGGAACTGGCGCGAACGTATCTTGTCACCGGGTTTCCCTGGAACCTCCTGGGGTACGCCGTCCAGGCCGGGGGGGTGCGGCAAATTGCTTCGGTCACGGGTGTTTATGGACTATCGTTCCTGGCTGTTGCCACCAGCGCCCTATTGGCATGGGTAATGCTCTCACCGCGGCGCGCGCGAGCGGGGTTGGCGCTGGCGGGCTGGCTCTCGTTGCTATTGGTTGCCCAATGGAAACTGGCGCCGCCTCCGCCCACCGTGGGTAAGGAATTGGCGATCCTCGTCCAACCGAACGTCCCCCTGGATGATGCAGAGATTGAGACTTGGGTCCCGTGGCGCAACCCCACCCAACTTCGCGAACTCATTCAGTTCAGCGTTAATGCCGTAAGCCGATTTTCAAGTCCAGGGCCTGAGGATACCGGCAATGGCTCGATAATTTCTGCACCGCCAGTCCAAAATCCAAAATCTAAAGTCCAAAATCCTCCCCTGCTGGTTTGGGCGGAAAATCCCGCGCCATTTTTCTTCACACGCGACCCGATTTTCCGCAATGCTATGGAAAACCTGGCTCGCCAGACGCACGCCATCGTCATTGCCAACACCATCGTTCCGATTGATCCCCAGGGGCAAACCATCTCCAACACCGCTATTACCCTCGATCCCGACGGGCATGAGGTGTCCCGGTATGATAAAATTCATTTGGTGCCTTTCGGCGAGTATGTGCCGGGCTGGGCGTTTCCCGGATTGGTCCACAAGATAACCTCCGACGTGGGGAACTTCGTTCCCGGGTCAGACTACCCGGTGGCCAGCGTTCCAGGCGGGAACATCGGGGTCTTCATCTGTTATGAGGCGATCATTCCGCAACTGGCGCGAGCACTGGTGGCGAATGGCGCGAATGTACTGGTGAATATTTCGAACGACGCCTGGTACGGTGATTCTGCCGCCGCTTATCAGCACTTGGAAATGGCCCGGTTGCGCGCCATTGAGAACCATCGCTACCTGCTGCGAGCCACCAATAACGGGGTCACGACCTTCATTGATCCTTACGGCCGGGTACGGGAACAGCTCCCGCGCTATCAAAGGCTGGCCATGCCCGCGCATTTCGATTACGAGACGGGGGAGACGTTTTACACGGCCCATGGAGACGTTTTCGCCTGGCTGGGAGCGGCGGTGGGTGGGCTGATGTTGCTCGGCGGCTCGATTGTGGGAAGGGTAAAGGGCCAAGGGTAAAGGTTCAAGGGTAGAGGCTAAAGGGTGAAGGTTAAAGGTTGAAGGGTAAAGGCTAAAAGGTGATGGATGATGCCTGGTGATCTTGCCCAAGCCCGCAAATAGGGCCTCGCAATGTAGCCCACTGCGAGCCGGCCGTGGGAACTGGCCCCCCCACGGAGATTCACAGCCCCGCAAGGGGCGGCAGAGCGCGTAATCCTGCTGAACATGAGAAAGAACTAAGATAGAAGTTAGCATTGAGGAGCCAGAAGGCCGGAGCTTTCAATTAGATCAGAGTTTTTTGAGCCCTAAATTTTGACTCCTAGCTCCTAACTTCTCTTAAAGGAGACATTGTGACCGAAGAATTACAACGCGAATTTGATGAATTGAAGAAGCAGTCTGCCGCCATCCGGAGTTTTCTTTGACGCTCCAACTCGCCGCAAGGAACTGGACCTCATTGAGGAACAAGTCGCCCAACCCCAATTCTGGCAGGATCAGGAAGCCTCACAGCGAATTCTGACGGCCCGAAAGCGGCTGACGGAAACTCTCGACACCGATGAGAAGCTGGCCCGTCACTTGGCCGATATGGAGGCCTATTTTGAGCTCTCCCGTGAGGGCGAAAACATCGATTCCGAACTGCGCGCCGAATTGGACAAGCTCCACAAAGAAGTGGACTTGCTGGAGACAGAAACCTTGCTCGGGGGCGAAAGCGACCACCTGAACGCCATCGTCACCATCCACCCTGGCGCCGGGGGCACCGAGTCGCAGGACTGGGGCGAAATGCTGCTGCGCATGTACCAGCGCTGGGCGGAAACCCGCGGCTTCAAAATCACGATGAACGACTATCAATCGGGCGACGAAGCGGGCTTAAAGTCCGCCACATTCACCGTGACGGGTGATTATGCCTACGGCCTGTTGCACGGGGAAAGCGGCGTACATCGCCTGGTGCGTATTTCGCCGTTTGATGCGGCCCAGCGGCGGCATACCTCCTTCGCGTCGGTCTTCGTCAGCCCGGAAATCGATGATTCCATTACCATTGACATCAAACCGGATGAACTCCGGACAGATACATACCGTTCCGGGGGAAAAGGCGGACAGCATGTCAACACCACGGATTCCGCCGTGCGCATCACCCACATTCCCACCGGCGCCGTGGCTCAATGCCAAAATGAGCGCTCGCAACACCGCAATCGCGAAGTGGCGATGAAGATGCTCCGGTCGCGGCTTTACGAAATGGAACTGCAGCGCCGGCGTAAGCTCTCAGACAAATTGGAGGCTTCCAAGTCCGATATCGATTTCGGCAGCCAGATCCGGTCCTACGTCCTTCACCCATACCGACTGGTAAAGGACCACCGGACGAAATTTGAAGTCGGCGATGCTGACCGCGTGCTGAACGGCGACCTGGATTCGATGATGAAGTCCTACCTGCTCTCCCAGCGGCAAGGGGCAAAGGCAAGCACGTAAAGATTGGATATTCGGACATTTTGGCCATTCCTCCTGGCCTATCTCGGGACTCGCGACTCGGGATTCGGGGCTCGGGACTCGGGATCAGGAGTGCATGTTCCCTAATCCCCACCCCCCAACCCCCAGCCCACCCAACTCATCGCCATTCGCATTGCGCCGCGCTTGCTCGCGGAAATCCGCCGCCACGCGGCCCGGCGGTGAATGCCCTACCAAACCCTCATTCACGAAATTCTGGAAAAGGCGGCAACGCCGGCGGCTTAACCTGCGGGGTGCGATGCAGGGTTCAAGTGGACGCTGGTGCCTGTCCGCATCTCCTTTTTCAGCATGCCCTCGTTTTATCCTCCTCTTTGTTTTCAATACTTTCTGGGGTTATCCCCCCATAGGAGGGTTTTCCCTCCCTTGTTTCAGCGGTCAATATGGCCTCCTGCATTAGCTTCGGGCCAGCCGGACGGGTCGAGCTGCCGGGGCGATCATCAAAGTTCTTATCTGCCCCAAAAACGTCCCTTTGTTTTCAGCAACTTCTCGGGTAATCCCCGCAAGGGACGATTTCGTTTCCCAGTTTCGAACTTGAGAAGATGATGGCTCGGCCACAAAACCCCACGCGAGGCGACTAATTCCATACTCTTCTGCATTTTTGTCCGCCTTGATTTGCCCTTCCTTTGTTTTCAGCAACTTCTCGGGTAATCCCCGCAAGGGACGATTTCGTTCTTCGGTTTCGAATTCGAGAAGTTGACGGCTGAGCCGCGCGACCTCGCACGAAGTGACTGCTTTCAGACTGATCATCGCGGGTACCTGACATTGTTCTCCAGCTTGAGGGAACGCCAGTTGCCGCAAAACGGTAGTGGTACAGTTTGATGTTGTAGCGGCGAGTTTACCTCGCCAAATGGCGGCGTAAAGCCGCCTCTACATCAAACTGGACCACTACCCAATAAACGCCAACTATTTCGCGAATCGCCTGTAAGTCAATTCGTTTGTGAAACATCGTGGCATAGGTCATTCTGTCACCTCGTTTCCCCTTCACTTTCAATCTATCCCGTTTATTTTCATAGATATCGTGGCATATTGGCGTAAGCCCTTTTCTTTTCTATAATATCGTGGCATAAGTCATTTTGTC
>PLSX01000083.1 GCA_003165315.1 Acidobacteriota bacterium
CGGCTGGTGCTGCCGAAGAAGATCGAGAAATGGTCGCTGACCAGCTTACAGCAGCGGCTGGTGAAGACAGGCGGGCGGTTGGTGAAGCACGCCCGGTACTACTGGCTCCTGTTGGCCGAGGGCCATCTGATGCGCCGGGTGTTCGGGGCGATTCTGCGACGGATCTGGGCGCTGCCTTTACCGGCGGGGTAAGAGCTGGCGGCTTGCCGGGGCGAAAAAGTAGCGAGGAAAAAGAAGGAGGGACGGTGGAGTGTCCGAGAATTGCGCACAAACCCGCCCAAGTTTGCCGGTTGGGACCCGACTGGAAGGCGTACCGCCCACTACTCATGGGCAGTGGCACAGATCCCGGCGACGCGCACCAAAAACTCGGTCGCAACCGAGGAGACTTGTTGTAGACTATCCGAAGCTGGGAGGCCAAAATGGAAATCCCGGGTTATACTGCACCGATGGGCTAACGTGAGAGCGCCCAAATCTCAAGACCCAACTACAAGGAGCCGAAATGATTGTCGTGACAGGCGCAACGGGACGCACAGGACGGCGAGTAACAGAACTGTTGCTCGCAAAAGGCGAAAAGGTTCGTGCGGTTGGACGAGACACGAAAAAGCTCGCACCGCTCGTGCAGCTAGGTGCGGAGCCTTTCGTCGCCAAGGTCGAAGATGTCGAGTCAATGACAATTGGCTTTGGCGGCGCATCAGCCGCCTACCTTGTTCTGCCCGAGGACATCTCGCAAGCGGATTTGCGCGCGCATCAAGAGCGAGTTTCCGATTCCTACGCCGCAGCAATCTCCAAAGCCCATGTCCCGTTCGTCGTCAATCTAAGCAGTATGGGCGCTCAGCACGCAAAAGGCACGGGCCCTATCGTCGGATTGCACAATCAGGAACAAAAGCTAGATCGCGTCGCCGGGCTCAACGTCCTTCACCTCCGCGCAGCGTATTTTATGGACAATCTTTTCATGAGTATTGCCCCGCTGCGTTCGACGGGAACGCTGCCGGGAGGTTTAAATGCAGATACGCCAATGCCGTGGATAGCCACCCAGGACATCGGCGCGTATGCCGCCACTCGTCTCGCTGCTTGCGATTTTTCCAGCAGCTCGATTCAAGAGCTCCACGGACCGCGCGACATCTCCATGAAGGAGGCGGCTTCCATCGTCGGCAACGCAATCGGAAAACCCGGTCTCGAATACGTGCAACTGCCGAGCGCGACACGTGAGCCGGCTCTCTTGGAGATGGGTTTACCTGAAACAACCGCAAAACTGATTATTGAAATGTGGGATGGTGCAAACGCAGGACTCATGGTGCCTCGGGAAACGCGCTCGGCAAGAAACACGACAACGACGACACTGGAAACATTTGTCGCAAGGGTCTTCGCTCCCGCATATCTCCAAATGCCCTAAGAGCAATTAAGGAAGGTCGGTTCCCAACTGCCGGACTAGAAGGCGTGGGAACAGAGTAGTGCTTGGTTGGTCGGCCGCTCGGAGGTTATTCCGGTCTACATGCCATGCACTAAGCCATCCACAGCGGGGAGCTTTGAGGAATTCCAACCGCCACCCAGCGCCTCGATCAAGAGGACATTGGCGCTCATGCGGCGCGTCAAGATATTCAGAGCCTGTTCCTTGTCCTGCAGCAGAATGGCTTGCTCCGTGATGACCGTAAGGTAGTTGACGATGCCAGCTTTGTACTGGTAGGTCGATATGTCCAAAGAATTTTGAGCAGCCTGTACGGCCCGGTCTTCGGCCTGTGCTTCCTTCTCAAGCACGCGCAGCGCCGCCAGGTTATCCTCGACTTGTTGGAAGGCGGTAAGAACAGTTTGGCGGTAATTCGCCACCGTGGCGTCATAGGCCGCTCTTGACTGATTGAGCGTGGCGCGGCGCTTGCCCGCATCATAGACAGTTTCCGCCGCTCCCGGCCCCACGGACCAGAATCGGCTTGGCCAGGAAATCCAGTGGAGGAAGGAATTACTTTCAAGGCCAATGGGAGCGCTGTTGGTGGTGAGTCCAATGGCCGGATAATAGGCAGCTTTGGCAATGCCGATCTGCTCATTCGCCGCTGCCATCTGCCTTTCCGCGGTGGCGATATCCGGGCGGCGTTCAAGCAGAGTGGAAGGAACTCCCACCGGGACAGTCGGCGGCGTGATCTTGATGGATTTCGAAGATATTGAAAGCTCAGACGGAGCCTTGCCGGTGAGGACGGCAATGGCATGTTCATACTGAGCGCGCGCCACGTCAAAATCGATCAATTGGGCCCGAGCGGTTTCCAGTTGGGTCTGCGCTTGCGCCACATCTGAACCTGAAGCCACACCGCCATTAAACCTGTCCTGGGTTAGCTTGAGGTAATCCTGATAGGACTCGACGGTGGTATCGAGAAGCTGTTTTTCTCCATCCGTACCGCGCAACTCAAAATAGTCTTGCGCCAATTCGGCTTGGTAAGACAGCCGGGCGTTCTCCAACTCAGCGTCGCTAACCTGCGCAGCCTCAGCACTGGCTTGAATACTGCGGCGGACATTTCCCCAAACATCGGCTTCCCAGGACACGGCCACCGGGAAATTGTAGGTGGTATGCGAAACCGGGGCAGCAGAGTTTTGAGAAGTGGCATTGGGATTAACCGATGACCGCCCATTTACAATCGAAGGCTCAAGGGAGATGGTGGGGTAGAGGTTCGAGCGAGCAATCTTGACGGAGAATTTCGCCTCGCGAAACTGCGCCTCCGCCGCGATGAGGTTCTGGTTGGAGATGCTCACCTGTTCTTCCAGNNATCGTTATAGATCTCCCACCATTTGCCCCGCGCGATGGCGTCATTGGGCTGCGCTGGAGCCCACTCGGATGGTTGAGATGAATCCGGTGGCGGTAGCTCTTTGAAAGTGGCAGGGACGGGCGCGGACGGGCGCTTGTAATTCGGGCCAACCGTGCAGGAAGTAACAAAGAAGCAGCAGGCAGCAAGCAGGACGCCCGGCAGGGCGTCAAAGCCTACTTCTGACTTTTGCCCTTTGCCCTTTGCCTTTTGCCTTACCGCCCACTTTCTGCCCATCTAACTGCTCCTTTTCTTCTTTACCGCTTCCCGCCTGCCGGTTTTGCCTTCCAATCTCGAATTGTCTTGTGAAAGATTAGGGCTCCGTGACCAACGGAATGTCAGTGGAAGGATCTGCTCCACGAATGCGGGATAGCCATTGCTGGAACCTATCAAAATACAGGTAAACCACGGGAGTTGTGTACAATGTCAACAATTGGCTGACGGCCAGCCCGCCAATGATGGCAATACCCAAGGGGCGGCGAAACTCCGAGCCCATGCCAGTCCCGATGGCAAGTGGTACCGCTCCCAGCATCGCTGCCATGGTGGTCATCAGGATGGGGCGGAAACGCAATAAACATGCTTCATAGATCGAATCCCGTGAACTCTTACCTTCGTTGCGTTCGGCGGCCAGGGCAAAGTCAATCATCAGGATGGCATTCTTTTTAACAATCCCGATCAGCAAAATTATCCCTATGATGGCAATCACCGTAAGTTCCGTCCCCGTCACCATAAGGGCCAGCAGCGCACCCACCCCAGCCGAGGGTAAGGTGGAAAGAATGGTAACTGGATGAACGTAGCTCTCATAAAGGATCCCCAGGACTAGATAGACGGAAACCAGCGCGGCGAGAATCAGCAGAGGTTCGCTGCCCAGTGAATCTTGATAAGCTTGCGCAGTTCCTGCAAACCCGGTGCGAATCGTGGAAGGCAACCCGATCTTGGCGGCGCTCTCGGTAATAGCGTCCGCAGCTTCTCCCAGCGCGATTCCCGGCTTGAGATTGAAAGAGAGGGTCACCGAGGGTGAGAGGCCCTGATGGTTCACCGCCAGCGGCGCGGTAATGGAGGAGGATTCCGTAAAAGCACTCAGGGGAACTTCCGGGCCGCTCGGCGATTGTACGTATACCTGGCGGAGAAAAAGCGGGTTCTGCCAGAATTCCGGCGCCACCTCCATAACCACATGATATTGGTTCAGTGGCGTGTACATGGTGGAGACCTGGCGTTCGCCAAAGGCATCGTAAAGGGTATTGTCAATCAACTGCGGTGATATTCCAAATCGCGCCGCACTGGCCCGATCATATTGTACGTAGGCCTGAAGCCCCTGGTTTTGCTGATCCGTGTTTACGTCCGTGATCTGAGGGATGGTCCTCAATTCACGTAGCATGCGGGGACCGAAATCTTGAAGATCTTTCAGGTTGTCGCCGCGCATGGTGAACTGATATTGGGAAGCTCCAAATCGACCGCCGACGCGAATATCCTGGGCGGCCTGCAGATAGAGCGTGGCGCCTGGCAAGCGGGCAAGCTTGGGCCGCAAGCGCTGGATCACCAGATCGGCGTGGGTCTTTCTCTCCCCAACCGGCTTCAAGGAAATGAACATGCGGGCGGTATTAAGCTGCCCGCTCCCGCCGGGGCCACCACCACCCATGAATCCTTCAACCGTACTAACGTCGGGATCGGCAACAACGATTCTGCTCATCTCCCGCAAGGTTGAATCCATGGCCTGAAACGAAGTGTCCTGATCGGCTTGAATCTGGCCCATCAAGCGCCCATTGTCCTGTTGTGGAAAGAATCCCTTGGGCACATGAATGTAGAGATAGACATTGAGTGCAATCGTGGCCAGTAACATCGCAAGAGTGATACCCGGAAAACGAAGGACGGTGGAAAGCGTCCTTCCATATGCCTCCACCACCCAGTTAAACGCCCGTTCGCTATTCCTGTACATCCAGCCATGTGACTCGTGGGCCTTCAAGAGGTGCGCGCACATCATGGGGGTGGCGGTAAGCGAGACCACCATGGAAACCGTGATGGCAGCGGCCAGAGTCACAGCAAATTCACGGAAAAGGCGGCCCACAATCCCTCCCATCAGCAGCAGAGGGATGAAGACTGCAACCAACGACACGCTGATGGACACAACCGTAAAACCAATTTCCTGCGCTCCCCGTAACGCCGCTTCAAAAGGGCGCATGCCCTGCTCCAGATAGCGGCTGATGTTTTCAATCACCACGATGGCGTCGTCAACCACAAAGCCGGTGGAGATACAGAGCGCCATCAAGGAGAGGTTGTCCAGGCTGTAGCCGAACATGTACATCACCCCAAATGTTCCGATCAGCGACACGGGGACGGCGATGCTGGGGATGAATGTGGTTCGGGGGTTTCTCAAGAAAAGGAAGACCACAAGGATTACCAGAAGGACCGAAATAACCAGCGTCCTCTCGACATCCCGCACGGAAGCGCGGATGGTCTGGGTCTGATCCAGTGCCACCTGCATATCGATGGCTTGGGGGATGGCCGCTTTGAGCTGGGGAAGGGCGGCGCGAATGCCATCCACGGTATCGATAATATTGGCGCCCGGTTGGCGGAAGATAACCAGCAAAACCGAGGGCATGGCGTTTGAGTAGCCACCCGCCCGAATCTCCTCCGGGGCATCAATCCCCGCGCCAATGTCGGAGATCCGCACGGGCGTTCCTTTGCGGTAGGCGACAATCAGCGGGGTGTAGTCGATGGCGTGGAACAACTGATCGTTGGCGCCCACCTCCCAAATTCGGTGACCATCGGAAAAATGTCCCTTGGGAGTGTTGGAATTGGCATTGGCCAGCACGCCGCGAACCTGCTCCAGGCCGATGCCATATTTGTTCATCGCCGTCGGACTCAGCTCGATCCGGACCCCCGGCAACGCGCTTCCCCCCACAAATACCTGGCCTACACCATTCACTTGAGCAAGTTTCTGGGCAAGGATGGAAGAGGCGGCGTCGTACATCTTCGACTTGCTGAGCACGCTGGAGGTCAGAGCAAGAATGAAGATCGGGGAATCGGCCGGATTAACCTTGCGATAAGTCGGGTTGCTGGGAAGATTGGAGGGCAGGTAGCCGCGGGCGGCGTTGATGGCGGCCTGGACATCGCGCGCGGCGGCGTTGATGTCACGACTTAAATCGAACTGTAATGTAACGCTGGTGCTCCCAAGCGTGCTGGAGGAGGTCATTTCGGTGACCGATGCGATTCGGCCAAACTGGCGTTCCAGCGGGGTTGCCACTGACGATGCCATGGTTTCAGGGCTGGCACCGGGCAGAGCGGCATTTACCGAAATGGTGGGAAAATCCACCTGGGGCAGCGGCGACACCGGCAGCAGGCGAAAGGCCACGGCGCCAGCCAGTGAAATTGCGATCACTAGAAGCGTCGTGGCGATTGGCCTGCGGATAAATGGTTCACAAATATTCATCGCTTATTCCGCCGGAACCGGCTCCGCTCCTGCATTGCCCTCATGTCCTCGGGAAAATCGAACGGCGAGACGATCGAACCAGAGGTAGATAACCGGAGTCGTGTAGAGCGTCAGCAATTGGCTCAAAATGAGGCCGCCCACCATGGTGATTCCCAAAGGACGGCGCAGTTCCGAACCCATGCCGGTACCGAGCGCCAAAGGCACGCCGCCCAGCAGCGCTGCCATCGTTGTCATCATGATGGGCCGGAAGCGCAACAAGCAGGCCTGGTAAATAGCGTTTACAGGAGTCATGCCTTCCTTGCGCTCGGCCTCCAGGGCAAAATCGATCATCATAATACCGTTCTTCTTCACAATACCGATGAGGAGAACCAGCCCGATCAGTGCAATTACACTGAAATCAATCTTGCAGATCATTAGCGACAGCAGTGCGCCGACGCCCGCGGAAGGCAGCGTCGAAAGAATGGTGATGGGGTGAATGTAGCTTTCATACAACACACCGAGAACGATGTAGACGGTGATGAGCGCCGCCAGGATCAATACCGGTTCATTTGAAAGCGATGCCAGGAAAGACGCTGCCGTACCCTGAAAGGCCCCCTGAATGCTGGGCGGCATGTTCACCTCAGCCTTCACCTTGTTTACGGCTTTCACCGCATCTCCCAACGAAGCACCGGGCGCCAGATTGAAGGAGAGCGTGACAACAGGAAATTGGCCCTGGTGATTCACGGTAATGGGAGCGTTCGTCTCCTTGATATGCGTAAACGCCGCCAGCGGCACCTGTCCACCCGTGGGGAAATGGGAAGTGGATTCGATCTGACCTCCCCCAAAAGCATTGTCTGAACCAATCGTGGATGACAAGCCGCCGGAGGCGGTGGAGTTCGATAGGCTGGTCGTGGCCGCCGTCAGTGAGCTCGTTGGTCCGAATAATTGAGTCGCTGCTGATCCGCCAGAGACCAATCCTGTGGAACCGGTGTTGCTGGTGCTGGTAGCATTGGTACGTATAAAGAGGTCGCGCAGGTCCAGGGGATTATTCTGAAAATCCGGCTTCACTTCCAGGACCACATGATACTGATTCAACTGGGTAAAGATGGTGGATACTTCGCGTTGTCCGTATGCGTCATAAAGCGTCTGGTCGATGGTCGATGGGGTGATGCCCATGCGGTAAGCCGTGTTGCGATCAAAGACGACCTCGGCGCGTAATCCACCCACCTGCTGGTCCGTGGCCACATCCCGCAGTTCGGGCTCCGCCTTCAGTTTTTCCAACATACGTGGCGCGAAGGAATCCAACTCTTCCGAGCTGGGATCTTCCAAAGTGTATTGGAATTGCGTGCGGCTGACCCGGTCCTCCACTGTGATATCTTGAACCGGTTGCATATAAAGTGTAATGCCTGGAACCACGGCTAGTTCCGGCTGCAAACGCCGAATAACATCGGTGGCACTGATCCTGCGTTCTTCAAGCGGCTTCAGATTAATCAGAATGCGCCCGCTATTCAGCGTGGCGTTAGTGCCATCAATGCCAATAAACGACGACAAGCTGGCGACGGCCGGATCCTTCAGAATAATCCCGCCCAACGACTGCTGCTCGTTCGACATTTCACGGAAGGAGACCGTCTGCGCGGCTTCCGAAACACCCTGGATGACCCCAGTGTCCTGAATGGGGAAGAAGCCCTTGGGAATTCGGATGTAAAGCACCACGGTTAGGATGAGCGTTGCGGCAGCCACCACCAGCGTCTCAGTTTGATGACGCAGGACTACCTGGAGCGTGCGGTCGTAGAAGGCAATGATGGCCTTCCACCCGCGTTCGGTGATCTGGTAGAACCGCGTCTGCTCATTTTCCGGAGCATGCTTGAGCAGCTTGGAGCACATCATGGGTGTAAGCGTCAGCGATACGACGGCCGACACCAGGATGGTCACCGCCAGAGTTACGGCGAACTCACGGAAGAGCCGCCCCACGATGTCCCCCATGAAAAGCAGCGGAATCAGCACGGCGATTAGCGAGATAGTGAGTGAAACAATGGTGAAGCCAATCTGCCTTGACCCTTTCAGCGCTGCTTGCAGCGGTGGTTCCCCCTCCTCGATATAGCGCGTGATGTTCTCAATCATCACGATGGCGTCATCCACAACAAATCCGGTGGAGATGGTGAGCGCCATCAAGCTCAGATTGTTCAAGCTGTATCCGAGCATGTACATCACACCAAATGTCCCCACCAGCGAAAGGGGAACGGCAATGCTGGGAATCAGTGTGGCCGCAAGGTTGCGCAGGAAGAGAAAGATAACCATCACCACCAGCGCCACCGTCAACATCAGTTCAAACTCCACGTCCTGCACCGATGCGCGAATGGTCGTGGTGCGGTCGGTCAGAATGGTGACTTGGACTGATGACGGCAGCGATTTCTTGAGCTGATCCAGCAGCACCTTGATGCGGTCCACCACAGCGATGACGTTCGCCCCCGGCTGGCGCTGGATGTTAACGATGACGGAGGGAGTTTCATTCATCCACGCGGCCTGGCGGATGTTTTCCACATCGTCCGCAACCGTGGCCACGTCCGTCATCTTCACCGGGGAGCCGTTCCGGTAAGCCACCACCAGCGGGGCATAGTCGGCGCTGGAAAGTAATTGGTCATTAGCGCCAATTTGATAGGATTGATGCGGGCTGTCAAAACTACCTTTGGCCTGGTCAACGTTGGCGGAGACAATAACATTCCGTAAGTCTTCAAGATTGAGGCCGTACGAGGCCATCAAAGTGGGATTTGCCTGAATCCGCACGGCAGGTTTCTGGCCCCCGCTGATGCTCACCAGCCCCACTCCGGGCAACTGCGACATCTTCGGCGCGAGGCGCGTATCGGCAAGGTCTTCGACTTTCGACAAGGGCAAAGTCTTGGAGCTGAGCGCCAAAGTCAAAACCGGAGCATCGGCAGGATTGCTTTTGCTGTAGATAGGTGGCGTAGGAAGGTCCGGAGGCAGGTACGTCCCCGCGGCATTGATCGATTGTTGCACTTCCTGTTCCGCGACGTCAATATTCAGGCTGAGGTTGAACTGCAAGGTGATGATGGAACTGCCATCGGAGCTGGTGGAGGTCATCTGCTGTAGCCCCGGCACTTGCCCGAACTGACGCTCCAGGGGAGCCGTGACCGACGACGCCATCACATCCGGGCTGGCGCCCGGATAAAAGGTGAGGATTTGGATGGTGGGATAGTCAACCTCCGGCAGGGCTGAAACCGGCAACTGCTCGTAGGCCACCGCGCCCGCCAGGAGGATTGCCACCATCAGCAATGATGTTGCGATGGGACGGAGGATAAAGATCCTTGACGGGTTCATGAACTCCCTTTCGGACTCCTCTCGCCAGATTTGGGTATCTTGATCTTGCTGCCTTCCATAAGCTTGTCGACGCCCGTCATCACCACCTGGTCGCCGGCTGACAGACCGGAGGTCACTTCCGTTTCGTCCCCTTCTGATGTGCCCGTGGTGATGTTTCGTACCGTAACTGCGGGGTCCTCTTTTGGCATTTTAGGCGGCACTACAAGGTAAACGTAAGTCACCTGCACATTCCGCTGGATGGTGGCCGTTGGAATTAGGATTACGCCCTGTTTCTCTTCCACCAACAGTCGCGCGTTCACAAACTGGTTGGGAAAAAGGCTGCCAGCCTGGTTGTCAAAGGTCGCGCGCAATTTTACGGTACCAGTGGTGGGGTCAATCTGGTTGTCCATGGTTGAGAGTGCCCCAAGGCCAATCTTCGTGGTCATTTCCCTGTCGAAGGCTTCCACTTTCAATTGCGCCCCCGCGTGCATCCGTCCAAGGATTGAGGGAAGCTGGTCTTCAGGAAGGGTGAATATTACACTGATGGGTTGGACCTGGGTTATCACTACTAATCCAGTTGAATCGTTCGCCGTAACGTAATTTCCCGGATCGACAAGGCGCAAACCGACGCGGCCGGTAATTGGGGCAATGATATGGCAATAGATGAGATCTAGTTTGGCATTATCGATCTGAGCCTGATCCGTCTGCACGACGGCCGCGTCGGACTTCACCAGAGCTTGCTGCGTCGCCAGTTGCTGTTCCGGGATGGCTTTGAGTGGGGCCAGGGTCTGATATCGAGCCAAATCCACTTTGGCATTTTCGAGGTTCGCTTCATCCCTTGCAAGGCCTGCCTGCGCCTGCTCCAGCATCACCTGATAGGGACGGGGATCGATCTCTGCCAGCACATCCCCTTTGCGCACGATCTGGCCTTCCTTATACAGCACTTGCATCAGGTAACCGGAAATTTGACTCTTCACCGTCACGGTGTAGATCGGGGTCACGGCGCCTAAACCAGTAAAGTAAACGCCAATGTCACCCCGGTGCGCCCTCGCCACAACCACGGGAACCGCCCCCGGGCCCCGCCCGGCCATTCCTCCCGGCCCTTGAGCGGCAATCGCTGCGCGACTTGCAGCGTTGGCGCGTGAATGAAAATAATAATAAACGCCCACTCCCACAAGAACCAGCGCCACCAACCATAGCCATCCGTGTTTCCCGGGCTTGCCGGATTGAGGGGGATCGGTCGTCCCAAAGCTCGGCAGAGACTCATGCAAGTCTTGCCGGTCTATAGTATTGGGTTGTTCCAGACTCATAATTAGGAAGCCTCTGTTCTTGCTGCGAAAAGCATTACATCATACGCCATAGTTTCGTGTTCGCAAGAGAGGGCGATGCTAGCGGGCTTTGAAGCGTCGTCGCCTCCTCTTCGACAGGAGGGCAGGTTTGTCTATATGACCGTCGTCATAGGATTCTTAGGGATCGTACTATGATTGCGTCCCCTCAATTCCATCGGGCTAGCCACCACTCCTCAGCCACCCAGGGAAGGCCGCCATAGCCACCTTACAAATTTAACACCCTTCATTCGACGTTGCAGAATAGTTCCGGGTTACCGCTTCCCCCCAGGCGGCTTCATTTTGCAAACCGGGGATAGGTTGATGGAATTCCTTGTGCTATGCCCCCCGGCGATGCCCGCTCACAGGCGGGACAACGTTGGTTCAGGAAAGGCTACCCTCATCTCAGGCTTGGGATAATTATTCCGTGATTTTCACCTGCAATTACGAAGTCTTTCCACCCGGGGGGAAGAATGCATCGGAGGGTGCAAGGATAAGGGACCTATAGCTTGCCAAGATGGTAAAGGAATCCCGCCGTATAAACAATATCGCTGCAACGTCCTTTGACGGGGAAAATCGCCCCACTGTTATATGAATTGGGCAAACCGAACGCGGGCGAACTGGTAACGTGATCGCGGGCATCAATGCGGAATGTAATTCGCTTCGTAAGTTTGCGGTCCAACCCACCGCCCAGATTGAAACCGAACTTATCGTTGTGGGTAATCAGCGCCGTGCTTGTTGAAGCCCATCCGTGCAGCACCCCTTCGAGAATGGCTGACCGCGTAGGGGTGAACCGGTCATACTCAACCCCCGCTTCCACGTAAGGCCGGAAATGACGTGGGGCAAAGGGGGCGTGCACGACGGCGCTAAGCGTACCCAAGTAATCATTTACGGGAAATACCGTGACCGACAAGGGAGAAGTGTGGGGGAAAACATTGGTATTGGTGAGGACAAGATTATTAGGTCCGTAGGTGAAACCTGACTCGATGCTGAGAAACTTATTGTAGGGGACCGCCACGCCGATGCTGAATTTGTAGTTTGGATCAAAACGCGTATGGTACAGCCGTCCGGCGGAATCAAAATACTGCGCATCAACGATGGTGGATCCCCCCGCCAACCCATAAACGTCAAACTGCACGTTCTGGAGAAGATCACGCCCTTGCACGCCACCTGTGCTCCAGAGCAACGCGCACAGCACCATCAACCCCTGCACAGTCTTCTTCATGATCGAATGATCCTCCCGGGCTTCTTTACCTAAATTTCTTGCCGCGAGTCTGAAAGGCCGGCACCTGACCAGGTGCCGGGAAGTTTGCCCATGATGGCAACTTGAGACGGCTCGCTTTCTGCTTCGATGCCAACCATCATCCGACAGTTGGTTTGGCTAGCTCCAGTGAAGGATCGAGTTTCGCGCGACAACAACCCTAAAGCCGCAGGCGCCCATACTCCCTGTTGCCAAGCCCTGCACTGAACCGAGTCAACCAGTTTACTACGCCGGGCCACAAATGAACCATGGGGGATTTAGAAATTCTGTAAAACTTAGGAAATTGGGAGTTGGGAATTAGGAATAGACACCATGCACCGGGCAGTAGCCAATGCCACTTCATAATGGGGGTTGGCAGCAGGCACTCTGACCTTTGCGTTTTGACTATGGCTTCGGGCTCTGGCCCTTCCCAATTCCCTTCTATGCTCGTGCTTTCATTGATCTTGAATTTTGAAGTTCTCCGCCAACCCCCGCTATACTGGGCAAATGCTCACCTGCACCGTCCGTGGCTGCCAAATGGCTTTGGCGCGCAAGGAGCGGCGTATGCTCTGCCCGCAAGGGCACGCGTTCGACGTCGCCCGCAGCGGATACATCAATTTGCTTCAGCCGCAGGAGCGGAGATCAAAGCAGCCGGGGGACACGGTGGCGGCCGTCACCGGGCGGCGGCGATTGCACGATCGCGGCGTCTCCGCGCCGCTGCTGCAAGCCATTGCGGAAACCATCGCGCCATCGCCCACAGAGGTGGTTCTTGATGCCGGCTGCGGTGATGGTTTCTATCTCGGCTCACTTGCCGCCCAAACCGGCTTTGACGCGCATGGCATCGATATCTCGATTCCTGCCATTGACGCCGCCGCACGCCGTTACCCCCAATGTGAGTGGGTGGTGGCCAATGCCGACCGCATGGTTCCCTACGCGGACCACTCTTTTACGATTGTTCTATCCATAACAGCACGAATGAATGCGCCTGAATTCCGACGTGTCCTGCGAGATGACGGACGCCTGCTGGTGGCCGTTCCCGCTCCTGAGGATTTGATCGAATTGCGCGGTAAGGGGCGCGATCGTATCGCCCGCACGGTGGAAACCTTCGCCAATGATTTCACCCTCGTCGATAAACGCCATGCCACCACGACCGCTGCCCTCGACGCTGCCGCCGTTCATGACGTCCTGCATTCAATATACCGCCCCCTCCATCCAAAACTCGTCGAAGCCATGATGGTCACATTGAGCCTGGATCTTCTGCTTTTTCGACCCAAGCCCCGGTTGAAAAAATAAGAAAACCGGGTTAGGAATGGGGATATTGAGGTTGGGGGAGCCGAGTTGGCCCCTATTCAAGGAATTCCCGGCCATCCGGCTCATGATTCGTTGGCAGGGGAGAAGGCAGCGGGAAGACATTCCCAAGGGATTTTCCCGCTTTTCCCTTTGCGCTATTCCCGACGGCCCCGCTTACCGTGGCGCAGGGTTCTTCACGTATTTGTCAAACCAGCGGAGCATTTCATACACAAGCTGTTCATTCGACTCCATTGCGGAATACCAATGTGGCTCGTGCGGGAGCATCACCAGGCGGGCGATACCGCCGTTGCCTCGAATAGCTTCATAAAGTTTAGTGGCTTGCAGTGGCGTGGTACCAGGATTCGCGTCTTCCGCTCCGTGTACGATGAGGAGCGGCGTTTTAAGTTTGTCGGCAAAGAAAAATGGGGAGACTTTCAGGTAGACATCAGGGGCCTCCCATACCGATCGCCGCTCGTTTTGGAAACCGAATGGTGTGAGCGTTTTGTTATAGGAGCCGCTGGTCGCCACACCGGCCCGGAACAAATTGGAATGGGCCACGAGATTGGCGGTCATCAGTGCCCCGTGGCTGTGGCCGGTGACTCCAATGCGTTGGGGGTCGGCAACGCCCAGTCGCACGGCCTCATCCACTGCTGCCTTGGCATCGGCAACGAGCTGATCCAGATATGTATCATAGGCCTTCTTTGGATCACCAATAATGGGGAACGAGGCATTGTCGATGATCGCGTAACCAGCGAGGAGCAACAACCGGTATTGCCTTAGTCGCGTAAAGGTTTCCTGCGAACCTGCAACCTGGCCGGCTTTCGCAGCATCGGCATAATCGAGAGGATAGGCATAAAGGATCGTGGGGACCCGAGTGCCCTCTTGATATCCGGGCGGAGTATAGAGCGTGAACGACAAATCAAGCCCGTCGGCGCGCTTGTACTTCACCAAACGCTTCTTGATGGCTCGTACTGACGGTGTCGGATCGGGAATGTGGGTTATCGCGGCGCTTGTTGAAGTAAACCCCGCTTCTCCGACCGGCGCATCCAGGGGCTTTCCCAGGGTTCGGACAAATGCATTCGGCGGATCGGTGGGCGATTGATGCCAGGTTATAAACCTCCGTGCGTCCGGCCCCATGAAGGAAAGAAATTGCTCATAGCATGTTTTATCGCTGTGAAACAGGCGTTCGGATTTTAGCGTCTTGAGATCGAGCCGATCGAGGAAGGGCCGATCCCCGTCGGGCGAAGATCCGGCTCCGGCAAGATAGATCGAATCTCCATCCTGGAGAACCACCCAGAATCCGTTGGCAAGCTGGCGCTGCACGGGGTGGCCAGGGTTCGCATACTTTTCATCCGTTGAGAGATCCCAAAGCAAACGAGGCTTTCGATGTTGATCATCGACGTCGATGACGAAGCTCCGTCTCCAATGCCGGTTATGATCGTATTCGTTCAATAGAGCGGTGCCAGGCTGTTCACCCCATTCGAAGCCCTCGTACCGTTGCTCGGTCCGCGCGATTTCGATGGCAGGGGAGTTGAACGGTGCCTTAAGAAGCATGATCTTGTCACGATGTGGGACGTTAACATTCCAATCGCCGCCGTCAAGAGCTTCCGCCCATACAAGTGTTGCGGCATCTGTGGCCCGCCAGGAGAAATCACGCGGCCCCACCGGAACGCCTCCGATGGGAACGCGATCCGTAAGTGGGATCGATGCGATGGTATGAGCAAGAACGCGTGAACGATTGGAAACGTCCCAGACTTCGACTTCGCGCGGGAAACGATCATAAGTGGTTACATACGAGTAGGGCCGGTGGATGTAAGTGACGCGGATGTGCTGCCCATCCGGCGCGGGGTCTAACAATTCGTAATTCCCCCTTCTCCCCACTAGCGTCATCTTTGCCGTAGCGGCATCGACGAATGCAAGTTGCGATGCCGCAAAGTGGTCGAAGAGATCCTCGTCGTGCTTGCTGCCAAGTGTGTCTCGGTTTTCGTAGGTGCTGCTTTGACCTTTTTCGCCTTCAGTCTCCTGGATGCTCGGACCCATCGGAATGATGGGTTCCGGCGGGGGCGAGCCCATCCCCTTGGGCACCAGCTTGACCAAAAGCGTTTTCTGGTCCGGCATCCATTGCATTTCGTCGTTTAACATGGGGTTGAGCTGAACTCCGGGCACTTGATGTACTTTGCCGGTCTTTGCGTCGCCAATCCAGAGTTCGACCGCTTCGGGGGCGATATTTGCGAACGCGAATCGCTCTCCGTCAGCGGTCCAAATCGGCTCGCCCGGGCATGCACCGTTGGGAAGCCCAATATGAATCTGCGCGCCATCTACAATGTGAACCAGCTCGAAGTCCCGGGCACAGGGTGTGATGCCGTAACCGCCCGGGGTGTCGTGCTTGCTGTGATTCTGGGGTTCGACCCGCACGCCTGCAAGACGCAAGAAAGGTGTGGCCACTCGGGAGATTGAAGGGTAGTCCTGCCAGGACACCAGGAGAATCGTGTCATGGGTCGGACTCACCTCGGGCACGGGCGGTGATGGCGCATGCATTACATCGAGAATGTTCTTGGGCGGTTGGTTATATCCGGATGCACCCTCGACCGGAGTCGTCGGTGCCGGGGCTGCATTCAGAAAAGATGGGTTTGACGGCAGTGCAAAAGGTATGAACGTCACACAAGCGATGAACGCCCCACCCCAAAGACAGTTCAAGACCTTCTGGACTGACATAAATTCCCTCAGCGGCAAACTTCGTATCGACATGATAATCTTTCCTTCTTTCGCTTGGGATAATTGGTCAAGCCTGGAAGGCAGTGCTCCTATTATGAATACCGGGACACTTTGGAGTGAACCCCATGGCTGAGAC
>PLSX01000198.1 GCA_003165315.1 Acidobacteriota bacterium
CTTCATCGTTTCCGAAACGGCTGAGCAAATTGGCGTCGGCGCCACAAAAGCTGAAAGAGAAGCCTGGCGTGCCTTCCTCCACGGCCCCTTCAATCAGTCGAACGCAGTTCGCAGGAACGACGCCATGTAGTACGCATCGAGGAATTTAAACGGCGCCTCGGCGGTGGTGTAATGGCCGCAAGGCAGAACCCGGGTGCGGTGGGGCAAACCCCGGCGCATGAACTCATCCAGCAGTTGGTGGGAGTAGACGGGCAGGAAAGTCAAGTCGTAGGTGGCGTAAATCAGCAACGATTTCTTGGGCCAGCGCGCGTACTTATCCACGTAGGATAACGGACTGATGGCCAGCCATGCCCGGCGCAAGTCGTCCTGATCGATATTTCCCTCAATGCCCTGCCGCACGTGCCGTGTGGATTGCCCCGTCCACACTACGTCGCCAAATGTCACGGAAAAATGGTTGAAGAGGTTTACCCGCAGCCGCGCATCATGCGAACTGGTAAGAAAGGCGTAGCATGAGCCGAGGCTGGTGCCGACAATTCCGAACTCCGAATAACCCTGCGTCTCCAGCCAATCGAGGCATGAGCGCGCGTCGATAACGGCCTGGCGCCCGGCGTCGATAGTCCGCCCGATATTGGCTGACACGGCGTAATCCGCCCGCTCAGTTTCCGTCGGCTTGCGATAGTCGTGGTAAGGCAGGCTTAAACGCAAGGCGGAAATCCCCATTTTGTTGAAGATCCGGCAGAGCCCATTGTGACCTTCGGCGTCAGAGTTCCACTGCGGCATCACAATCAAGGCGCGGCGTCCTTTGGCAGGAAACCATCGCGCCCGCGCCACATTGTTCACCTCATGCGGCGTCTCGACCGGCGATGTGAAGAGCAGAAAGTCACCCTCGCGGCGAAAATCGGACGGAGTCTCATAGGAGTAGAAATCATCACTGTGACAAACAATCTGCTGGTTCAGTTGGGCAAGATAGGCCGCAGGATTCGCGGGCGCGGCTTCCCGCGTGCCGTTCAGATTCGGCCAACGATTCACCCAGTCCAGCCCCCATTCCAGCGGACGAACCACGCGGTTCTTGTCCCGGGCGTTCAACCGGGTTTCCCAGTCATACATCCAATTCCGGTAGCGGTCCCACATGCGTCTTAAGCCTCGATAAGTAACCTTTCATTATACCTGACCCCAATGCGGTGCCCGATAGCAACGCATCTACTGTACGCTAAGGAACTGCGTCAATTTATCTGCGGTGCCCCCTATGGCCCGGGCCAGGCTCAACTTGGCCAGGTTATGAGCGAAGATGCTGTCAATGTAATCAAGCTGCGCGCTGGAAACCGACTGCTGCGATTGCACCACGTCGACATTTGTGCTCACGCCGGTGTCGAATTTAACTCGTGTTTGGCCCAGTGTCTCGTGGTTGACGTCCAGATTCTGCTGCGCCACTTCCACTTGATTGGCGGCCGCCACAACATCCAGGTAGGCCGTGCGCACGTCGCTTTCCACCTGGCTCTTGGCGTCTTCAAGCTCGGCGCGACGCTGTGCCAGAGCGGCCTGCGCCTGCTCAATGTCTCCAGAGGTACGGCCGCCGTTCCAGATCGGAATGCTCAGCGTGGCCGAAACCGTATACGTTGGGCGCAATTGCGTGGGAGAACCGATCCCCCCGTAATCCGCACTCAGGGAGCCTGACGGGTACCGTTCGGCACGCGACGCAGACAAAGCCTTCTCTGCCGCGGCCACTTGAACCTCCGCCGCTTTCAGGTCAAGACGCTGATCCAGTGCCTGTTTGACCGCGTCGTCCTCACTGATGGGTGGGGCGGGCGTATAGGCAACGGTGTTGGAGATTTCAAACTGATCGTTGGGAGGCAAGCCCGTCAGGCGGGCCAAAGTAATCTTCTGTTTGGCGAGCTGATTCTGTAGCGTGATCAGCCGTTCCTGATCCAGCAGCATGGCGACGCGGCTGCGGTTCACATCAATCTGCGCAATCCTGCCAAATTTCAGTCGCTGGACGTCCTGCTCATAGAGCGTGGTGGAAGTTGTCAGTTCCGTTCGCGCCGCATCCACCCGCGCCTTGGCGGCGATGACTTGAAGATAGGTGCCTGCAACCGCAAGCACAACCAAATCCTCAGCATCCTTGGCGGAAAGGTTGCTGGCGCGCTCCAGCAGCCTGGCGGAACGATAGTTGTTGATCGCCGTGAAGTCCGCAATGCTCTGCGAGACCCGCCCGCGAACATCCATCACATTGAACGGGCCGACCGTATTGGGCAAAGTGAACCCGGGAAAGGTGAAGTTGAACCCGAGGGACCGCAGATTGAAGGTCTCCTCCGTGTCATTCACATCGGCGCTTACGTGCGGCAACAGCCCACTTCGCACCGATTTCGCCTGCCCGCGCACCTGACTCAACGCCTGGGTCATCCCCACAGCGCCCAGGTTGTAGGCGGTTCCACGTCGAATCGCCTCCGCCAGTGACAGCTTACCGGAAAACGGTATCGCTGCCGTGCTGTTGGTGCTTCCGCTGTAAGCGCCTGAAACCGATATGGTCGGATTGATCGCATTCACGCTGGTCGTGGTGCTGGGGACGGGCGATTCCGTGGCGGCAACTCCGCCGCCTTGCCCGTTTCGACCCGAAAGGGGAAGTTGCGTGGGCATGGTGCTTTGCGGCGGTGGAGCGCCAAGCTGCGCCAAGCCGCAGAGGGCGAATACGAGTATCGAGGCAGCAGCCCCCATCAGCCGGGCCACTGAAACTATCGAATTGAATCTTTTCATCTTTTTTACCTGTGCCTTTCGCATTTGTTCCTGCGCATCCCTGCCAGGGCTCATCTTTATTTTAGTAGAGGCTGCCGCAATGGCGACAGCATTTCCTCTCATTGTAAGCCATTCGTGGATTGATCCTGCGCGAAGCGCTTTGGAGTGCGGCCGCGAAGCTGCCGCTTTTCTGATTTGGTCCCCAATACTTCTGGCTTATGGGACACAGTTGAAACCAAGGGCAAAAATCCCCAGCTTCGCGGACGCAGTCCAAGATTCACGATTCATCTGCCCAAATCGACGGAGCTGGGTTATTCTATGAATTGGCAAGAAGGTCCGTCGAAGAAGCAGCCCCGAAGTGTCAGGCCGCAGCGGTAGTCTCCGATCAAGTACCCTCAAGTCCAAACCAAGCTTCGTTTGCAGTAATTTTTAATATGAGCAATCTTCCAAGAATTATTCAGGGCGGGATGGGCGCGGGCGTTTCCAATTGGCGGCTGGCGCAGGCGGTATCCCGGCTTGGCCAGCTTGGCGTCGTTTCTGGAACGGCATTGGATTTGATCCTAGCCCGCCGTTTACAGGATGGAGACCCCGGCGGCCACATGCGTCGCGGGCTTGACCAATTCCCCGTTCCGGAAATCGCCGAGCGTATTTGGCAGAAATATTACATCCCTGGCGGAAGGGCTGAAAATGCCCCTTACGCCTCCCTGCCCAAGCACGTCAAAGACGCTCCTCAAGGACAAGTGGAGCTTTGCGTCGTCGCCAATTTTGTGGAAGTCATTCTCGCCCGCGAAGGCCACAACAATCCGGTTGGAATCAATTATCTGGAAAAGCTTCAACTTCCCCATCTGCATTCCATCTACGGCGCCATGCTGGCGGGCGTGGGGTATGTCCTGATGGGGGCCGGGGTGCCGCTTAAGATACCCGGTGTGCTCGATCGATTCACAACCCACGAGCCCGCAACCTATCACCTGCAGGTAACCGGCGCGCAGGAGGGTGATGACAAAACCATGAGCTTCGCGCCCAAGGATTTCCTGGGGCGTGACCTTCCTCCGCTTACACGGCCCAAGTTTCTTGCCATCATCGCCTCCAACACCCTGGCCACCACCATGCTGAAAAAGGCGGACGGCAAGGTGGATGGCTTCGTCATTGAGGGATTCACGGCCGGCGGCCACAACGCGCCCCCGCGTGGCAAGCTCCAGCTTGACGAAGGCGGCGAGCCGATTTACGGAGAGCGGGACGAGGTTGACCTGGCAAAGATTCGGGAGCTTGCCGTTCCCTTCTGGCTTGCGGGTGGATTTGGTTCGCCTGAAAAGGTGGTTGAGGCTCTGGACGCAGGAGCCGCCGGAGTCCAGGTGGGCACCGCATTTGCCTTCTGCGAAGAGTCAAGCCTGAAGGACAGTTACAAACGCGCCCTGCTGGATAAGGCGCGCTCGGGCACCGCCCAGGTATTTACCGATCCGGTGGCGTCGCCCACCAATTTTCCCTTCAAGGTGGGGCAATTGGAAGGAACGCTTTCCCAGGAGGAAGTCTACCTGGCCCGCCCCCGCGTCTGCGACCTCGGTTATTTGCGCGAGGCTTATCGAACCCCGGCCGGAACCATCGATTTCCGCTGCTCCGCCGAACCCCTCACCGTGTACGAATCCAAGGGCGGCAAAGCGGAGGATACGGTGGGAACCAAGTGCCTGTGCAACGCCCTGATGGCGAACATCGGACTTCCCCAGATTCGCGGCGGCAAATACACGGAGCAGGCTCTGGTCACCACAGGAAATGATTTAACGGAAATCGGTGATTTCCTGCCCGCCGAATCCGCCACCTCCACGGCGGAAGACGTCATCCGGAAATTGCTCAGCCTTTCCCCACTCCAGAAGTCAGCCTAACCCCACCCAAGAGCGACAAGCCGACGAGTTGCGCAGCGCTCACGCGCCTGCGGTAGTTGTCGAGTCAGTATCCACTTCTAATGTCAGGCCCTCATACGACAAGGTTGTGCGGATGGCAGGACTCACGACCATCAGCAACCCTTCGGTGGCAAATCTGGAGCTATTCCCTGAAAAATCGTTTTTGGGGCAACTGCACAGGTGCATTGTGGATATCCCAACAATCCCCATCAAAGTCAGCAAATAGCCGCATGGCGATATGGGCTAAATGTCTGCTGACGGACTTCTTGACCCCTTGACGCAGTGCACGGGCCACCCGGTGACGCTCCACTCGATCCGACGGTGTCAACTCCTCGAACAATATGGTATGGTTTGGCCGCCTTGGCCACGCTACCCTGAAGCACTCACTTTTTGTCTGCTTCCGCAGGTGATCGCATCGCTTCGAAGGCGCATCACAGCAATTGATTTGGACGATCCGAATTCCCGATTCTCCCTGTGAGGCCCACCATGTTCACGACGCACCAGTATTTCGGATTTCGATCGCGCTCTCTGCAACATCTCAGCACAATCTTCATTCTCACTTCCAGCGTTTTATCAGGATTCAGCGCTCAAGCCCAGTCGCCACCGCATTCGGGCGGCTGGGTGGTGATTGGAGTCGATGAGTATCGCGGTCTGCGCGCTGAGGCCTACCCTGCGTTGGCAGATTCCGAGCGTCCTCCCGTTGATGCGACACTTTCGCGGGTCGATTATGACCTTCAGGTAGCGGGCGAACTTGCGACAGGCGATGCGACTCTCACGATTGACGTTTTGAAAGAAGGCTGGGCACGAATTGGAATTCCCCCCGGCTTGCTGGTTCGAGAGGCGCGGCTTGACGGCAAGCCCGTTTCGCTGATCGAGAATGCCCCGGGCAAAGTTACCGGGCAAGTCTCCGCCGTGCTGACCCATGCTGGCCGGACGGTACTGCAGCTCAGGCTGGCCGTACCCGTGGCTTCAAATGCCGGCGATGAATCCGTGACCCTGCCTCCTTCCTATTCCGGAGTCGTGCACGCCGCGGTAACGCTGCCGTCCGAGGGCATCGACGTGCTGGTGAACGGCGGTTTGCTGGCAGAACGGCCCGACGGGTCCACTGACAAAAAATGGATCGCTTATGGGCGCGGCAATGAACCCCTCACCTTCACCTGGCGGCGCAAGACGGAGGACCATCGCGCCACGCAAACCCTGCGCATGCGCAGCAGTTTGACGGAACTCGTTTCGCTGGGTGAAGAGACCGCGACGTTGACGACGGAAGTGAATGTTCAGGTGACGCAGGGTCTGGCGCACGATGTGGGGTTCCAAATCCCCGACAGCGTCACGGTGAATCAAGTTTCAGGCGCGATGGTAGCCGATTGGGCCATCAAGAGCGGAGAGTTACGCGTCACGTTCATTGAACCCACTGAACAGGGCGCGCGCTTCGTGATCAGCGGCGAGGTGAAGTGTCCCCGGGATGGCATGATTGCGATTCCCGTGCTGCGGCTTCTCGATAGCGAAAAGGAAGCGGGTGGCGTGGCGGTGGAAATTCTGGGCGCGGGCGAAATCAAGGAAGTGCAGAAGGATGGCCTGGAGAACGCCGACGCGTCCGACCTCGGACCCATGGTAGCGAGCCGCGAATCTCCCTCGCTTGCCGCGTTTCGCTTCCATGGCGTGGATGGCAAGGTCAATCGCTCACTCAGCGTCAACGTGGCGCGCTACACTCCCCAGGCTGTTTTGATGGCCAATGTGGAGGAGGCGCGCTACGAGGTTCTGGCCTCAGGTGAAGGCAAGACGCTGGTGCAGGCCCGCTATGCCGTGCGGAACAACCAGAGGAATTTCCTCAAGGTGGCCCTACCGCCCGGCGCCGCACTTTGGAGTGCCGCGCTGGATGGACGTCCCGTCCGCCCGGGCCAGGCTCCTGATGGCAGCGTTCTTTTGCCGCTCGAAAAGGCACGGTCGGGTGAGGATGCGCCCGCGTTCGCCGTCGAACTGGTATATTTCAGCCGCGTGGCCGCATGGACTGACAAAGGTCAGTTCCGATTTGCCCTGCCCTCGGTGGATCTGCCTGTCTCGCGCACTGGCGTGCGCCTTTATCATCCCCCTCGATTCCACGTCACCGTGGATCAGGGTCCGTTCCGCGCTGAAAGCTACTCCGACCCCACGTCTCCGGCGCTGACTAACGAATTTTCGAGGTTGGAACTTTACTCCAAAATATATAAGCCCCGCCCTGGGTTGACGATGGCCGAAGAAGCCAATCAGCCAGGCCTCGCAGGGAACTCGAAAACCGATAAGGGCACCTCCACGCAGGCCCTCGTTGATCAATACCGCTCGACGAATCAAGGCAGCCGCGTGACGGGGATTCTTCCCATCCGCGTTGATTTTCCCGCCTTTGGACCGTCGGTCTTTATGGTTTCCGAACTGACCAGTGAAAATCAATCGCTCTCCGCCGTGCTGAGCTACCAGAAGGACAAAAAGGGAGGTGCGCAATGAGAATTCGAATTGCTGCTTTGGTTTTTGTTGCCTTGGTTATGGGCCAGGCGGTCTTGGCGGACGACCGAGCCATTCCTCCCGTGCCGCCTTCCGGAAGCGTGGCCATTCCCCTGGATGAATACAACCAATTGCTTGAACTGGCCGCCAAGACACGGAAGACCGACCTTCCACCCGCCGCCTATTCCGTAAAGCGTGCTGAATTTGTTCTAACCGCGGGAACCGGCAGCGTGCGCGGTAAGGTGCAGGTGGAGGGCGAGGTCTTCAACAAGGGCATGACCAAAATTCCCGTGGCGACGGGATGGACGGTGTTCGACGCCCAGCGCGATGGCAAACCACTCGCCCTGATGCAGGAGAACGGAACGCACGTCGCCGTCCTGACCGGAAGCAGCGCCTTCAGTCTTGCGCTCGACGCCGGCCTGCCGCTGGTGATTGACGCCGGCCGCGCCTCCTTCCGGCTTCCCGTGCTTGTGGCCGGAACGGCAACCCTTAAGCTCATTGTCCCAGGAGAGCACGCCAACGTGCGGATTCATCCCGGCATTATCACCAATCGGACCACTGAGAACGGAATGACCAAGATTGATGCCGTTCTGCAGCCGGGCCAAGCGGCGGAGGTCTCATGGACCACCCGGGAAGTGGAAACTCCCAGCGTTCCGCGCGAGGTTCGCTTTGTCTCCGACCTAAAGACACTGCTGACCGTGAGTGAGGGTGAACTGCGCGTCGCGTCGCTGGCAGAAATCACGGTATTACAGGGAGATCCCTCCCAGTTCTCCATCGCTCTCCCCCCAAGCTATGAACTGGACGGAATCACCGGAGGGTCCATCGATTCAACAGAAGAGAACGCCGGCGTGCTGACCGTCAAGGTCTTGAACCCCACCGTGCGCAGTCACCAGTTCCTCCTGACGCTGGAAAAGTCCACCGCCGAAACCAAAGTGGACGCCCCGTTTCTCACCTTCCAGGGCGCGCAAAGAGAGACCGGCGAAATCCTGGTTGAAGGCACGGGAATGCTTGAATTGACGGCCACGGAGGGCGGCGGGCTCAAGCGAATCGACCTCAAGGAAACCAATTCCTACCTGCGCTCCATGGCACGGAATTCCGTGCAGGCGGCGTTCCGCTACCACCGGCAGACGGGCGAAACTCCCGCGCTTGCACTCGAATGGACGCGTTTTCCGGATAGCCGCGTATTGGCCGCCGTGGTGGACCGCGCCGTGGTGACCACGCTGGTGACCACTGAGGGCAAATCACTGACGGAAGTAAAACTTGAGGTGAAGAACCAGGCGCAACCGTTCCTGAAACTGGCCCTGCCGCCAGGCGCCAGCATCCTCTCCGCCGAAGTGGAGGGCGAACGCGTCAAGCCCGTTGAAGGCAGCGATGGGACGCGCGTGCCGCTGTTGCGCGCGGGCTTCCGCCCGGTTGACACCTATACGGTGGACTTTGTCTACCTTCACTCCGGCGCTCCCTTTTCCAAACAAGGCGGGGCCGAACTGACCCTGCCCCGCATGGACGTGCCCATTGACATCCTGCAATGGGAAGTCTTCCTGCCCGATCGATATAAAGTGAAGGAATTTGGCGGGGATGCCATTGCGGCAAATCAATTCGTCCCGGGCACGGTGACCTTTGAAGGCGGGGAGGAGTCGGTTAATGCTGGCGAGGCCGCCTACCCCCGATCCAAGTCCCGCGACTGGAATATTCTGGCAGGAAAAAAGAAGGTGGCGGCTCCTCCACCACCCCCACCCCCACCCCCTACGCCTCCGGCGCAACCGATTTCTTTGAACCCGGGAGAATTGGGAGGATACATCTATGATTCCAGTGGCGCTTACGTGCCCGGCACCAAAGTGACCGTGGTTTCCCTGGATACCGGAGCGCAGCAGGAAACTGAAACGGATCAGTCAGGCGGCTGGACGGTTCAGAACCTTCCCTCCGGCCGGATTCAAATTAAGGCGGATAAGCCGGGCTTTAAGCTGTACCGGCAGACACTCAGCTACGATGCCAACCGGCCGGTTCCGATGAACCTCACCTTAAGCCTTGGGAGCGTGACAGAAACAGTGGAAGTGATGTCAGCAACTTCAGATATGGATTTGGAACGCGACGCCAAGCGCCAGGCGGAGCAACAGCAACAGACGGCATCGTCAAACGTGGTAAATTTTCAACAACGCGTCGCGGGAGTGCTGCCTATCCACGTGGATGTGCCCCGCGCCGGAAGCTCATACCGCTTCTTCCGGCCACTTGTCCTGGACGAGGAAACGAAGGTGACCTTCGCCTATAAAACCAAGTGATGGAGGCTTCACACACCGGCAAAGGAAAAAGGGCACCCGAAACCCTTACCCCACCCTTACCCTCGACACCCTTACCGGACCCTACACGGGTAGTAGCGCCGACCTTGAGGTCGGCATGGGCTCCGGCGTGCCGGGCCAGGTTGGTAGTGTAGGGCCGAACAGCGTTCGGCCTGGCCCAGCGCTGCTGGGCCCCACAGATGCTGACCTCAAGGTCAGCG
>PLSX01000180.1 GCA_003165315.1 Acidobacteriota bacterium
AGTGCATGCGGGCTGGTGTCCGTCCTGGACTTCAAATCCTGTGGACCCGCTTATGGCGGGCCGGTCGGTTCGATTCCGACACACTTCCGCCAGAAGAATCAGTGTTTAGAGGATCGAGGTTAGTGGCTGGTGATCGGTCGCCTGATTGGCCGCCGAGGGCATTTATCCGGCTGGCCACCGGCAGAATTTATCAGGAAGTTGCTTCGAGGGTTTAGCCACTCTACTCTGCATTAGCCATTAACCAATGCTTCAAATATGCGCAAGAAGAAGTCCAAGCCGTTCAAGAACACCACCGAGGTCAGGCGACAGGCGCGCTTGCTCGTTGGTTCGCCTCCCGCCGCAGTGACCCACACGGACCCAAGAAAAAAGCCACTCAAGCATAAGAAGCGCGTGGAGCTGGTGGATCTGGATTTGTCGTAGCCCGGTCTTTCCACCAGCCTCATTTCCAATATTGATTGTGTGTCATCCTCGATCACTGCTAATGGCAGAGGTTGTAGATCGCCCTGGCAGGGCTCTCAGGTCGAAAATTCCATAAACCCTCAAAGTTAAGAGCCGGAAAGAACAGGGCCACGGATTTCACGAATCTACACGGATCAAATTCAAGAATCTGTCCGCGTTCTTCCGCCTCATCTGCGGCTCCGTTCATTTTCGCCAGGCTTGACCAAGCCTAGTTTTTCGACCCTCAACCGGGTTTGAATTCTGGAATTTTCTCCGTGGGGAGGAATAGTGCCGGCGGAGTGGCGGCAAGCGATTGTGCCAGGGATCGTTGGATGGCAAGAACCTCTGCCTTGCAGAAGCCGTGGCCGGAAATTTCGATTTGGCCGTCAGGCTTAATGAGAAAAAGCGACGGAACGTGCGTTAGACCGTAAGCCTGGGAGACTTTGTAAGGCGAGTCGTCGATCAGGATGGGGAACGTGATTCCGAACGCGGAGGCGAATGCGGTGCCGTTCTTTGCCTTGTCCTGCACGATTCCCCAGACTTGCACGCCATGTTGGCGCAATTGCTCATAAAGGCGTTGCAGAAACGGGAAGGTGAACTGGCAGGTGGGACAGGAAACTTTGAAAAAGGCCAGCAGAACCGGGCCGCGGGCAAGCGCCTCCGATAAAGAAAACTGTTCACCCGTGGTGGTGGAAAGTTGAAAATGGGGCGCGGTATTCCCTGCGCTCAAGAGAGGCATTGATCTTCTCCCCAGTAGATTCGAGAAGTATTGTTTCAGAACCCGGAGCATAGTGAATGAAAATATAAGAAGCTAGAAGTTAGAAGCTAGAATGCCAGCGCGTTCTCTTCCCGATTCATTCTTCAATCGAATTCCTTCCAGTTCCAGTCTTGCGTCCATTGACCTCAGTATTTCGACTCCTGCCTCCTGGCTCCTAACTCCTAACTAATGCACATGCTTCACTTTTTTCTTCATGTAATCCATCAGCAGGTATTGCCCCAGGGTATAGGGCGTGGTGAAGTAGGCTTTGCCGCGGCAGATTTCTGTAACCTTCTGCACAAAGCTGATGAGGCCATAATCCTGTGCCAGCATGAAAGTGTTGATCAGGATTCCGTTGCGTCGGCAGCGCGCCACCTCGTGCAGGGTTTCCGACACCACGAGAGGATCAAGCCCGAACGCGTTCTTATATATCCGCCCATCGTCCAAGGTGAGGGCGGAAGGCTTGCCATCAGTAATCATTACAATCTGGCGCATGTCCTTTTTCTGGCGTGATAGCAGGCGCTGCGCCAGACGCAGACCTTCGCGGGTGTTAGTGTAGTAAGGGCCAACACGAACGCGCGCCAGTTCCGAAATCGGCATCTCCTCCGCCGTGTCATGGAAGAGGACAAGGTGCAGGGTGTCGCCAGGGTATTGGCTGCGGATAAGGTGGCTGAGCGCCATGGCAACTTTCTTGGCCGGGGTAAAGCGATCNNGTGGCGCAGGAGCTTTGATATTCGCACTGATGGACCTGTAAATCCTGGTAATCGAGTTGCAGCGGAGTCGTCAAGCCTTTGCGGCGAATGGCAGAGAGCAGCGTGGCATTGGCGTCCAGATTCAGGGTGTCGCCAAACTCGTAGCGGCGGCTGGAGCCCTCGGATTCCACCCCGGTGGAAAGCTCGCGCGTATCGTGCCGGCCAAAACTGGATTTCCCCAAAGAGCCCAGGAGGTCGCGCAAAGTCTTGAACCCCAGAAAATCGAGCGCCTTGTCCGTCACTTCGAACTTGGCCTTACCCTCTTGTTGTCCGCCGGAGGCAGCGCCCTCCCGGTTCATGATCTCACCCTGACTCGGGTTCGGCTGCTCCACGGATACATAGCCTTCTTCCGCAAGCCGCTCCAGAAGCTGATTGATTTTCGTTGCCAATTCGGAATTCTGATAGTCCTCCCAATTCTGAAGCATCTGCTCCAGCATGTTGTCGGGAATCTTTCCCTGATCGCGGAGGGCCTCCAGAAGCGCCTGATGGAGCTGCTCCATGGTCTTCGAGGGGTCCATTTCGTTGATATTCTGAAATTGGTCGTAGAAGCCGCTGTCGAGCAGGAAGTCCCCCAGCATCTGGAGCAGATCCTCCGCGCTGAGGTCATCGAAGGGGTTGGGGACGTATTTGGAGTACTTGACGTATTTCATATTCGAAAATCGAAATCCGAAACTCGGCTGCCTTTGGGCGATTTTCGAGTTTCGCCCCACCCTAGTTCAACGGTCGTCGTCTGGGCGCGGTGGGCGCGGGCGCTTCTTCCGGGCGCTCTGGGGGCCGGCGCTCGGTGTGGTAGCCCAATTCCTCATTGCGGCTAATCCGTTTCAGCGCGTAGAGGCCTTCCAGAATGAACTCGCCACCTGAGGCCAACAACGCGGGATTGTCGTTGGCGTGAATACCCAGGCTCTGGGTCTTCTCCAGCAGGTTTTGGATTTTCTTGAACTGATGGAAAAGCTCGTCGGAGGATGAGTTGGGTGAATATCTGAGATTTCCGCCGAGCTCGAACCACTGGACGACGGATTGGAGCGGGACATTATCGAAATATTTCTTGAAAACCCGCCCGATGGCCTGGCGAATGACGTCACGGGCCACAGTGTCGGCGCCGCGCAACTCGCCTTCATATTCCAGTTCCAACTTGCCTGTCAGTGAGGGCAGGGAAGCGTATATATCGGACGGGCGGGGAACGATTTGGTCGTCCTGGTGCTTCAGGGCGCGGCACTCCGCGCTGCTGATGGTGTTCTCCAGGCAGGTGATGGGCATGCGCTGGCTGACGCCGCTGCGCTTGTCAATGCGTTTGTCCGCGCGCGCTTCAAAGGCTATGGCCTCAATAATCTCGCGCATAAATTGCGGAATCACCAGGGGCTTTTCTGCCTGGCGGTCCGTCCACGCCTCTTGCGCCGTGATGGCAAGGCCCTCATCCAGGGTGGCCGGGTAGTGCGTGCGGATTTCCGAGCCGATGCGATCCTTCAGTGGAGTGATTATCTTCCCGCGGGCTGTATAGTCTTCCGGGTTGGCGGTGAAGACCAGCGCCACATCCAGCGGCAGACGGACGGGATACCCTTTTATCTGCACGTCCCCTTCCTGCATGATATTGAAAAGCCCCACCTGGATTTTGCCGGAGAGGTCGGGCAGCTCATTGATGGCAAAGATGCCGCGATTAGCGCGGGGCAACAAGCCGTAATGAATCGTCAATTCGCTCGCCAGCGTGTGGCCTCCGCGCGCGGCCTTGATGGGATCGAGGTCGCCAATGATGTCGGCAATGGTGACGTCGGGCGTGGCCAGCTTTTCAATGTATCGCTGCTCGGGCGCAAGATAATCGATGGGGGTCGCGTCACCCATCTTTTGCAGCAGTTCGTGGCACGCCCGGCAAAGGGGGTGGAAAGGGTCGTCGTTGATCTCGCATCCTGCCACTATGGGGATGGCCGGATCGAGCAAGGAGCTGAGCGAGCGCAGAATCCGGCTTTTGGCCTGGCCGCGCAGCCCCAGCAGAATGAAGTTGTGTTTGGATAGGATGGCGTTGACGATTTGAGGGGTTACCGTGTCCTCAAAGCCGATGATGCCGGGAAAGATGGGTTCTCCTGCCGCAAGTTTGCGCAGAAGATTGGTGCGCATCTCATCCTTGATGCTGACACTTTGGAAATGAGAGTTCTTCAACTCACCTAAAGTTTTTGGTTTTTGCATTTGGCCCCGCCCCACAATCATTATATGCCAGTGCGAGAGGGAACTCAACGCGAGGGTGAGATTAGGAAAGTGATAAGGGATCAGGGGCAGAAATCTGGAATTCAAGATTCAAAATTCAAGACTGGTATCGAGGATCAAGATCTGAAGATCCAAGAATTTGGAACCTATTATCGTAGGGGGGTGAATTCGTTGCCATCCCAGGGACAGACTTTTTCTATTGTCACGGAATCCAGTGCTTTCTCCCTGTTGACGATAAAAAACTCAACTTTGCCATTCCAAACGGGTATTTGCCCTTTGCCGCTGGGACGATACGTCACCACGCCGGTGGTTACCGTTCCGGGCGCGCCAATATTTTTTTCAGGCGGCTGTAGGATTTGCAATGTGGCATTGTACTGGGAAAGATTTTTGTATTTGATGGGCGCCTGCCAAAGGGTTTGAAATTGCCCATCCACGATTCTCCTGATCACCAAGTTGCTGCCAAAAGTATCTGCAAGGTCGCGGAAGGTTTCATTGCTAATGACGCATTCGCTTCCATCGCCCACCAGGTCGCGGATTTCAAGGGAGGTGATTCCATTCTGCAATTCCGTCATGGGAATATTCACGGAAGCTCCCGGGTAGAACTTTCCCTGGTTGGTGGTAAAGACGACGAGTTTCGCCATCGACAATTGTGAGGTTAACACATAGCAGAGCAGCATTTCAGTGCCCTGGGCCTGGTGCACCAGGAATCTTGCCATGTCGGTATGCTGGGCGACGACATCGTCAAGGTAGGGGGAACCCAATAGTGGTACCAGATCGCTATCGGGCGGATAGGATTGCACAGGCTTTAATTCTGCCGGATCAATTTTGACCCATCCCAATTCCGCCAGGCCTGTCTGCAAATTAAGGGCGGCCACCCTTCCATACGTGTCGCCATGCTTCTCTTTCGTCTTGAAAACGGGAACCAGCGATCCCTGGGGAAGATGGCGCGTAGCCTTTTGGAAGTCCTCCTCAGATACGGAGAGATTGCGGGATCCGTCACGGAGATAAAGCCATCCGATGGGGATGACGGGTCCTGTGTTTTTCTTTTCCTTTGCTGCCGCTGTCCAGGGCAGGGTAAGAACAGCCATCAGCAATGCTGTTAAGATTCTTGTTTTCATAACATCGCCTATTGTTGACGAGGCGGGGGAGTTTGACAAACATATTTTCGCGACATAGACTGAACGCCGAGTTGGTGCAGCCTTGCGGTTGAGCGAGTCTGGCTTTACTGTGGTGCACTGCAATTCTGTTGGAACGGATCCAGGTTCCTGCCAAGCGTGGGGAACAAGAGGGAAGGCCGTGAGAATCGGCCACGGTCCCGCCACTGTATGCGGCGGACCTTGCTTATTCGCCGGGAGGAATGGAATCCCGGTTGATGCCACTGCCCGCATCTTTTGGGTGGGAAGGTGAAGCAGGGTCGCGAGTGCGCCGCAAGTCAGGAGACCTGCCTGGATGCCCGGGGACGCATCGCTTGATGTGATGATGTCCTGCCGCACACTCTTCGCGAGAAAGAGTGGAGCAAGCAGCTCCGCCCTCGTCAAGAGTTCGCGGAGCTTTTTGTTTTATTGAGGTGTTTCCCGAATGCGAAAGCCTGCTTCCGCAAATCGAATCGGTCTTACGCTTGCCTTGGCGCTCATTTTATCGCCCAATGCCATCCTTGCGCGCATGGTGACCGATCAGACGGGCCGCACGGTGAACGTTCCGGATCACCCCCGTCGCCTGATTTCCATTGCCCCCAGCGTTACTGAGACCCTGTATGCACTCGGGTTGGGAAACCTTTTGGTGGGCGACACGGACTATTGTGACTACCCCCCACAGGCAAAATCTGTGCCGCACGTGGGCGGCATGCTGAATCCCAATCTGGAAAAAATTGTGGCGCTTAAACCAGACCTGGTTCTGGGCACCGATGAGGCCAATCGTCGCGAAACCGCCGACCAATTGGAACATTTGGGCATACCGCTTTATGGAGTTACGGCACACAGCGTCGACGGCACCATCAAGTCACTGGAAGACCTGGGACACATCCTGGATTGGGACGAGCGCACGCAGACCATTGTGGCGGGCCTTCGCGCGCGGGTGGCGGCAGTCGATCATCGGGTTAAGGGCCAGCCCCGGCTGAAGGTGCTTTTTGTAGTATGGTATCGCCCCCTTATTACGGCGGGAAGCCAGACATTCATCTCCAATGTCATTCAGCGCGCCGGGGGAATTTCCATTAGCGACGATATGAAAACAGAATGGCCGCACATGGGTTTGGAGGATGTGCTGAGCCGAGCGCCGGATGTCATCCTGTTTCCGAAAACGGAAGATTTTGCCCCTGGAGTCGATGAGTTTCAAAAACTACCCGGATGGAGAGATTTGGCGGCGGTTAAGAACCACCGCATCTACCTGGTGAGCGAAACCATCATGCGGCCGAGCCCACGGCTGATCGATTCGCTGGAAGAACTGGCCAGAGTGCTTCACCCTGAGAAGTAGGCGGCAGGCCGTAGGGGATAGGTGGGGCAGCGCCGCGCATCCTCTTCGCCCAGTCATGTAGCACTTGCGACCTAACTATATAAAGAGCGGCAAATCGCCTTATGACCCTTTCCCCGACTCGCCGAAACGTTCTGTTACTGCTGCTGGCACTCGCGGCGGCTTTGGTGCTGGTGGATCTTGGCGCCCTGGCGCTGGGGGGGGTCCATCTTTCCCTGGGTGAGGTTTGGGGGGGGCTGATGGGTCTACAACCGGGATCGGAAGCCAGCGTAATCGTGCGGGACATTCGGTTGCCGCGCATTCTCTTGGCGATGTTGGTGGGCGCAGCTCTGGCGGTTTCAGGAACAGGATTGCAGGCGCTGCTGCGGAATCCCCTGGCGGATCCGTACGTCCTGGGAGTATCCAGCGGCGCAGCGCTGGGCGCGATAGTGGCCTTGTGGATTGGCGGGCGGATGGCGTCAGCGACTCCGCTTACCGCCTTCGCGGGCGCGGTGCTGACGATGTCCTGGGTCTACATGCTGGGGCGGCGGGCGGGGAGGCTCTCCAGCTACACACTCCTGCTGGCAGGTGTTGTGACGGCGTCGTTCCTTTCCGCCATGATCCTCTTCGTGCTCACTTTGCTCTCCACCCGCGATGTGCGCGGCACGGCATTCTGGCTGATGGGCGACCTGAGTGTGGTTACAAACGTTCAGCTTCGTTTTATTGCTCCCGCCATTATTATTGCCATCATCGCCCTATACGCCTTTTCCAAGGACTTGAACGTACTCCTACTGGGAGAAGGAGAGGCCGCTCACTTGGGCGTAAATGTGGTGCTGGTGGAAACGGCGGTCTACCTGCTGGCCTCGCTGCTGACCGGGTTGGCCGTTTCAGTTAGCGGTGCGATTGGTTATCTCGGATTGTTGGTGCCGCACCTGGGACGGATGCTGGTGGGCAATGATCATCGCACCCTCATTCCCGCCGCGGCCTTTGGCGGCGCCATCATGCTGGTCCTTTCAGACACGCTGGCACGAACCGTGGTCTCCCCGGCGGAGCTCCCGGTGGGCGCGGTGACGGCGGTGGCCGGAGCGCCGGTGTTTATTTATTTGCTGCGGCGGACAACGGGTTAGGTGTGAGGTATCAGGTGTCAGGTATCAGATGTTAGGTGTTAGCAGAAACCGCCTAACCTGCGCTTCTGGACCTATACTTGAAACCTGGCAGCTATAGCCTGATACCTGGCGCCTTTTCTGTATGGTTGATTCTCCAGCTACTACAACCCGGACCGCGGGACTCACCGCTGAAGATGTTGCATATCGTTTTGCGCAATTTGCCCTCTCGCCAATCAGCCTGAGAGCTCGAGCGGGCGAGTTGACGGCCATCATTGGCCCGAATGGGTCAGGGAAGTCCACCCTGCTTGAGGTTTTGAGCGGGCACTTGAAGCCATTGAGCGGGGGTGTTTTTCTGGACGGGGAGAATCTGCACAACCTTTCCCCCCGCCAGCGCGCCCGCAAAGTCGGGTTGGCGCGGCAGGAAACGATTCTGTTGTTCTCGTTTGAGGTGGAGGAATTTGTACGACAGGGACGGCATCCGCATTTGGGCAACAGCCTGTTTGAAAGTCCTGAAGATGACCGCTGGGTGGAGTGGGCTCTTGAAAAAACCTGTCTGCAGGAATTTGCCCACCGCCGCGTGATGGAAATGAGCAGCGGAGAATTTCAGCGCGCCGTGCTGGCCCGCACTCTGGCGCAACGGCCGCGATTGGTCCTGCTGGATGAACCCACCGCAAACCTCGATATTGGCTACCAGGTGGAAATCTTCCGTTTGCTCCGGCAACTCGCCAAATCGGAGAATTTCGTGGGCATCGTTGTGACCCACGAACTCAATCTGGCTGCGGAAATGGCCGATTATGTGGTCCTGCTCCAAGGCGGAAACTGCCTGACCCAGGGTAGGGCGGAAGAGGTCTTCCAGGCGGATTTGTTGAGCCGAGCCTTCCGCACTCCCGTTCTTGTTGACAAGAATCCCTCCAGCGGCCGTCCGCGTGTAACCTGGGTCGCGCCGTAAGCAAATTTCCCAAAAAGAAAAGGCCCCGGTTTATCCGGGGCCTTCGTTTATTGTTGCGATAAGGGATAGGCGACTACTTATATTTTCTTTGCAGATCTTTGACGATTTGGATCGTGTCAGTGATTTGGGCAAAGGCGTGATCTTTGAGCTCCCTGGCGCGGGGGTTATCTTCTTTCTGCGCGACGTCTCCGCGCGCGGCGATCAGCAGTTGGAGCGCCTGATAATAGCGATCGGCTCTCGCCAGTCTGACGTCCTGGGGTTCGGCCAATTTGATGTCCTTCCCGTCGGCAATTGCGGCTTTCTTGACCACGTCAATGATCTCATCGATGGAGCGAATTGCATGCTCTTCTTCGGCGTCGCGCTGCTCATTGGCCCCGTGATAATCGAGGTGCGCACGAGCTTGGCGCAAATCAGTCAGCGCATGCACATAGTAGGGATGTGCGCCCGGCATGTCGGCGGAAGCCAATCCCGTGCCAGTGACAATCAAACTACTCAACAGTACCAATCGGGCTAGAGTTTTCATCTGTTCTGGTCTCCTCCTCAAAATTGGAAAGTGGTTACTCCATGTTCTGGATCGTACATTCAAACCTATTGTTCGCGATCTTGATCCCGTGCCGGGAAAGGAAAGGGGGCAGACTTTCAAGTACCATAGGGAGGAGAGCGACGTCAACTCATTTATCCTGAGCTGTGCCTTGCGAATCGATTGGCAATGATCGCCCCCGGGCGCAAATTCGTGGGTGGAGTCGAACAAACTATTCAATACGCTTCAGCTCCCCGAATGGGTCGGAGCCGACCTTGAAATTAGATGGGCACAACTTATAACGACTGAAGAAACTCTTGACCTCATCCGTAACCGTCTCGCCCCCCAAGCCTGCATATTCCATGTGTGCATAGGTGGAGAAGGGATCGGCGGTCTGTTCAAGATCGCGATACGAATCCGGCCAAAAAATATGGTCGGCAACGTACACCCTGCCGCCCGCTGTGAAAGCTCCCTGAATGGCCTGATCAAGCTTCTGTTGCCACTCGTCCCGTGGACCCTTCATGATGTAGTCATCCAACAAAGCCCAAGCGGGATTGCGGGGCCAACTGTCGAGGCATTCCAGCAGAAGGCTATAGTCCCTGTTGGCGTACCAATCCCTGCCCGCAACGATAAACACGTCGTTCGGGCCCAACTCGGCGCGGATCTGTTCCAGCAAGGGCGGCGGGAAGTTTACGCTATAGTCCTGATCCTGCCGGTGGTTGGCATAGATGTTCCCGCCCGAGAGCAACACAAGGATGCCTGTCAACACCACTGCCGTTCGCCTGCCGCTTCCACACACCCACCACGATGCTAAAAAAGCGAGGGGAAACAGGTTGACGCTCCAATAGTAGCCCGTTGGCTCCCAGAGGAATACGAACACGCTCCACGCCAACACGAGCATGAGCGCGCACGTGAATGACTTGTCTGAGGATATGAGCTTTATCAGTCGTTCGCGCACACGGCGACGGGCGGCAATGATGACCACAGCAACGCAAGCCAACACCAGAAGCCCACCATATACTTGCCAAATGACGTCGAAGGTATCCTGCGGGTTGAATCTGTTGCTGATCCATGACGACTCCATTACCGTGCCGACGATTCCGATGACGCTCTTGATAGCCGATTGCGGCCAGTGCAACTGAATGCCGTGCTGCTCTTGCAGGTACAGCATGGTCCAGTTCAAGAATCCAGCCGGCTTCACTCCTGCCACCCGTGCCATCACGACATATGCTCCGGCCACCGCCAACATTGTGCCCCCCGCCCATCTGGCGGCGAACTTCACCCTCTGCTTGAGAGGTTCCTTGCCCGCCAAAGCAAAACCGACCGCTACGGCGGGGATGGCCAGAACCATCGCCTGCTGCAGTAGAATGGCAGCGGCAAGCGACACTCCACAGGCAAACAGACGCAGCCGTGAGGGCGCATCACCTTTTGCAACTGACCACAGAAACGCCACGACGCAGAGATTGAGCAGTGGATAGGGCTGGTTTTGAAATCCCAGGGTCCAGATCCGAGGGGAGAACGCGATGAAGATCGTCATGGCGAAAGGCAGCGCCCGGCGCCTGGTAAGGCGCACCAGAAGCAGGCAGAGCAGTGCCAGCGTGAAGCAATTGATGAGAATCCCGAAGAGCTGAAAAGCCTCTGTGGACGGCGAGCCGAAATGCGTGGTTATAGCGGCAATCCCTTTTTGCAGGGGATACCACATTAGGTGATGGGGATTGATGTCCCCGCCTTCAGCCGGTTGGAGCGCCTCCAATCGGTATAAGTAACCGTCATAGTTGAACAGCGGGGGGCGCAGCAGTAGATAGACGGACAAGACCGTTACAAACGCAATGGAGGCAGTGGCTACAGCCCGTCCCCACCCCGATGATCGGCCGTCGCCTTGGACATCCTGGCCCGCCTGCGTCTCGACCGATGGTGGGGTGCATTCCAAATGTATCCTCCAGAATTTCCGCTTTCTGCTGCGGTCTTGTTGGAGGATTGTACAACGGCCAGCCTTGACTTTGCACATTTGAACCGAGCCCGCGTGCGCCAATAGAGGCACACAGCCAGTGCGAAAGAACAACCGACTTATCCAAGGAATAGGGGAAATTCAGCGCGAAGTGACGGTCATCGTTTGTGGAGCGTTTACTTTGCTGATGGCGCGGGTGGATTAGGGGGAGGTGTCTTTCCAGGGACTGAGTAAATCTTCTCGCCGGGTTTTGCCAATCCATACTGTTCGCGGGCAATGCGTTCAATAGCGGCAGGATCGGATTTCAACGCGCTATTTTCATGATCCAATTGGTCGTTTTCAGTTTTGATCTGCTGGATTTTTTGTTGCAGGGATTGCAACTCTTTTTGCTGCCGGCGCGACGCTAAATATCCATTTTGGCTGAAAACATTGTGGACGATGAGGGCAACGCAAATCAGCAACAACACGAGAATGCCGTTGCGGTATAGCGCGGTGGTGTCGAGGTCTAGCTCTTTCATAACTCGCAGCAAGAAATCCGAAAAGTGATAGTGTATCTACTTCGTCTTAAGCTGGCACGTCAGTGCCTTTACATTGAAGGGACCGGCAACCCACCTGCATGGGGGGTTGCTTCTCCTCCTGCCCCATTGTATCTTCAGTGTCAAGTTCCAAGCAACTAAGTGTCATTCAGCCCAGGTTAGGCCGAAGGGAGTGTAACATGACCGACAAGGTAGTTGTGCTGGTAACCGCAGCGAGCAAGAAAGAGTGCCGCAAGATTGCGAAGCACCTGGTGGAGGGCAAACTTGCCGCCTGCGTCAACATTACTCAATCCATGGAATCCATTTATCATTGGGAAGGGAAAATCGCCACCAGCAAGGAGTACCAGCTTTTCATCAAGAGCACGCGCGAATTGTTTCCGGAAATCAAAGCCGCGATTTCCAAGATCCACAGCTATCACACGCCGGAGATCATCTGCCTGCCGATCATTGAAGGGTCGCGAAATTATTTGCAGTGGGTGGGTGATTCCGTCAAGGCGGCAAGTCCGGTGGAAAACAAAGTCGGCGGGCAGGGAACCAAGCCGGCCGACGCTGCGTAGGAATTGAAAGACATGCATTACGGGAGGTGATGTGTCCGCAGTCATAAAAATGACGGGCCTGCGCAAGGAGTTCGACGACCTGGTTGCCGTCCAGGGGCTTGACCTTTCCATTCCCGCGGGCGAGATTTACGGGTTGATTGGGCCCAACGGTGCGGGTAAGACCACGTCGATTCGCATGGCCTGCGGCCTGCTTGAGCCCACCGGGGGCCAGGTGTCTGTGATGGATGCGGATGTGTACCAGGACCCCGAACGCGCACAGCAGTTCATAGGTTACCTCTCCGATTTCTTCAGTGTCTATGAGGATTTGAAAGTTTGGGAGTATCTTGATTTCTTTGCTCACGCCTACAAAATGCCGGAGGGGGAGATTCCCGCGCGCATTGGCGAGGTAATTCGCCAGGTTGAGCTGGAGGTGAAGCGCGACGCCATGATCAGGGGGCTTTCGCGCGGCATGAAGCAGCGCCTGGGAATCGCGCGGGCCATTATTCACAAACCCCGGGTGCTGCTGCTCGACGAACCCGCCTCTGGCCTCGACCCCAAGGCGCGGATGGATTTGCGCAATCTGCTGCGCTCCCTGCGCGATGAAGGAACCACCATCCTGATCTCGTCGCATATCCTGACCGAACTCGAAGGATTCTGTACCTCCATCGGCCTCATGGAAAAAGGGCAGATGATTCGCAGTGGCACCATTGCAGATATTTCTGCGGCGGAAACCCCTCTGCGAGCCGTGCGCCTGGCGTGGGTTGGACCCGATGAAGCGCAGGTGCGCAGCAAGCTGGAAGGGAATCCGCACGTTTCCGGGATCGCCGTACAGGGCCAGCAAGCCCTCTTTAAATTTGGCGGTTCGGACGAGGAACTGACGGGCGTTCTGGCCGGCATGGTGGCTGGCGGAATTAAGGTGTTGTCCTTTGGCGAGGTGAAGCAAACGGTGGAAGATCTTTACCTCAAACTTTCTCACAATGAGGTGATGTAGTGTTCCGGTTCTGGCGCAATCCCCTACTGATCCTCCACGTAAGATCAAGTCTGCGCCCCGCGCGGGCGTTGATGGCGGCAGCTCTTTCACTGATTGTCTCTGGTCTTATCGCCATGGGCTGCTGGTCCGCAAATTCCGGCAATGTGCAGGAGTTTTGGGCCCATTTCTACGGCTACCTGCTGGGCGCTCAGTTTGGGTTGCTGGCTGTGTGGTCCGCCAGCATGTGTGGCCAGGTAGTAGCACAGGAAAGGCAATTGAAGACGTTCGATTTTCTCAAGACGACGCGGCTTACCGCGATGGAAATCATGATCGGTCTGCTGTTGGGCGCACCCATTGTGGCGTACTTTTTTATTGCCTGCACACTGCCCATTACCATCGTGGCGGGCTTGATTGGCGGCATCGGCCTCGGTGCCATTATCGGCTCCATTGTCCTTCTTTTAATTTTCAATCTCTTTTACAGTCTGGTCGCCTTGACGGCATCCATGCTGGTGGAGAAATCAAGTTCAGGGGCAGTTGGGTTATTGGGACTTCTTTGCAACCTCTTCTTCCTGGCGTTTATGCGGGGTCCGTTCAAGGGGTTTGCCACGATCAGCGTTTTGCCGGCTGTGATTTCTCTCCATCACCTGGATATTAGCCTTGGACATCTGGATCCAACGTTTTTTGGTCTTGAGGTTCCGTGCATCTTCCTGACGCTTGCCCTTTATTTTTCCTTGGGGGCATGGCTTGTTCTAATGATTGCGCGCAATCTCAAACGTGACATCCCGGAGATTCAACCTCTCTCGCGCTGGCAATGCGTCGGGCTGGCAGCATTTGGGAATTTTCTTTTTTACGCCTTCCTGGATACGAGCAGACTGACCTTCCCTTCCATCCTCTCGAGCTATCACGCCTATTCCATCACTGCGTATGCGGTTTCCTGGAACGGGCTATTCCTCTTTCTGATTGGCCTGGCTGCTCTCAGTCCGCACGAGAAGCTAAAGGTTTGGTGGCGCAAATGGAAGGCTGGGCAATCTTCCTATTTTGCCCCTGATGGCTTGCCCTGGCCCTGGCTGGTGCCGGCGGCAATCATCGGGTATGCCATGCTGGCAGCGGAAGCCTTGGGGATGCGGACAGCAATTCCCCCGGGTGAATGGCGTCTGAGCATTGCTGCCATGGCCTTTGCGGCATTTCTGGTATTCACCATACGGGATGTTCTCTTTCTCCAGTGGTGCCTCCTCACCCGGATGAAGCATCCGGTGATCAAGGGAATATTGGTCCTGGGCCTCTACAACGCGGCGGTCAGCCTGGTGGGACTGGTTGTTGCGGTGATTGCCACGCACTCGGCCGCCAGGGTGTTGACCCTACTGACGCCGTTCGCAGTGGTCACGGAATTAGAGAAGCCAACCATCCCCGCCGCGTTTGTCCTGGTGGGCATTGCTCTCCAAGGGGGGATTTGCGCATTAATACTGCTTGCCATCCATAAGCGCCTGGGGCGGCCAGTGCGTGTTATCGTGGCGGGCGAGGCGTAACCCCGTTGCCGCCCGCCGCTGCTGAATTTCCATCAACCTCCGCAACACCGTAATTGCTTTGATCCATTCACCCTGGTTGCGGCCATCGTGCCGGGGCAATCAATAAAGTTGCCTGCCGCCAAGCTCCGCTTTAGTCCGAGATGGGTTATGATAGGAATGTAAGCGCTTGATTAAATTCAGCAGGCTTTGCGGGCCTGCGGCCCGATGGATAGGTTCGCCATAGGCAGCCGGAATCATCGCGGGTGGGGGCATGAAGGCCTTCCAGCTTACATCGAACCAGGAGGTTACTTAGATCCGATGTTATCGTCCCAGCATTCCAAACTCTTCATGGCGGCTTGGTTTGCGACAAGCCTTCTATTATTCGCCAGTCTAACTTGTTCCGCCCACGCACAAAAGTCAAAGCCGAATCCAGAAACCACCACGGTGATTGTGAATGTAAGGGAAGCCGATACTGGTGATCCGGTCAGCCAAGCCAGCGTGACTCTGCAATTTACGGAGCCTGCCGCTTTTGGGTTGGGAAAGAAACACACCTACAACGCCAAGGCCGACGCTCAAGGCCGCTGCAAAATATTTGGCGTCAATAAAGGGACCATCGTTTTAACGGTAACTTCCTCACACCACCAATCCTATGGCAAGGAACTCCAATTGGACCAGGACAACCAGGTCTTCCTAGTAAAACTCAAGAAGCCCCAGCCGCTTATTTAGACCTGGGCTTCGCCAATTGGAATACTCCCGCGGCTGGTCTTTGATGGATTTTTTTTCCTTCGGGAAATTCTTCCCAACTCTCATCAAGTGAAAATTGCCATGACCATTTGGTCCACCATGGTGGATTGGAGTACGTAAGTTATTTTTTGTGGTATCGGGGTTGCTTCAGGTTGGTGCAAAGAGGTAGAAGCCGTTTAGCGATTTAACCTTACCGTAATATTAGGCAGGTTTTCCACAAACTTTTCAACAGACCTGTTGAAAACGTCGTCAAAACTAAGCTCCGACATGGCATGCAAACTGCCTGTACGCGTCCAGAACTCCTTGCATCATCGTATTTTATGGAGTAGATAACTAATTAAATAATGGTCCGGTTGAGGAGCAGCAGTTAGTGTCCGTTTTGCCGTTTTATTGCCTGATGCGACTATGGTTTCGGTTGGGTTTTGACCACGGGTGCGCCCAGGGTCGGTCCGGGTGCAAGTCTTGCAGAGGATCCAAAGTACGCCTCGTCCATCCAGATGTTGGCACTCTTTTTGACCCCATTGATGGAAGTTTCCACCTTTTCCTGCTTCAGTTTCTTTTCGATCTCCGGCGTAACATCTTTCAAGTCGGAATGGCTGTGTTTGATCACCTGAAATAAGACTAAAGCCTGGGGGACATCGACGGGCTCAGAGACTTCGCCGTCTTTCAGGGCGAATGCAACTTTCTCCATGTCCGGGCGCATGCCACCATGGCGGACCGTGCGGGGCTCAGCATCAATAATGATATCTCCCGGCGCTTTGAAATCCTCTGTGACTTTCTTGATGTCGGTGCCGGCCACCAATTCCTTGCGAATGGCGTCAGCGCGGGTTTTGGCTTCCTCGGGCGCAAGCCCCGGCCCGGTTGGCGCAGACGGATGTGCCGGGTCAGCCTTGGCATCGGCAGCCTTCTTGCGAACGATAACCTGACGGACCGTAATCTGGTCGTAATCCTCGGCGTGCGCGTTGTAGTAAGCCTGGATCTCTTCCGGCGTCACCTTGGCTTGCGCGCTGAGTTCCTCATAGGCAGCCTGGGCTTCCAACTGTTGCTTTTGGAAAGTCAGCTTCTGAACAAACTCGGGCGCCTGATCCAAATGCTGAGCCTCCGCCTGATGGGAGAGTGCCACGACCAGCGCATATTGATCCCCCAGCGACTTCTTTCCTTCCGAGGCAACGGCGCGCTGCATTTGCGGGGTAAGGCTCGCAATCAGCAGGTCAATGTCCGCTTTAGTGAATTGCCGGTCTCCGACTTTTAGGACGACCTTATCGGCCGGTATTGGAGCATCGACGGCAGGGCTCGCGGGCTTGTTTTCAGCGGTTGTTGGGCTTGCCGCGGGGGGTTTGGGCGTTTGGGCGCAAATCACGCCGGCCAGTGATCCTGATAGTAAAAGGGCGAGGAGCAATTTCCAAGAAAGCCGCGAGCAGGTCGGGTGCATGAGTTTCAGTCCTTTTAGTTCAAAATTTTGATGGCGAAGAAACCTTAATATCTTAGCACAATTCGCGGGATGGGCGGGGATGAAGGGGCAAATGCGCGGGTGAAAAAAAGTTCAAAGGTAAATGCTAAAGGTTAAAGGGTGAAGGGTAAAAGATGAAGGCTAAAGGCTAACGGATAAAGTTTAAGGGTAATTGGCCCGTTTTAGTTTTCACCCTTCACCCATCATCCTTCACCTTTTACCCTTTGCCCTTACCCTTCACCATTCACCCTTTAACCTTATGTCCTTACCCTTTATCCTTCACCCTTCTCCCTAACACCTGACACCTAACCCCTAACACCTTATAATGAATCTTTCCACATACACCGCCGGAGAGAGCGATGGACTTTAAACTATTTTCTTCCTATGAGCCTCGGGGTGACCAGGTTGGCGCCATTCGCGACCTGATCCGTGGGGCGGAGGACGGCAGGCAGCATCAGGTGCTATTGGGGGTTACCGGATCGGGAAAAACTTTTACCGTGGCCAAGGTGATGGAGGCACTCAACCGCCCCGCGCTGGTGCTGGCTCACAACAAAACCCTGGCCGCCCAGCTTTACAGTGAGTTCCGCCATTTCTTTCCCCAGAATGCGGTGGAGTACTTTGTCAGCTACTACGATTATTACCAGCCGGAAGCCTATATCCCCGCCGCTGACGTGTACATTGAGAAGGAATCCACCATCAACGATGAGCTCGATAAACTGCGCATGTCGGCCACACGCTCACTTTTTGAGCGGCGTGATGTGCTGATCGTGGCCAGCGTCTCCTGCATCTATGGCATCGGCTCTCCGGAAGCATATTATGGCATGTTGGTTTTGTTGGAAAAGGGTCAGAAAATATCGCGCCATGACATCCTGCGACGGTTGGTGGAGATCCAGTATGAGCGCAACGATGTTGATTTCAAGCGTGGGACATTTCGCGTACGCGGCGACGTGATTGAGGTTTATCCCACCTACGAAGACACTGCCTATCGCATAGAGATGTGGGGCGACCAGGTGGAATCCCTGGCGCAAATTGACCCCCTGTTTGGCCAAGTGAAGCAATCACTTGATCGGCTGCCGATTTATCCGCGCACTCATTATGTCCTTCCCGCCGAACGCCGGGATGACGCCATTGACCACATCAAGAGCGAGCTGGAATGGTGGCGCGGCGAACTGGAGAAGCAGGGAAAGCTGGTGGAGGCACAGCGCATCCATCAGCGCACCATGTTCGACCTGGAAATGATGAAGGAGATGGGGTATTGCCACGGCATCGAGAATTATTCGCGGCACCTTTCCGGCAGGTTACCAGGAGAGCCCCCGCCAACGCTTCTCGATTATCTCCCTGACGATGCGGTGATGTTCCTTGATGAGAGCCACCAATCGGTCCCACAACTTCGCGGCATGTACGCGGGCGACCGCTCTCGCAAATCGACTCTGGTGGATTACGGCTTCCGGTTGCCTTCGGCCCTCGATAATCGACCGCTCTCATTCGAGGAGTTTGAGCATCGGGTGGGCCAGTGCATCTATGTTTCGGCAACCCCCGGACCCTATGAGTTGACCAAAACCGGCGGTGAGGTGGTGGAGCAGATCATCCGCCCCACCGGATTGATCGACCCCGAGGTGGAAGTGCGGCCCACGCGCAACCAGATTGATGATCTATTGGGTGAAATTCGCATGCGCGCCACGACCAACGAGCGCGTTCTGGTGACCACGCTCACTAAGAGAATGTCCGAGGACCTTGCAGGGTACTACGCGGAAGTGGGGGTGCGCTGCCGCTACCTTCATTCCGAAATTGAGACGTTGGAACGAGTCAAAATCCTGCGCGATTTGCGGCGCGGCGAGTTTGATGTGCTGATCGGAATCAACCTGCTGCGCGAAGGCCTGGACCTTCCGGAAGTCTCACTGGTGGCCATCCTGGATGCCGACAAGGAAGGATATTTGCGTTCAGCCGGCGCGCTGATTCAAACCATGGGACGCGCTGCCCGCCACCTGCGCGGCAAAGCCATCCTCTACGCAGACCGGTATACCGATTCCATGAACCAGGCCATTGGTGAGACCAATCGCCGCCGCACCAAGCAGCTTCAATACAATGAGGAGAACGGCATCACGCCGGAGAGCATCATCAAGCCCGTCGATATGTCGCTCGCGGCAATCGTGGAAGCTGATTATGTGACCGTACCGCTCGAAAGCGATGATGATAACGCCGCAACGGGTGACGAGCTTGAGGAGTTGATCAAGACCCTTGAAAACCGCATGCGTGAAGCAGCCAAACAATTCGAGTTTGAAAAAGCCGCCCAGTTGCGGGACCGGATCAAGGGGCTTCGGGAAAAGGGGATACAGGGCTAGTGTACTTCGTCAGTTTTCGCGTCCACAGCGTCCAGGAATTCGAGCCCCGCGTAGGTCCACAAGTACTTATCCTCTCGAACCCAAACAGCCCGAGCGGGGATGGCATGTGAAATTTCACCCTGAGGCACGACTCCCACCCACTCTCCTGGGAACAACGGGAGCTTGGTCCGAACACTTGCGCCACGGAGGGAAATATCAAGGGTGAATGCGGAGACATCCGACATGGAGGGTCCGCCTTTCAAAACAAGACTGACTGGGATCGTCTTTGGTTTCCGCTCACAGCGGCGAGCGCTAAGGGTCGTATTGACTGGCATGGGGGTGGCCTCCTTACGGCGCTAAAATCTCAGACTTGCTAGAAAATATTTCCATTCATCATCAGGTACTCATTAGTACATATGCAAGTCTATCTCCAAATAGTTGCAGGATGCTTGCCAAAACTCTTTTGCCGGACCTTGGCGACGGTTACTAATTGAATTTGCTTAATTTATAGAGTTACATCCAATCTGGCTTGAGTGTAATAATGGCTGGGACCAGGTAATTTTACTACACACGAATGATGGATCCGACTACAGGGCGGGGTGAACCAAAAGGTAATAGGCACGGGTCAGAGGGAAAAGACGCACACCCTTAAATTGGTGCTGATGGAGAGGTTCCAGCAGGGGTGGGAGAAGAAGGGTTTGTCACAGGAGTTGTCGTTGCGAAAAAAACAACAAACGCGAAGTGTCGCCATCTTGGGGCCTGGGCGTTTGGGACAGGCAATGGGCCGCTTGCTGGCGAATGCGGGCGTGCCCATCTCGTTCGTCGCCGCTCGTAATCAGGCGGCGGCACGCCGGGCCGTGCGATTTATTGGCGAGGGAACCCCCCTTGCTCTCTCGGACCCCAGGTTGCTCAGCGCCTCAGTTTTCCTGATCACAACTTCTGATTCCGCCGTCGCCGAGGTGGCTGGGAAGCTTGCCCGGCAGGGGAAGGGCGCGGAAACCTGGCGGGGCAAGGTTGTGCTCCACACCTGCGGATCGCTGCCTAGCGTTGTACTTAACCCCTTCAAATTACGGGGCGCGGCAATCGGATCTCTCCATCCCTATCAGACAGTTCCCAGTCCACAAGCGGGCCTGCGAAACCTGCGCAGTTGCTTTTGGGCCATCGAGGGCGAACCGCGCGCCTTACGCCTGGCACGAAGTTGGGTGAAGCTGCTTGACGGGGTTGCGTTTTCAATTCCGCCAAAAGAGAAAACCCTCTACCACCTTTCCGCTTTTATCGTGTGTCCTGCCGTGGTCACCTTGATGGCGCAGGCGGCAAGCCTGCTGAAGCAGGCCGGAGTGCCTGCACGCATTTCCCGCCCCATGCTCCGGCAATTTGTGGCGGAGGCAGCAAGGAACTTTCAGGATCTAGGGGGACGGCGCGCGTTGACCGGACCTGCCGTCCGCGGTGATTGGGCCACCATCCGCCGCCACCTCGATGCGCTCCAGAATGCGGCCCCAGAGTTTGTGCCAGTCTATGAGTCACTGCTGAAGGCGATGCTTGCCCTCTTGAACGCGACCGACAATATGTCTCTTGACAAGTGGTAGGCTATTATGTATACTAGTGATGCATCATCGCGAGGTTCCCCATGTCACTGCCCAAATCTCCCACCATGACTCCCGCCCGGATCGAAGCCAATCGCCGCAATGCTCAAAAATCCACTGGCCCCCACACCGCTCGGGGGAAAGCCCAGGCGCCGCCGAACGGGCTCGGCAAAGGTCTGGGTTCGCGTTTCTATCACGACTTCATGATGCATTGGATGGAGACTTCCCCAGGTGAGATTGACTAGACCGCGCAGGAAATTCTGACGCCGAAAGATGCCGACTCACACCTGTTCAAGGGCTTGATCCGGATGATTCATGAAGCCGATTCTGCGCTGGTGAGGGAACTACGGCGACGCCACAGGATGGGGAGTTCCGCGGTTTTTTTCGACGAACGAAGCCGGAATGTTATTGAAAACACAAGGATGGTCCCGCATGAACCTTGGATGTTGATGAAAAATAGAGAGATAGACCGTTGTGCCCTATATTTGTATGAAAATAATATAGTTACGAGTCTGGCCATCCCCACGAACCCTGAATGTTATTGAAAGTAAATACGTTACGTTGTTTTCCCAGAATGTTATTGGAAACAAAGGTGGTTAGTGCGCCGGCGTCAACCGGCAGGAAGCTGTGGGTGAGAAATCCCCACGAGAAAAGGAGTAGCGAACCACTCGGTCTCTAATTTTGCGAGAATCCCAACGTGTGATGGGGAGAATGGCGCCACGGAGTTGGAAATTCCGGCAAGGATACAAGGCGGAGTTCAGAGGGTCGGGATCGAAACTGAGCTGAGGTTTGACGAGAGGAGTAAGCGGCTCACTTTCTTTATAAACGCGTTAGGTGGATTCGTGGCTGGAATCTCAAAGACGCAGTTCTTGAAATGGGCATGGGTTAGCCGTACCGGGTTCTGCGTGAAGATGATCCGGCAATTTGTGAAGTCGCCATTTCCCAGGTCGCCGGCATCGAGCAGAATGGTCTTGCCCACCTCGCGTATTCCTCTCATCAAGCCTACTGAAAGAATATCGCTCAAAACTCTGGGTTGCTCCCCCGACGCAGGTGCATTTTTCGCCACGCTCGAACTTGCGAATGGAATAAACCACAGAACCGTTGGCCAATACTCAGGGGTTGATTCGGCGGCTTGTCTCAATTTTACCTCGATTGCCAATACGGTCTCCGGCGCCACGAGGACATTGGGTTTGGCCGCCTCCATAGCTTGTCGCAATTGTGGTAATGAATTCTCGAAGGCTGTCTGATCCAAATTGCTGATTTGTTGCAGCGTGAGGCGTTGGGGTGTTGCTTCATCCTTGGCTAAAGGATTCATTGTCGTGCCCCTGATCGTAACCGCATGAGACACCATAGCCATGCCGGCCGCGCAGATCATGACCATAGCGAGCGTGCGGAAGCTTCTTTGAAGAGGCCTGCGGGCGTGCGGTGGGTTTGAAATTCTTTCGGCCTGTTGGGAGGGTTGATAGCGGGTCTTCGGTGTAGCTTCAACGTCCGTTTGAACTACACCAGGTTGCGAGTATGACGGAGGCATGGCGCCCTACGAATCCAAAAATCAATCCAGCGCCATCCTACGCCGCAGGGACTTGATTGTCTACAGATCTTCCGAGAAGTTCTTTCGAGAAGATCCGGGCGAAGTCATAGGGTTGAGAACCTCCGACTTCGGACCTCGGACCCCATAATTCGGAAAGGGTTTTAGGCAGCAGGGAAGAATCGGTGAATCAGGAGGAAGACCGCGTAGGAGACGATACCGGAGATGGGGATGGTCAAAACCCATGCCCACATGATGCTGCGGGCCACTCCCCAATGCACGGCAGTGAAGCGTTGCACGCTGCCCACGCCCATGATGCCGCCTGCGATGGTGTGGGTGGTGGAGACGGGAATGCCGGCCATGGCTGTGCCCAGCAGGCTGATGGCCGCCGCCGTTTCCGCGCAAAAACCTCCCACGGGTTTCAACCGCGTGATTTTCATGCCCATGGTCTTGACGATGCGCCAGCCGCCTGCCATCGTGCCCAGGCCAATAGCGGCGTGGGCCATCAGCACAACCCAAAAGGGGATGTAAAAAGTTTTCAAAATTCCGGCGGAGAAGAGTGTTCCGGCAATGATGCCCATGGTCTTCTGCGCATCGTTNNGGTGACCAGGATTGAAAGATCCAATAGACCGCCAGCATCAACCCGCCGCCAAGAATGAAGCCTATTGCCGGGGAGAGGATGATGAATGCGAGCACTTTGGTCCACCCGCTCAAGAGAATCACTCCCCATCCCGCCTTAGCAATGGCTGCGCCCGCATATCCCCCTATGAGCGCATGGGAGGAACTGACCGGTAATCCGTAATACCAGGTAAGGATATCCCAGAAGATTGCTCCCAGAAGCCCGGCAAGGATCACGTAGAGGTTCACGCCCTCGAGGCGGATCATTCCCTTGCCCATGGTTCTGGCCACGGCGGTACCGAAAGTGAAGGCGGCAACGAAATTGAAGAATGCCGCCCAAATAACGGCAACACGAGGCGATAACACTCTCGTCGAAACCACCGTGGCAATGGAGTTCGCCGCATCGTGAAAGCCGTTGAGGAAATCGAAACTGAGGGCTACCACCACGATGACGATTGCAAATGTAATGGTTGGGGTCATTTTAGTTAGGAACCAGTGACCGTTGACAAGTGACGAAAGGGGCAACTATTCGCAGCTTGTTCCTGAAGATTAGGTCAGGCCGCCTTCAAAACCACGGATTCCAGCACGTCCGCCACATCTTCGCACTTATCCGTGGAGGCTTCCAGAACCTCGTAAATTTCTTTCCACTTGATCACTTCGATGGGATCGGTGGAATCTTCAAACAGGCGGGCTATGCATTCGCCCTTAATACGGTCGGCTTCCTCTTCCAACAAAGTGAGCTGCTCGCAATATTCCAGCATATTTTGGGGATGGTTCAGCTGCCCCACTGCATTCACGATGATTTCCGTTCCATGCAGAATCACCTTGCCGAGTTGCTGCGCGCCCGGCGTTACTTTCTTAATTTTATAGGTGATGAAGCGGGTGGCGGCAGCATCAATGAGGTCGAGAACGTCATCCAGCGCTGAGCCTAACGCATGAATATCTTCCCGGTCGAATGGGGTAATAAAGGTCAGGTTCAGCTTTTTCATCAACGAGTGGGTAATCTGGTCACCCTTGTGCTCCAGGAATTTGATTTCGGAAACCTGTTTTTCCACTTCCTGGTAGTTATCAAACAGGGCCACGAGCATCTTGGCGGCTTTGTGGATGTTCTCAGCTTGTTCTTTGAACAGGCCGTAAAACTTTTCGTCTCGGGGTATTAGTTGCACAGTCCATCCTCAGAGGGTTCGCTAGAGCAAGGTATTGTTAACGAAATGTTACAGAAACGCAAGCTTGTTGGCGCTATTTTTGGAGAAAGCATTTAAAATCAGCCGGTTATGGCGTGGTAAGACAAGGCGCGGGAGGTGGATTCCAGAACCATGTTGCCCAACTCGCTAATTCCGGCTATTTTGCCGGGACTGACGAGGCAGGGCTTGCCCATTTCAGGACCTCGCGAGGCGTTTGAAACAGCAGAGCATTAACTTAATCGTACTAGGAAGGGGGCTGGGGACTACGGGCGCGGTTGGCCCGGCGATGGATCACCTATGGTGGAATTCATCTCAGCATGAAATGCCGCTAAAGTTCTGTCGCAATATGCCGATTAATATGAATGAAGTTTCTACTCTTCGCGAGGAGTATCCATATGTCCACCTCCGGCATCACCAGCAGCATGTCAAGCCAGATGCAGCAAATCCAAAAGGACTTCAACCAGCTCGGCCAGGACCTGCAGTCCGGCAATCTTTCAGCCGCCCAGGCCGATTTCGTCACGTTACAGAAAGACATGCCGCAAACCAGTTCCGCCTCTTCATCGACGTCACAAAGCAGCAGCCCGATTGCTCAGGCGTTTAGTCAACTTTCCCAGGATCTTCAGTCTGGAAATCTCACGGCCGCGCAACAGGACTATTCGACGATTCAACAGGACCTCCAAAGCCAGGGTTCTCAGGGGCACCACCACCATCACCATCACCTGGGTGGAAGTCAGGACAGTCAAGCTTCCCAATTGTTCGCTCAGTTAGGGCAGGATTTGCAGTCCGGCAATTTGTCGAGCGCTCAATCAGACTTTAGTTCTTTGCAGTCGCTCCTACAAAACAACTCAGGTACCAGCACATCGCCAAGTTCCACTTACACTGGAGTATCGGTTACCGTCTGACCCGCAAAACAGTGGCGGACCACATCGTTCCACGATGGGCGGGGGGCTGGATCACAGTCCCTCCCCCTGCGTTGGCAATAGCCTGTCTCACCCAAGGGCCCGGTGATCCCTTGCCCTATTAAGCCGACCTATTTCGACAGATGTCCGCCTACGGGCGTCCATTTGGCCTACCGCGCGGCGACCTGCTACAATTGCGTCTTCAACCCATCAGGGAATCAAACAATTTATGGAACAGGAGGCGAGATGAAAATCGAACCTTTGGAGAAAGAGCACGCGGCGGAGTCTGTACGCCCTATTTACGAAGGCATTGAACAGAAGGCTGGGCGTGTCACCAACATGCTGAAGGTGATGGCGCACAAACCCAATGTGTTGGGTCCCTTTCTGGATTTTTATAAACAGGTTTGGGCCAAAGGGGCGCTCGACCCCAAGGTCAAGGAACTGGTTTACCTGCGCACTTCCCTAATGAATGGCTGCGCCTACTGCAGCCGGGCCCACACCGCCACGGCCAAGAGACGAGGCGTAACGGATGAGCAGGTGCAAGCCTTGAAAGAGCCGGGCGGGTCCAGCCGCGATATTTTTACTGAAGAAGAGCGGGCCGCGCTCCAGTACGCCGAGCAGCTCACCGCATGGCCCGCGGCCATTCAGCCCGCCGACCTCGACGCTTTGGGCAAGTTTTTCAACACTGAGCAGATCGAGGAGCTGGTGTTGGCGGTGGCCACCGCCAACCTTACCAATCGCTTCAACGAAGGTATGAAAACGCCGGTGGATGTTTAGATGGGAGGTGGTGGGCAGCAGGCAACAAGAGTTTTTATTTCAAGTGCTGTTTCGACTTCTCAGTGAGTGGTGGGAGGAAGGTGGCGATGGCCGAGCGCACCGGGATGTGTTTTCTCATAACCAAGGTCGAGATGAGTACCGTTTTCTGCCCACCGCCCCCTGCCTACTGCCAACTCCGTATTCCCGACTCCCTTTCCCCCTTCAGCACTGCTTTGCCTGACTCTCCTTCGTAAACACGCGGTTGGAGAGATTATCCTTTAAGAGCGTCCAGAAAGAGGCGTCAAGGTAGGAGCGGATGGAAACATAGCACCCGCCGCATTCATTCTTGGGAACCCATTCCTTCAGGATTTCCTTCTGCGAGGTAAAGGTATCTTCGTACATTGAGCATGCGCGCATGCCACCTGTGGGCGTTATCACCATGAAGCGCCGTCCCGCCGTGCAGCCGGGAATGGATCCGTGCAGGAAGAAATCGTGAATGCCTGAAAGCGTCCAATCGGAATTGGCGATGCGGCCGTATTGGGCTTTGAGCTTGAGCAGGTTGTCGAGAGTCCGGCGAAGCAAATCAAGATCGTCTGTGGAACTGATGTAGTGCTCCATGCTATGGGTTCGTAGTGGCGTATAGGCGCTGTAAGAGATGCTGACCCCCCACTGCCGGGCGCGTTCGTAAGTGTCTTCCAGCGTGGGAAGATTTTCCCGCGTGATGGCTGTATTCAGTGCGACGTCATCGAAGCCATGTGCCGCGAGCGCGGGCACAAGTTTGGAAAGATGCTGGTAGAGACCGGGTGATTGGCGGAAGCCATCGTGGCGCTCATCGGGAAAATCCAGCGAGAAGGAGAACTGGTTCACTCCCAGAGCCCGTAAGGCAAGATACTTCTCCTCCGTGAATAGACGTCCATTTGATACCAGGATGGTATACGGCAGGCCGCTTGGTTCCTTCACGGCGCGCACGATTTCTGCCAGGTCCTTGCGCAGCAGAGGTTCGCCGCCCGACAATTGCACCGCCATTGGTTTCAGTTGTCTCACCAGCCGCCCATAGTCGGCCGCTCGCAGCAGCCCATCCGGCTCGGGCTTGATTTTGCCTTTGTCGCAGTGCAGGCAATCGGCTGTGCAGGAATGCGTGAGTTCGAAGGAGACCACCAATGGGCGGTCAGTCATAAAGCTCCACGTCCCCCGGGAGATCATCCGGGCGGCGCGGCTAAACGGAATGGCTTTCAATGTCAACTCCCCGAAGCGAGTTTCAATTCCAAGGTTCGAGGACGAAAAGAGGATCGACGGGACATTCTATTCACCCTAGCTTGGCCAGGGCGTTGCGAGGCTCCTAAGACCATCAGCATACTCCCTGCATGGTTTGCAGACAAGCGTAACCTCTTAGGCTGGAACAATTTGTCTGATTTTTTGACCCAAGCGCTTCGGTTCCCATCTCACCAACCTCTAGCCATCCAGACAATTCGAAGGAAGTTTCCGTGCCCAATGTTAAATCCTGGTTAAGCGTCCTTTGGCGCTGACTCCCCGAAAAATGCATTTCGGGTTTGATTTCTAGCAATTCGAATTATGCCAGTTGTTTGTTTCTGCCCAATCCTCTACTCTTAAGCCGCTTAGTTCCTTTGATTTAGGCCCGCGGCATTCAGCGCTTGCAGGTTGGCGGGAACAAGAATGATTAGGCCTCGGAAAGCACACGGAAAGAAAACATGAACCTCGCTCTGCGGCGTAAACTTCGATTTGCCAACACTCGACTGCGTGAGTGGCGCATGATTGCAAAGGGGCTTGCCTCCAAGCGCCATCCGATTTTGGCGCACCTGATTCCCATCCGCCGCTGCAATCTTTCCTGCACCTACTGCAACGAGTTTGACAATTTCTCCAAGCCAGTGGCTTTGGAGCAGATGTTTGACCGGGTGGATAAGCTTGCAGCTCTGGGCACCACGATTGTTACGATCAGCGGAGGCGAACCGCTGCTGCACCCTCATTTGGAAGAGATTGTCCAGCGCATAAGGCGGCACGGAATTTTGGCGGGGATGATCACCAATGGCTACCTGTTGACGCCGCAGCGCATTGAGCACCTGAACCGCGCCGGCCTTGACCACCTGCAGATTTCCATCGACAACGTTAATCCCGATGATGTTTCCAAGAAGAGCCTGAAGGTGCTCGACCGCAAGCTTCACATGTTGTCGCAATATGCGATTTTCCAGGTGAATATCAACTCGGTTTTAGGCAGCCCGGTGAAGAATCCCGATGACGCGATTGTGGTGGCGCGCCGCGCGCTGGAACTGGGCTTCACCAGTACTGTCGGAATTCTGCACGATCACGATGGCCAACTCCAGCCGCTGGGAGAGCATCAGCAGAAGCTTTTTGGCGAGATCATGCAGATGGGCAAGCGCTCCTATGCTCGATTCAATCAGTTCCAGAAGAACATTTCTCAGGGCGTGGCCACCGACTGGCGTTGCCGGGCCGGTAGCCGCTATCTCTACATCTGCGAAGATGGCCTGGTGCACTACTGCTCCCAGCAGCGTGGCTTCCCCGCCATTCCTCTGGCCAAGTATACGCCGGAGCACATTGCCCATGAGTATCACACCCAGAAGACCTGTGCCCCCCATTGCACCATCTCTTGCGTACAGCAAGTTGGCATGCTGGATAACTGGCGTTCTCCCCAAACCCGCCCAGCCTTTGTCCCCGTTGAAAACCTGCTTCCGTTTCCGAACAACCTCAGCGAGGGCTGAGGATGGGCGCATTAGACTATTGCCAACTATAATCTTGTGAGCCAACAGCTTCGTTCTTGCTTGTACCCCGGCGGCTATGTTTTCCGCTTCACACAAGTTGGGCAGTTGCATTTCTAGGGGAAATCAGTGGTATAGTCTCGCGCCAGCAACACCTGCAATTGAACTTCAGCCTTTTGATTGCAGGGCTGCGTCGTGGCCGACACGTTGCTGGGGCAAACCGCCGCGCGACCGGAAATTTACTTGCGAGATCTATCCCTGATGCCCAAAACCTCGCGTCGCAAATTTCTTAGTGATAGTGGCGCGCTCTTGGCCGTTCCTTTTCTCACGGACCCCGCCGCCGGCCCGCCGATGGATTCAAACTCTCCTCCCGTAATGCCTCATGAGCCACCCTGGCGCGAGCCGGGGCAGACGAAGGATCCCGCCTATCTTCGCACCGCGGCCCTGCGATACTCCGCCGAGGGTCGCGAAATTGTGGGCCATAACCGGACGTGCTTTAACAACCGGCCCCTTTATTGCATTGCCAACATGGAGGGAGTGGTGCTTGCGGGCGACCGTCCTTTTGTTCGCCTTCTCGCCAAGCCTTACGTTCTCGGTGGCTTCAGCGCGGCGATTGTGCGTGACGGAGCAGGGAACTGGATTCACGAGTACTCCGAGGTTGAGTCCCGTTATCGCTGCGGGCATATGACATGGCGCATCAGTGATGAAGCGCTGCCCGGAGTTGGCGTGGCCCTCGAAGTCGTGCCCCTGGTTGATGCCGCGGGATTTGCCTTGCGCTTTGCCGCTTCGGGAGTGCGCGCGAGTGACAAACTGATTTGGTCGTTCGGTGGCGCTAGGCTTGAGGGTGATGTGCGCACCAAGTGGGACCCGATCATGCATGGCAATCCCAAAACGTTCAAGCTGGGCGACCCGCGCAAGCCGGAAATGAGTCTGGGAATCGATCCGGAGCGGTGCAACGGCAATCAAATCAGCTCCGAAGGCCAGTCGTTCCGCGTATTTTCCACCCCCGATGCGCCCCAGTGTGCGGTTGGATTCTGCAACCGCGAGGGACAATTGCATGTGGTGCAAGCGTCCGCCGAAGCCCGTCCGATGCAACTGTTCCAAGCCGCGGCGCAAGAGTTGCCCCTCATCTGCGGGTGCATCGATCTCCGTGTAGATCATGACCCGGTCTTCTGGGCGATTCAGTCCGCCCCCGCCGGAGCGGCCATCAGCACGCTGCCCGTTGCCAATCCGCAAAAGTCGTTTCAGGATGGAATCGATTACCTGAAGACCGTAGAGCGCGTCCAGATCGACACGCCTGACCTGCGCCTTAATGCCGCCGTTGCCGCCGTGTGTCACACGATTGACTCCAACTGCCTGCGCAGCCCTTACATTTTTCGCCACGGAAGCATGGCGTTTTCCATTCCTTTTCTCGGGTGGCGGGTGATCTGCGGCGCGACGGCGCTCGGTTGGCACGAGCGTGTAAAGGGTGATGCCGCCTATTACGCTGCCTTGCAAGTCACCGATGGTGGCGGCCGAATTCATGCCCAGCCTGACCCCGCCCGGCGGCTCTGCGTCCAGGGTCCGGAATCACGCTTCTACGGCCGCGGCCACATTCCCCAAGACACTTTCATGTACAACACGCAGTCGCAGTTTTTTGACCAGATCATTCGCGATTGGCGCGCCACGGCAGATCCTGAGATGGAGAAGATTCTGCGCCCGGCCCTGGAACTGCACCTGGAATGGCTCAAGGATTGTTTTGATCCCGACGACGATGGGCTGTACGAAAGCTACATCAACACCCTGCCCACGGACTCGGTCTGGTACAACGGCGGCGGCAGCGTGGAGGAGTCGGCCTATGCCTACTACGCTCATGTCGCGGCCATGGATATGGCGAGGCGCGCCGGGGACGCGGACGCAGCGGCACGGCACCAGGCCCGGTGGGAAAAGATCTCAACTGCCTTGACGGAAAAACTCTGGCTGAACGACCGCGGCCACTTCGGTCTGTACGTTGAGCAGGGAGGACACGGCCGCGTGCATTCCGATGCCTGGTCCCTTAGCCAATTCCTGCCCATTGACAACTGGGTGGTGGGTTCCGTGCAGGCCGTGCAATCGCTCTACTACACGGAATGGGCCCTTGAACGCATCCGCCTGCCCTTCGGTGGCGAAATTTGCCAGCCCTCCAACTGGGTTCCGTGGAAGTGGTCCGTGCGCGACACGTTCAGCGGCGATGTCTGCGCCCTGGCACTGGCTTATTTTCAAACGGGATTGGCGGATGAAGGTTGGGAGCTCCTGCTGGGCGCCACGCTGGAGAGCGCCTATGCCAGCTCCGTGCCCGGCGGTTTCAGCCATGTGGGCGCGGCCACCGATTTTGCCGACAGCACCCACATGTTTGCGCGGACCGTGGTGGAGGGCTTGTTCGGCTACGAGCCTGATTATCCCAACGGGCGAATTCGCATGCACCCGGCGATTCCCTCCGCGTGGCCAAAGGCGTCCATCAAAACTCCTGATTTCACCTTTGACTATCATCAGGAAGGCGACGCGGATCATTACCGGTTGACGCTGGCGCAAGAGGCGGAGGTTTGGTTCCATTTGCTTGTCCGGGCTGAACATGTGAAGCGTGTCACGCTGAATGGCCGGGAGATCAAATGGCATTCGAGCGAGGGATTTGGCTGTACAGAGTTGACGATCACCACCGGGAAGCTGGCCACTGCGGATGTGGCAATTGAACTCGCGGGCCGCGTGCCGCACCTGGCGCCCGTGGTGGTGGCGGGCAGAGTCGGTGAGCAAGTTCGCCTGGAGCCGCCCCGGGGTAAGGCGCTTCGTTGGCTGGACTTTCATCATGCCATCGAATCCTTTCAAGAAGAGGGGCCAACCCTTCAAGGCCCGCTCGCGAACAAGCCAGGCCACCACATGGTGGGGGCCTTGGTGAATGTGGGAGAGTTGCCGCAGAGGCAGTTGTTCAAGATCCAGATTACGGACCCGGAGGAAGGGCAGAAGCGGGCCGTCCAATCTCCGCGTGAAGCGCCCACGTCCGCGCAGTGGACTTGCCTTGATCTCGCACCGTACTATAACGGCGACATCCGAACCATCTTCCAGCAGCAATACCTTTCACCCCGCCCGGCTACCTGCTCGCTGCGCCTGGGAGTGGATGGCTACTCCGCCTGGACCTTCTCGTATTGGCATGAGGCGGCGCCTGCCATCGATTTGAACAAACTCGATCAACTTGACGATGGCCACGGGCGCATCCTGACGCCGCAGAACGTGGCCTTCCGCCGCTTTGCCGCCGAAAGGAACATCGCTTTCACTTCGCTGTGGGACAACTGGCCGCGCTCCGTCACCGTGCCCGTAAACCAATCGGCGGAGCAGGCCTGGCTGCTGGTCTGTGGATCAACTTTTCCCATGCAAACGCGCATTGCCAACGCGGAGATCCGCTTTCGCTATGCCGATGGCGGGGTGGAGAAATTGGAACTCATTCCGCCTGACAATTTCTGGACCCTCTGCCCGTGGGGTGGGTACGACTATAACTATGATTTGGATGCCTTCTGCCTGCCCAAACAGCCGCCGCCATCCGTGCAGCTTGGCCAAAACTGCCGCGCCATGGTGCTGTCATGGAAACTGCGGCCCGGAGTTGCGCTGCAGGACGTGACGCTTGAAACCTTGTCGCAGGACGTCGTAATTGGCTTGATGGGTGTGAGCCTGATGAATGTGATGGCTTGAGCCGGGAAGTCTTGCTTTGCGTCGCTCGTGGGCAAGCGGCGGCGCCTTAGGTTTGTCCAAATTACGGCTCAGCTATTCCCCAATGACGCGCGGCTTCGGCCCTGTAGCGCGGTGTCCCCACCCGCGCCTGCGCTATGCTGAAATCCGATCCCCTTGGCGAAAGCGCGGGTGAGGACACGCTACAAGCATTCCATGCCGCAGGCATGGTGCAAATGAATAAGGGGAAGGCCGACCCTGTTTGCGAGAAGAGGTGGCAGAGCCAGATGAGGTGAGAGGCTTTCTGTTAATTTCGACAGCATTGGGTGGAGCTAACCTGCTCGCCCGTTCTCGCTATCCTGGTTGACGGAAGAGCCCTCGCTACCCCGCCGCAATCCTGTCCGTGATGTACAGCAACCGGTCCCACTCGCAATCCGCTGTCACCATGTCGCTGACACCTAAGACAAAATGGGTCGTATGGGCGTAGCGTTCGATGGTGTCATTAACAGAGCGCCGGAATTCATCTTCGGGCGTGCTATCGAGGCAGAGCAACGTTGAGGGAATCCCACCCCAAATCGTCACGCCCTCACCGAATTTTTCCCGAGTCTCTTCCAGCGTGCAGCGGGTCATGGGGTAGGGGCAGACAGAATCCGCGATGTCGAATTCCGCGCGGTGGTAAAGGGGAAAGAGTTTCTGGTTCTCGCCGTCGGTGTGGGTCATCAGAAACTTTCCACGTTCATGCAAGGTTCGGGCGTAACCGCCTAGCCAGGGCAGGATATATTTTTCGAAGAAAGCGGGATGGGTGATGGAATCATCGTAATTCGCACCCAGCAGCAGAACTTCCGCCGGTGAATTCGCTCCGATGGTCTGGATCTGCTGGAAGTAAGGTTCTATCTGTTCGGCCAGGCGATGGATCTTTTCCGGGTAGTCGTGAAAGGCATAGAAGAACTCTTCCAGCACCATCAATTCCTTCATGATGAGCTGGATGGGGCTGGCGGCTCCCTGAATGAACCCTACGGCGACGCCCTGATCGCCCACTTCTGCGCGCCGCGCTAGGTAACCTTCAAAGCGCGGCTCGACTTTCAAGTGGGAAAAGATGTGCCCGACCACGTCAAAATCCTGCGGCTCGCGGACGGCGTGCTGACTGATCCACGCGGTGGAGGCTCCGGCGTCCAACATCTCCTCGGTAAACATGGAGGCGGTACGGATCGACCCCACTGGCGTGTGATATTCCACCACGGTTTCAAGTCCATTCTGCGTGACGCGGCGCTCCACGTCTTCCAGGATTACCCGGTATGGCAGGTTGGGAAGGTTGTAGATGCCCAGCGTGCGGTCAAGCATGTCAATGTCACTGACGATGTTGGTCCAATCGGGAATGTTGTCGTAACAGCCTACGCCCAGCCGCTCTGCGACTTGCGACAAGGTGAGGGACTGAAGTTCCGCGGGCAATGTGCCGTGCCGCAGGCGGGCTCGGTGCCAGAATTCCAAGCGTGGAACCCAGGGCAATTGATCAGGGGTTTCGCCGCGAATCGCGGCCAGAATGCGCTCTCGATGAGTCATGGCATCAGCCAATTAAGAATTACGAATTAGGAATTAAGAATTGAGATTGAGTGAAATCATCATACCGTCCCAGGGTTCAGGATGGATTTCAACAGTCCTTGCAACGCCCAGGCGTTGGGTACGGATCGCAGGGTGGGCCCAGTCGTGCGCTTTTCACCTTTGCGCCAGACGTAGAAGTGACCCTTTTGAATTGCGAAGCTGGAAATGTTGTCCCAGGGGATTTCCTTCCGCCCGAAGAATGTGTTGACCTTTAATCCCGTGGCGCGATTTACGCGAATAGCTCCGAAGTCCACCTCCTGCCCGCTATTGTACTGGTCCACGACCTTCTTGATCAGGGTTGGGTAGGTATGCTCAATCAATTTCTGCCCCAGGGGAGCGAGACCTCCAATGCGATTCCCTAAACGCAGTTTCTTTCCCTCGCTATCCACAAATTTGAAGTGGTAGTAAGTTCCAATTGGAATTAAGTGAATGCTCTGTTTGGTGGCTCCATAGTAAAAGCGTTCCACCGCATCCCAGCGCATCTCCTTCTCGCCAAACATCGAATGATACGAGATGCCATCGGGGTGAAGAGTAACTCGGATCGACTTCAACCAGAAAAAGAAAAGAGCAGGAATCGCGAACAGCGTGAGAGCAAAGATTTTGAACCCATTGTCCGGGGATGGAATGGTGAAGGCGGCGTAAACGAACCACGATGTGGACAGCGCCAGAACCACCACCAGGCCCATCATAACCTTGTTGCCTCCAAAGGTCTCAAGTTCAGCTCCCAGCATGACTTATGCCTTTCGTGCAGCAGCTTGATTCCGCTAAAGCGTTTTCACGAGCGGTGAGACTAGCATCGGGCACGGAGGGCAGTCAAGGAGCTACGCGGCGACCGGGTAAGAGAAAGGCAAAAGGCAAGTGCAACAGGCAAAAGTGAAAGACTACTGAATGAAGATTCCTCATTTGAAGATGGGCGATTTCGGCCACGCGCCGCTAGGGGGGCTGGCTTTCCACGATGGATCTCGCCTTGTTGCGGGTACGTGATTGTCTTATTGATTGGTGCGAAATATAGTGACAAAGACCCCCTCACCCCCACCCCTCTCCCTCAAAGGGGGCGAGGGGAGAGTTGGATAGAATTTACGCCCTCGCCCCTTTCGGGGAGAGGGTGGCGCGCAGCGCCGGGTGAGGGGGTCTTTGTCACTATAATTTGCAATACTCTATAATTTGTCGTTCCCTATGGCATGATGGGGAAGGAGAGCCAACCCTGTTGATTACGTCACGGCGCGAACACATTCTCGCTATCGGCGTCCGCTACTTTATCGTGGCCGGAATGATCCTGGCCGCGGCCTACGTTGTTCCCATCGTCCTTTCGGATGTTTCAAATTACTTTGGCCGGATGAGCCTGATCGGCTGGATGAGCGATCTGGCGACGCTGCTCAGTCCTCCCTGGGAAATTCTCGCCACGGTTCTGATTGTCCTTCGCTGGCGCGACCTGCCGCAGCGCTTCTGGATTCTCTACTGCGCGAACGGCATTCTGGCATACACCTCCGTGCCTGTTTACCGCATGCACTTTGGCCTCTATCGATAGTCAACGCGTGTGCGTGGCGGGCAAGCCCGCCAGATCCGAAGTCACAATCTTATCGGGACATGTGCCCCCCCGATGGCGAGCTAAACTCGCCGCCACAACAGGAAAATGAGATGCTCCGACACTTTGTCTCTTGACATGCCTAGGCAATGTATGTATACTAGCTGCGAAGTGTGCGCAGGTGCCGTCATGACTTTGTGCAAGCCCCTAATGTGGTCTCCCCCGGATCGACACCAACCGCTGCAATCGAAAATCGAAAATCGAAAATCGAAAATCAGCAATCGGCAATTATGGCTTTTCCTTTGGCGGCCCTTCGAAAAATACTTTTTTCGAGGACCGAAGCCGGAATGTGTATGAAGACAAACAAAAACATGGACTAAATGTCATGCCAATCGTCGAACATTTACGTCGAACCAAGCCGAACTCAACGGACATTTGCGACAACCTGGGGCCAAATGGGGTCGAACCATGGCTTGTTGCAGCGTCTTTGGACGGAATGAACCCTCAATTTCAGTTGACTCGAGCATTGCGAAAAGGGCTGGTGGGCGGCCAAGCGGGTGGGCGAAAACGGGGAAATCCTCAGATGGAGGCCACGATATGTATGAAAACAAAAGTACTTCGAGCGAATTCGGGCATTCTGTTCGAGACTCTATCTCATTGCATACAAGTCGTTTAGTGATTTCTCGCCACTGGCGCCAGGGAAAAAGGGGAAATAAAAAATGAAGGGATATCCCACGATGTTGATGAAAACAAAGGAAGAGCAAAGTGACAATTTGACATATCCCACGATGTTGATGAAAACAAAACAACTTATTGGTGGTAGGCCACGATGTTGATGATAAATAAGGGGCTTATCACGCATGCAGGGTTGCAAAACCTGAACCCATGCCACAGGAAGACCACTCGTTTCCTGAATCGAGTTTGAGTTTACGAGCGCAATCAATTGGACTATGATTCATGGCGGTTTAGGATTCCACAGTGCGGGAGGGTTGGAAATTGACGTTAAATGCGCATTCATTATCGTTGCAGGTTGAGCCGTTGGGTTTGCAGATCGATCGTCCGGGCGGGTTGGAAGATATTGGATATATGACGTGCATGGCCATGGTGCTGCTCGGAAATTATTCCCAGACAGGGCATTTCGGCGGCCCATTGGCGTACACGCCTTACAACGTGGTGGCGCATCTGGCGGGGCCGGAGCTGGGAGGTTTGCGCTTCGATTACCGGCGTCCCAAGCACCCGTTTTGCGACAAATTCATGCTGGCGGGCGGGCACAATATTCCGACGGGCTATGCGCTGTGGATGATCATGGGCCAGGCGCTGGAGCGCAAATTCAAAGCGACCGGCGATAAGCGCTACTACGTGGACCCCAACGTGGCCATTCTTCCCATCGATGCCCTGGGATTCCGCCGCAACGCCGCCGTGATGAAGCACATCCTGCAGGATCACCGCCTTGCCGACCTGCCGCTGTTCGCCCAAGCCAAACTGCGCGGCATCAAGGCGCTCGCCGGCCATGCCGAGAGCGTGGATGTGACCAACGACGTGAACGGCGGCCCCTCCGGCGTCGGCATTGCGGCTTCGGCGGGCAAAGCGGCGTTTTGGAACATTGTGGGCGCGCCCAATTCTATGAAGGTGATTGCGCTGGAAGGTGAGTTTGCCCTCACCGAAGGCCACGCGCAGGAATTAAAGACTCAGGCCCTGGCGCTACAAGTGGGCAAGCGGTTGCGCATCCTGGTGTCAGAAAACAACGCCGGCATCGATGACGTGCTTCTGGGCGGCGTGGTCGACCGCAAATTTGACGCTTACAACCTCGTCGATCAATGGACGTCCTACGGTTGGAACGTCATGACGCTCGAGAATGGCAACGACTACGGCCAGGTGATTTCCGCCCTCAAGACCATGGAGGATTGGGACCCTGAGGATCGCCGCCCCATCATCGTGATTGGTAAAACAACGAAGGGCTTTTGGCCTGGCGCGGTCGATGGCAAGCTTCCCGGATACGGCGATCAACTGGTCAGCTACCAGAGCCACCCCTATGCGCAAAAGATGAACTCAGACTACTTTGTCGCGCTGGCCAGCACGTTCGAAAAGCAATTTGGCGTGACCTTTGAAGGCATTCGTCAGGGAGCAGTGGCCGATCCGCGCGAGCGCCTGATTCAATATAAGACCAACATCGATGTGGTGATGTCGGTGCTTGACCGCAACGGGCTGGGGGACTGGCTTGCAGACCGGCTGGTGGCGATTGGCGACACCGTGAAGGACGACTTCCCGGTGCACTTTGAGATTCACCGCGATCCTTTCCTCGATGATCGTCTACGCGTCGAGAATCTGCCCGTGGAACCGCAAAAGGTCACGGTGACGAATTCGGTTTCCGGCGCGGAAAAACAAGTGGGGATCACCCTCTTCCGCAAGCCCGGCGAAATGGCCGGGACGCGCCGTGCCATCTCCGAAATCATCAAGTGGATGAACTACGTCACCGGCAATCGCTTCTTCACCCTTGCCGCCGACCTTTCCGAATCCATCAATATGGAGCACGGCAGCTTGTGGGGGCATTACAATCCGGAGACCAATCCGTTGGGGACGCGCATCAAGGCGGCCATCCAGGAGGCGGGCAACGTATCCAGCGCCATCGGACTGATCAGCCAGAGTGCCAGCGTCGATCCGCGTCAGTTCGCCGGTGTGTGGGCGATGAGTGGCACCTACGGCGCGTTTACCCCGCTGATGTACACGCCTGCCCGAGTCTGGAGCCAGCAGAACCAGGACAGCCGTTTCCGCATGGGCGTGCTGCACATTCTTGCCGCGCATTCCGGACCGGAAACGGCGGCCGACGCGCGCACCCACTTCGGGATTTTTTCGACGCAGGTGTGGAAGCTCTTCCCCCGCGGCCAGACGATCCACCTGAATTTCTGGGACTACAACGACGTGGCCCCGGGCTACTTTGCCGCAGCCGAGATCGCCGCCCGCGACCCCAAGGTGGGCATCATCTCCATCGAGGTGGCGCGGCCCGATTTTGCCGTGGCTGACCGCAGCAAGTTCGCCGACACTGATCTTAAAGCCGCGGCCAAAGGGCTGTACGTCATTCGCGATTTCGCGCCTGGCGTGCCGCGCTCCGGCTACGTGCTGGTGCAGGGTTCCAGCTCCACTGTTAATCTGGTTAGTGTTCTGCCGCGCCTGGAAGCCGCCGGAATCAACGTCAAGGTCGTCGCCGCTGTCAGCGAGGAGCTGTTCGACCGGCAACCCGATGAGTATCGCTATTCGGTGCTGCCGCCTGAGGCGTATTACGATCTGATGGTGGTGAGCACGGGCACGCGGCGGGTGATGCCGATCAGCAACCTGGGGCCGCTGACAGATGCCTTCTCGCTGACTTCTGATTGGGACAATCAGTGGCTCACGGGCGGCATGGAGGCGGAGGTCATCGCCGAGGCGCACCTGGACCCCGAGTCAATTTTTGCCGGAATCCAGCGCTTCGCCCGTGACCGCGATTTTCGCATGTCCGGGCAGCGCAAGTTGCTTGCATAAGGTTTTGGTGGGAATGGTGGTAGCCACGGTCAGTGCTTTTCTGACCATGGGCTTTTCACATTCGCAATATCCCGGCCGGACCCTAAACTGACCCGAGGTTGATTACCGAAGGAACCCACGGTCAGAAGAGCACTGACCGTGGCTACAGACTCTACACTTTTCAATGAACTGATGGGCAGATGAACCGATCTTACAGATTCTTTTTCACCCAGCCTTCAATTCTTTCCAGCGCCTTCTGGAGATTTTCCACCGAGTTGGCAAACGAGAAGCGCAGGTATCCTTCGCCCCAGGCGCCGAAGGCGGTGCCCCAGAGGCAGGCCACTCCCGCTTCGGCCAACAGCGCGTCCGCCAGTTCGCGCGATGTCTTGCCGGTACCGCGGATGTTGGGGAAGACGTAGAACGCTCCGTGCGGCTGGCGGCAGGTGAAGCCGGGAATGCGGTTCAACCCGTCCACAATCACGGCGCGGCGGCGGCGAAATTCCTCGCGCATTACGTCTACTGAATCCTGCGGGCCCGTCAAGGCTTCAACGCCGGCCATCTGGGTGAAGCTGGCCGTGCAGGAATTCGAATTGGTCATCAGCAGTGTAATCTGCTGGGCCAAATCGGCGCGCATGACGCCATAGCCCATGCGCCATCCGGTCATGGCATAGGTCTTGGAGAATCCATTCAGGATGATGGTCTTCTCCTTCATGCCGGGGAATTGGGTAATGCTGCAATGCTTGCCTTCGTAAATCAATTGGTCGTAGATTTCATCGGAGAGAACAAAGATATCGCGATCCGCCAGCACCTTGGCCAGACGCTCGATTTCCGCGCGCTCCATCACTCCGCCGGTGGGATTATGGGGGCTGTTCAGAATCACAAGTCGAGTGCGGTCCGTGAGCTTTTCCAGGATCTCGTCCACGTTCACGTCAAAATCGTGTTCTTCGCGCAAGCCGTAGGGAACTTCCTTGCCGCCTGCGAACCGGATCATCGATTCATAGATGGGAAAACCAGGGTTGGGATAGAGCACTTCGTCGCCTTCTTCAACGAGGGCCAGAATCGCAAAGAACATGATGGGCTTGCCGCCGGGAACGATGACGACTTCCGCCGGGTCTACGTTGATCCCCAGGTGCCGGGCGGTAGTGGCGGCTGCGGCTTCGCGCAATTTCGGAAATCCCGCCGAAGGGCCGTAGTGGGTCCAACCCTCGCGCAGGGCCTTGATTCCTGCGTCCACGACATTAGTGGGCGTGGCGAAATCCGGCTCGCCGATCTCAAGGTGGACGATATCTTTTCCCTGAGCTTCCAAGGCACGGGCGCGGACGAGAACCTCAAAGGCGCTCTCAGTTCCCAAACGGCTCATTCGGCTTGCAAGACGCAGATTACTCAAAGTTGTGGCCACGGCTCTACCCCCTTGTTGGATCCCCAAGATATGAACCAGATGCTGACTTCTCGAACCCGTCAGAATATCCCTTGCGCAATTCAATGTCCAGACTCTGGCGATGCCTTGCCGGAAAAGACATTGTGGATAGTCAGCAATTCCCCAATCGTGCTGCCGCGTTCTCAAATGGAACGGCGGGCTGACCGCGATTCTGTCTGGTTCTTTGCACGGCATGAGTACTGGACAATGACGCGGGAAGTTTCGTCGGGTGAAATCCATCGCGTCAATTTGTCCTTAAGCGCGTTTCTCCGCAGGGACGATTTGCGGTTATTAATCCGGCCCGCATGTTTCCTTCAACAGTTGCTCCGGGCACGGGCAATATGCTTGTGGCATATCATTTGTGCCATGGCCATCCCGAGCAACCCCACCGGGACAAGTCCTCGCCATGGCACGAACGCGAAGCGCCTTGGCCATCTCAATCAAAAATCGGAACGCGTCTGGCCATTGACGGCGCACAAGCACGAGCGCCTGTCCAGGAAGAGCGACACCGCCGGGAGTGCCTGCTCCACAATCTCCCCGGTATTACGTCTATCACTTCCATTGCTCCTGCTTTTATCCTGCGCCACAGAGGCTGAATCGCCGTATACTGTTGCGCTTTATCATGACGGTTCAAAAAGCCGCCTTGCTGCTCCGCTGATGGATCACTCCCTCCCTCGCAGGAGAGTAAACCATGACTGAATCAAGCAGACGTAAGTTCCTTCACGATGTAAGTATCGGGCTGGGGACAGCCGCTATTGCCGGCTCATCGCCGATGGTGATTGCTGAGCCAGGTGTGGCCAGGCGGAACGCGGAAATCACAACTGCCGGCCCGCAAGGTGAAATTCCCTCTGCTACCATCGATTTCCGTTACTCGCCCCTCTCCTTTCAGACGGCATACTGCTTTCCCGACGATCATCTCAAAAGCCTGATTGGGGAGAATGGCGAGCTGCGCTACGGCCATCCAGGATTGGGAGGTGGGATCGCCTATTTTCCGGAAGTTGTGGAATTCTCCCTGGAGGGAATGGAACCCAATCAGCTGGGTGAGCAGTGGTTGGAGGCTCCGGGCATCCCCATCATCCACACGCGCCTGGACCGCCCGGAAGCCGTGATGAACCTCACCACGTTTGCGACGCGACGGAAGTCAGAAGGCCGTGTGGATAACGTGATTCTGGAGGTTCGACCCCGCACCGCGCACATATTGGGGGCTGTGCCGGTGGTAATTCTGCAAACCAAGCATGAGGCAAAGCTCCAGTCAACTGAGGAAGGCGCCGTCGTGCGGCTGGACAGCGATCAGGCGCCGCCGTTCCTGCTGAGTGATTGCTCGATTGCGGATCCCTTGGTCGGCGGGGCCAAATTGACTTTTCCTCTGTTCCCCGCCGTGATTTCAACGGGTCGGCCATTACGTTATTTCCTGCGCTTTCCCCAGGAAGGTCAGCCGGTGGAGAAGTTGAAGGATGGCCTGGCCCATCCAGAGCAATTGTTGGCAGAAGCGCGAGAGTATTGGCAGAATTGGAAAGCCTACGAGGGAAAAGTGTCGATGGAATTTCCCGGGCGTCACGGCGAGTTCCTAACTGCCTGCGCGCGGAACATTCAGCAGGCCCGTGAAGTGAAAGCAGGCAAGCTGACGTTTCAGGTGGGGCCCACAGTCTATCGCGGCCTGTGGGTGGTTGACGGCAACTTTCTGCTGGAGGCTGCTCGCTATCTCGGCTATGACGCCGCCGCGCAGGAGGGATTGGAAGCGACGTGGCAGCACCAGGAAGCGAGCGGAGGCGTGTTTGCCGCGGGCGGATCCCAGCACTGGAAGGACACCGGGATCGCTCTGTTCAGTCTGGTGCGCCAGGCCGAATTGGCCCAGGACTGGAGCTACTTCCGCTCCATGCAGTCGAACGTGGCGCGGGCGGTAAAATTCCTGATAGGTCTCCGCGACAAGGCTCGGACCGATGGCAGCGTGAATGGCCGCTATGGATTGCTGGCGCCCGGTTTTGGCGACGGTGGATTGAATGACATTCATTCTGAATTCACCAACACGATTTGGGTTTTGGCGGGTTTGAAAGCGCTGACGGAAGCGACGGAGCGGCTGAGCCTTCCAGATCCGGGTGGCGCCAAACAGTTTTATAGTGAATTGCGGACTGCGTTCTTTGCTGCGGCTCACCAGGAGATGCGCCGCCATCCCGATGGGTTCGACTACCTGCCCATGCTGGTGAAAGACGACCCGCTGTGGACGGCTCCTCACCTATGGGACCGGCCGCGGCCGCAAACCGCGCAATGGGCTCTCTCCCACGCCATCTATCCGGGCCTGGTGTTTGAGAAGTACGATCCCATTGTGCAGGGCCACATTCGCTTGATGCAGGCTTGCACCCAGGAAGATGTTCCCGCGGAGACCGGCTGGCTGCCGTATGGTGGCGTATGGAATTACAACGCGGCATTTGTGGCGCATGTTTATTTGTGGGCAGGGCAGACGGATTGGGCCAGATCAACCTTCACGGGGTATCTGAACCACGCCTCGCCGCTCTATTGCTGGCGTGAGGAACAACCCTTGCGCGGGAGTTTGACGGCGATTTACGTGGGCGACATGCCCCACAACTGGGCCAGCGCGGAGTGTGTGCGCTATCTTCGGCATATGCTGGCGCTGGAAGATGGCCGCGATCTGCGCCTGCTCGCCGGAGTGGGCGATTTCGAATTGGCGGGCGGCGAGCCGTTGCGCGTCGTTCAATCCCCAACGCGCTTTGGCCGAATCGATTTGGACCTTGAACCCCTTGATGGCCATCAGGGCTGGCGCATGAAGTTTCAGCGAGGAACTGGTCCGCTGCCTGAAAATGTTTGCATCCCAGCGACGCTGGGAAGACGGGGGCAATTCACCAAAATTACCGGAGCGGAGGTTGCTCGGAGAGGTGAAAGCCTGCTGGTTACACCCGCGGCTGCTTCCTGGGAAGTGATTTGGAAAGCGTGAGGGCGGCCGCTGTGCGATGGGCACCTTGCCCGTGCAGGTGCGTATGGCCAAGACTTCTCCCCATGGTTTTGATCGGGATGGCCATGTCACCAGGTTCAGCGGGAGCGGGCGGGATCCCGATGGATCGGGGCAGTTTGTATGCACTGCAAGTTCCGGTGCCCCTCCAAAGTCCACGACAAGAATCTTGCGTTGACCACTCGCTCCTAAGCCGTCGTGCGAAATTAGCTCAAGGTATGGTAGGGTGAAAGGTCCACTAATTTGCAAGGAGGCGCTACGTTTCTGTCCTATGGCCACGTCTAAGAAGGTTGCGGCGGTTGCTCCTGTCATTCCCACAGTTGATCCCAAATATTGCTGCTATCGAATTCGGGCCGCCGAGTCCAAGATTCATCGCTGGGGTTTGTATGCCGACCAGAGAATTCCGGCGAATCGCAAGGTGATGGAGTATCGAGGCGAAAAAATCGGTCCGAAGGAGGCGAAGAAGCGCGGCAAGACGCCCTATCTGTTCGTGCTGGACGACCACTGGACCATTGATGGCGGCGTGGGAGGCTCGGGCGCGGAGTTGGTGAACCATTCATGCGTGCCCAACCTGGTGTCGCGCATTATGAAGGGGCACATTATTTACATGAGTCTGCGCTCGATACGCAAAGGCGAGGAGTTGACCGTCGATTACAACTACGACCAGACGGATGAAACCATGCGCTGCAAGTGCGGGTCCGACGGCTGCCGCGGGATCATCAATCGGAAGGAATGATGCGTTGCTTCCGTGCGCCCCAATGATATCAAATTGACCGGGTTTCAATGATTCGTATGGGCGGTTCGCGAGCTACCCACACATTTGCGGGAGCGCTGTGCTCTGTCTTTTCCCCTGTTACCTGCTGATCTTCTGTGCGTCCACCACAGCAATTGCGGCCATGTTGACGATCTCCTCCACAGTGGCGCCGCGTTGGAGAACGTGAACGGGTTTCGAAAGCCCCATCAGGATAGGTCCCAGCGATTCGGCTCCGCCGATGCGCATCATCATTTTGTAGGCAATATTGGCGGCCCCAAGATCGGGGAAGATCAGCACGGTGGCGCCGCCCTTGAGTTGGGAAAAGGGATACTCCTCTTCTATCAGTTCCGGCACGAGCGCCGTATCTGCCATCATTTCGCCGTCGACCATCAGTTCGGGGTTCTTTTCCAACGCCAATTCCACCGCCCTCCGCATCTTTTCCGACTGGGCGTGATGGTTGCTGCCAAAGTTGGAGAACGAGAGCATGGCCACGCGCGGCTCGATATCGAATTCATGCGCCACCTCCGCGGCCAGCACGGCAATTTCCGCCAGATCCTCCGCTGTGGGATCAATGTTGACATGCGTGTCCGCGAAAAAGTAGACATCCTTCTTGGTAACGATGACGGAAACGGAGGCTACCCGGCGCACATTGGGCCGGGTCTTGATGATCTGAAGTGCGGGCCGGATGGTGTCCGTGTAATACTGGCTCACGCCCGCTACAAAACCGTCGGCATCCCCCATGTGGACCATCATGGCTCCAAAATAATTTGGATTCAGCATCTGCTCACGGGCTGTGCCCTGGGTCACCCCGCCGCGGCGGCGCAGCCGATAAAACTCCTGAACATAGGCTTCAAATCGCAGAGACTGCCCTGGATCTATCACTTGCGGGCGCATATCTTCAAACCCCAGCTCCGTGAAGCGATTTTCAATGATGGCGGGGCGGCCAAGAAGGATGGGGTGGGCAATGCGCTCCTCGCTGATCTGATGGCTGGCTCGCAGCACCTTGTCATGTTCGCCTTCGGAGAAGACGATGCGCCTGGGGGCAGCCTGGGCGCGGTGGCGCAGGTTCTGCATCACTCCGTAGGTGCGGCCCAGACGCCGGGCCAGTTCATCGCGATAGGTGGCGGGATCGATCTGCACCTGCGCCACACCGCTGCGCATTGCAGCTTCCGCCACCGCTGCCGACACCCAGATCAGCACGCGGGGATCGAAGGGTTTGGGATTGATGTACTCCGGCCCGAATTGCAATCGCCCCAGGCCGTAGGCCCGCAGTACCGAATCGGGCACATCCTCTTTGGCCAGGCTTGCCAGCGCATTGGTGGCGGCGATCTTCATCTCCTCGTTGATGGCCCTTGCCCGCACATCCAGCGCCCCGCGAAAGATCCCGGGAAAGCCCAGAACGTTGTTTACCTGATTGGGAAAGTCGGAGCGGCCCGTGGCTACAATGGCGTCCGGCCGCGCCGCTTTGGCCGCCGGATAGCTGATCTCGGGCGTGGGATTGGCCAGGGCAAATACTATCGGGCGTTCCGCCATGGTTTTCAGCATTTCGCCGGACACGCAATCACCTACGGAGAGTCCCACAAAGACGTCCGCGCCTTCCAGGACTTCAGCCAGGGTGCGCTTGGAGGTGGGGATAGCGAAGCGCGAGTTGTAAGGGTTCATTCCCTTTTCGCGACCCTCGTAAATGACGCCATCGATGTCGCACATGGTAATATTTTCCTTGCGCACGCCCAATCGCACGTAATGCAGGGCAGAAGCCAGGCCCGCCGCGCCCGCGCCGTTAAAGACCACGCGGATCTGGTCAATCTTCTTCTCCACCAACTCCAAAGCGTTCAGAAGCGCCGCGCCGGAGATGATAGCTGTTCCGTGCTGATCGTCGTGAAACGCCGGGATTCCCATGGTCTTGCGCAGGGTCTCTTCAACGTAAAAGCACTCAGGGGCTTTGATGTCCTCAAGATTGATTCCGCCGCAGGTTGGTTCCAAGAGTTGGCAAAACTTGATGACGTCATCGGGATTCTCCGAGCCCACTTCCAGATCGAAAACGTCGATGTCGGCGAAGCGCTTGAAGAGCACCCCTTTGCCTTCCATGACCGGTTTGGAGGCGTGCGCCCCAATATTGCCCAGGCCCAGCACCGCCGTGCCGTTGGAGACCACCGCAACCAGATTGCCCCTTGCCGTGTATTCATAGGAAAGGTCCTGGTTCTTGTGAATCTCTTTGCAAGGTTCGGCCACACCCGGGGTGTAGGCGAGGCTTAGGTCCCACTGGGTTCGGCAGGGTTTGGTGGGCGTCAGTTCGATTTTTCCCTTGCGGCCCTGACTGTGATAGTCCAAAGCGTCTTTGCGGCGGATTTCCATGAAGGGGTCCTTTTGGTCAGAATTCGTCAGTGCGTAGAACTACCTGTTATAGCAGTTCGAAGGCAGGGAGGGGAATCGGTTCATCGGGCCATCGGTTGATCGGATTTTCTCTTGTTCGGGAAAACATCAAATCGATGGAAAGCAGCTCGTGCTTCCGCCACTTTCCCATGCTAGGATTAGGCTTGGTGCAGGTACCCATTGGCAGTTTCCCCAATTAATTAGGTTTTTACACAATTTTACGATACTGTCTGCCCGTCGATTACCGCGCGGGCAGGTGGGAGGACAGGACAACACTATGGAGATCGGTACTTGCCCCAAATGTGACAGTATAAACCTCCGTTTAGCGGAGATCCGTGGTTGGTTCGAGCGCTGGATACTCCCATTGTTCGGCGTGCTTCCCCTACGCTGCATGGATTGTAAGAACCGCTTTCGCTCCTCCCAGCCTCCCCGGCATTAAAGTTTTTCCAGACGTGTTGAAACCGCCTGCTGGGCTGTTCGGCCTCATTGGGCTTAATGCTTGGCTTGATGGGTGGACTGCTGAATACCCAGCACGCCCGCCTGCGCATGCACCACGGCAATGGAGGTCATATTAACGATCTCTTCCACACCGCAGCCACGCGCCAGGACGTGCACGGGCTTGGATAGTCCCATCAGGATCGGCCCCAACGCTTCCGCGCCGCCCATCCGCATCATCAACTTGTAGGCAATGTTGCCCGCTTCCAGGCTGGGGAAAATCAGCACATTGGCGTCGCCCTTGACGCGGGAGAAGGGATAGTCCTCGGCGGATAATTCCGGTACGATGGCCGTGTCCGCCATCATCTCACCTTCCACGATCAGGCCCTCGGCTTTCAGCTTCACCAGTTCTGTGGCTCGCCGAACCTTGTCAGCTAGAGGGTGGCGGGTGCTGCCGAAATTGGAAAATGAAAGCATGGCCACGCGCGGCTCCACGTTGAACCAGCGCGCGACTTCGGCGGAGAGAATGGCTGTTTCCGCCAGATGCTCGGCCGTGGGTTCAATATTCACGGTTGTGTCGGCGAAGAAATAGACACTCTTGTGGGTAGCCATAACGTAAAGGCCGGAAACACGGTCCACCCCAGGACGCGTGCGGATGATCTGAAGCGCCGGGCGGATGGTATCAGGATAGTGCTGATTGACGCCGGCAATGAATCCGTCCGCATCACCCATGTGGACCATCATGGCGCCGAAGTAGTTGGCGTTGAGCATCCACTCGTGAGCTTCCGAGCGCGTGATGCCGGCGCGATGACGCAACCGGAAGAATTCATCCACATAGGTGGAGAGGCGAGTGGAAACGGTGGGGTCGATGATGTCCGCTTTCACCTTGCCCAAACCCAGTTCCTGGAATTTGGCTTCGATGACAGCGGGCCGCCCCAGCAGGATGGGGTGAGCAATATTTTCTTCCACCAGCCGGACACTGGCGCGGATGATCTTTTCGTGCTCGCCTTCGGAAAAGACAATGCGCTTGGGCGCAGCCTTGGCGCGATAGCGAATGTTCTGCATCACGGCGTAAGTGCGGCCCAGGCGGCGTTGCAGTTGCTCGCGATACTCGTCAAGGTCGACGACAATCTGTGCCACCCCGCTCTTCATGGCGGCTTCGGCGACGGCGGAGGAGACCCAAATCAACACGCGCGGGTCAAAGGGTTTTGGGATGATGTAATCGGGGCCGAATTGAAGCCGGCTGACGCCGTAAGCACGCAGCACAGAGTCAGGTACATCCTCCTTGGCCAGCGCTGCAAGCGCTCGTGTGGCCGCCAGCTTCATATCCTCATTGATGGCGCGGGCGCGCACGTCGAGCGCGCCGCGGAAGATAAAGGGGAATCCCAAGACATTGTTGACCTGGTTGGGATAGTCGGAACGCCCCGTGGCAATGATGACGTCGGAGCGTGCGGCCTTGGCTTCGTCATAACTGATTTCGGGAACCGGGTTGGCCAGGGCGAAGGCAATCGGATGGTCGGCCATGGAGCGCAGCATATCTCCGGTGACGCACTTGCCAATGGAGAGTCCCGCGAAAACGTCGGCGCCCTTCAAGGCTTCGGCGAGTGTGCGGCGGTCGGTTTTAGCGGCAAAGGGCGCCTTGTACGAATTCATGTTATCGACACGGCCCTCGTAGACCACGCCCTTGGTGTCGCAGAGAAGGATATTTTCGCGACGTACACCCAGGTGAATGTAATGCTCGGCGCAGGCAATGCCCGACGCTCCCGCGCCGTTGAAAACCACACGGACTTTGCTGATGTCCTTGCCGACGACTTCCAACGCGTTCAGCAGCGCCGCGCCGGAAATAATGGCCGTGCCGTGCTGATCGTCGTGAAACACCGGAATCGACATGGTTTTGCGCAGGGTCTGCTCAATCTGGAAACACTCTGGCGCTTTGATGTCCTCCAGATTGATGCCGCCAAAGGTTGGTTCCAGGAGTTGGCAAAGGCGGATGACCTCTTCGGGGTTTTCGGAATTCACTTCCAGGTCGAAGACGTCGATGTCCGCAAAGCGCTTGAACAACACTCCCTTTCCTTCCATCACTGGCTTGCCCGCCAGTGCTCCAATATTGCCCAGGCCCAGCACCGCCGTGCCGTTTGAGATCACCGCTACCAGATTTCCCTTGGCAGTGTATTCAAACGCCAATTCAGGTTTTTCGTGGATGTCCAGGCACGGCTCGGCCACGCCCGGCGTATAGGCCAAACTCAAGTCATACTGGGTGCTGCAAGGCTTTGATGGAACAACTTCAATCTTGCCCTTCCGCCCCAGGCGGTGGTAATCCAGCACATCCTGCTTGCGAATATCCATGGTGGGCACCTTTTCACTGGTCGATCCTCAGATACCGTTGCCCTTTGTACATCATCGGCAGGAAGGTTGCAACTCAGATGCCACAATCCTGCGGTCTTCCTCATGATCCCATTGTGCATTGATGCCAGATAACATGGCAGAGCGGCTTGCAGTGGGCAAGCCCACAGTGTTAACTTTGGCGGACAAACTGCTTCGCGCCTGGGCGCGATGCGGGAGAGGGAAGTTCATGCGCTGGTCCTGGAGAATCGGCAAATTGGCGGGAATCGGAATCTATGTTCACACTACCTTTCTGCTCCTGATCTTCTTCATCCTTTTCATGAATTTGCGCGAAGGTAAATCGCTCGCGACGGCCATGGCGGGTGTGCTTTTTATACTGGCTATCTTCGGGTGCATTGTGCTGCACGAGCTGGGCCACGCGCTGGCGGCAAGGCACTATGGCATCCCTACGCGCGACATCACCATCTTGCCGATTGGCGGATTGGCACGTCTGGAGCGCATGCCTGACATCCCTATTCAAGAACTTTGGGTGGCGCTGGCAGGCCCGGCCGTGAATGCCATCATCGCCGGTGTGCTTTTCTCCCTGGGTATCTTGATCGGGGTTCGCCCCGAGCTTCACGCTTTTCGCTGGACGGGCGGCAGCTTCCTCAACAAGTTGATGGTGGTCAATGTTTGGTTGTTGGCGTTCAATCTGATTCCCGCTTTTCCCATGGATGGCGGTCGGGTATTGAGAGCATTGCTGGCCACACGATTGGATCATGTGCGTGCCACGCTTATCGCTGCGAGAGTGGGCCAGGGTATTGCCTTTCTGTTTGGATTTGCCGGATTGTTTACCGACCCCTTCCTGGTTTTCATTGCTTTGTTCGTTTGGATGGGGGCGGAGCAGGAATCGGCCACGGCGCAAATGCACAACTCGCTGGGTGGTGTTCCTGTGCAGCAAGCCATGCTGATTCATTTCCGTGTCGTCCAGCCTGACGACACGCTGGCCAAAGCCGTTGAGCATGTTCTGGACGGGTGGCAGCAGGATTTTCCCGTGGTCTTTGGCGATCACGTGCTGGGCATGTTGACGCGGGAAGATCTTATGCGAAAGATCGCACAAGGGGGCGTCGACACCCTGGTTCGCGAGGCCATGAATCGCGATTTTGTCACCGTGGACTCGCATGAGATGCTGGAGTCCGCACTGGCCACCATGCGCGCAGCGAAATGCCGGTCTGTGCCGGTTCTCCACGATGGCCAACTTGTGGGGCTGCTCACCATGGACCACGTTGGTGAATTGTTGATGATTCAGACGGCCCTTCGCCAGTCGCAACGCACCACCCGGCTCGTATCGCGCACATGAGGCTGGATTCCGACCGTTCCAAGCGCATCGCGTGAATGGCCCGAGTCAGTCAGAAATTCCGCTTGTCCCATCTCCTGTATGAAAGAAGGCCCCCCGATGGATAACCAGGCTGACAACGAGACCGTAGATCAACGGCCACAAACTGTGAGCCGCAGGACTTTTCTGGAAGTCACAACAGGTATGTTTGCGGCGTATTCCGCAGGCGCGAAAGCTGCGATGGGCGGCGAGGGGAATCTGACAGCCCCCCATGCAGACTTGAAGGAATATGAAACCCCGCTCTGCACTTTGCGTCTGGATCCGGTGAACGGCAACCTCTGCGGCATAGCCTGGAAGCATCCTGACCTGGAAGTTATTCAGGAGCCGCGGCTGGGTGAAAATTTCCGTCTGCGCTTTCCACGCCCGGGAAAGGAAGCGAATTACTTCCTGAGCAGTCAGCAGAAAGTGAGCCGCCTCGAGGAGCGGCCGGATGGTGTGACCTGCCACTATGATTACCTGCGCAACGAGGGCGAAGAGATTGCCGTCAGAGTCGCCTATCACATTTGCACCGTTGAGGGCCGGCTGGAATTCTCCCTTGAGATCGATAACTCTACGGATTTGCCGTCGGCGGAGGTATTCTTCGGTATCATTGGCGGCCAAAACGGCCTGGTGAATCGTCAGGAGACGGAATCCCTGGTCCCCGGGATGTTTTCCAACCTCTCGCCCGATATCTTTCGCGGCTTTGGCGGAGGTTACGGTGGGGGCAACCTTGGCATTCAGTATTCCGCCCAGGGATTCGAGTACACGGGATTTACCCTGGTAATGGGATGGACGGAGTTTTTCAACCCCAGGGCGAACGTGGGACTTCACTATGCCTACCACGATCCTGAGCCTCGGCTGGCCGCAATCTACTATGAACTTCGTCCGTTCACCAAGACTGCGGTGGTGGGAGACAAGTGGCCCACTCCCGATGATGTACCCGAGGACGAACCCATCGGCCTCACCATGGGCTGGCTGAATTTCCCCTATGCGAGAAAGGGCACGTCGCATTTCGGCCCCATTGCCTTGCAGGTTCACGCGGGCGATTGGCACCAGGGGAGCGCCCTTTATCGTCAATGGTTCGACCGGCATTTCGAGGTGAAGCGTCCTCCCACGTGGCTGCGCAAGGAGATGGCGTGGCAATCCGTCATCATCTCCAATTGCGAGGATGAGGTTTTCTACCGTTTCAGGGACTGGCCGAAACTCGCCGCCGACGCCAAGAAGTATGACGTAACGACTTTCGAAATCCTGGGCTGGAATATTGGCGGCATTGACCGTGGATATCCCCAGTATACGCCTGACCCACGCCTGGGAACGCACGAAGAATTCCGGCAGGCGCTTATGGACATCCGGCGCATCGGCGTGCATCCTTTGCTTTTTGCCAACATTCAAGTAGCGGATACGGCAACGGCTTTGTTCAAGGAGACTTTGCATCGCTACGCGGTTTTGGGCAAGTGGGCAGCCGACTACAACCTGTACGGCTGGGGAGAGGGAACCATCAGTGCCCGCCTGGGATTGACCCGATCGAATATGACGCTCGTCAGCCCTTCACATCCCGAATATCGCAAGCTGCTTGTCGACCAGTGTGTCGAGCGCGTCAGAGACGGAGGCGCTGGGTTCCAGTTTGACAAAGCCGGCATGATGGGTGATTTGGATTTCAATCCCGATCTTCCCACTTCGCCTGACCGATCATTGATTGAAGGCGTGCTGCTGACTTATGCGGACATCCTTGCCAAAACGCGCGAGGTGGATTCTGACACGGCCATCGCATCCGAAATCTTTATGGACCGCGCCTTTCCCTATGTGGATGTCTCATACGCGCGTATGAACCAGATTGACATGCCCTCGCCGGCGCTCAAATACACGTTTCCAGAGTGGACGGCAACAATCTGCGCCGAGTCGCCGGGCGACATCAACGTGATGAACAACGGCATGCGCTACGGGCTCGTGTGGGCCGTGCAACCGCGCCACTACAACGACTCGATGGATGAGCGACTAACCCGGCCGCTTTCCCTCTACGTGCAGGAGTTGATTCGCATTCGTTCGAAGCACAAAGAAGTTCTCTTCTTAGGGCGATTTCGCGACACTCTGGGTGCGGAGGTCAAGGCGGGTTCGAATGTGCGCTATTCGGTGTTTGAGCCCATGGATATGGCCGGCAAGGCCTGTGTGGTGGTGAACTTCGGGAACGAAGAGGAGACCGCCGAGGTTAACTGGTCGGGAGGGGAGGGCATGGAGGTTGAGGTTCTGGTGCCGTTTCAGCCGGATGGCGTACAATCCCTGCCGGCTAAAATACTGTTGCCGCCTCGCACATGCGCGGTGATTGCCGTGAGGTAATGGCGGCACAAATCCCCGTGCTATGAAGCGCCCATGGCTTTTGCCTTCGTGAATGCCAGTGAAAGCAGGGTCTTCTGTTGCAACTCGTGCCCCTTGCCGGAGCCGGTGGCGGGGCTGGGACTTTCCGAGAGTTTTACGGAGAGCACTGAGCGCGGGCGCGCCAATCGTCGCAGGCGCGGCAGGAGGAATAACATTGCCCCCATGTTGGCGGGCTCTTCCTGTACCCACACCACCTCCCGTATCGTTTTATATTGCCGCAAAGCCGCCAGCAATTCCTGTTCGGGAAAGGGGTAAAGCTGTTCGATAGCGAAGATGGCGGTTTGATAATCGCCGCGCTTCTTGCGCTCTGCCCTCAATTCATGGATGAACTTGCCCGTGGCCAGCAGCACGCGGGTGGGATCGACAGCCTCGGGATCGGGAATGACCGTCCGGAATCGGCCGCTGGTAAAAGCCTGCACGAGTGACATGGCGGAGGGATGACGCAGCATTCCTTTGGGGGTGAAGACCACCAGCGGTTTGCGCCAGCGCCGCAACGCCTGACGGCGCAGCATGTGGAAGTATTGTGCCGCCGTGCTGGGCTGGCAGATTTGCATATTATCCCGCGCTGCCAGCTGAAGGAATCGTTCCATGCGCGCGCTGGAGTGCTCCGGTCCCTGCCCTTCATAACCGTGAGGAAGCAGCATCACCAATCCAGAGAGCAGACCCCATTTCTCTTCGCCCGCGGTAATGAACTGGTCGATCAAAACCTGCGCTCCGTTGGCGAAATCGCCGAACTGAGCCTCCCAAAGCACAAGTGTCTCAGGATAATCCCGGCTGTAACCATATTCGAAACCCAGCACAGCCGCTTCGGAAAGTGGAGAATCGAAGACTTCAAACAAGGGCTGGGGGAATGCCATGTTGGCTAGTGGTGTATACGCGGCTTCAGTTTCAGTATCGATCAGAGTGGCGTGCCGCTGATTGAAGGTGCCGCGGCGGCAGTCCTGCCCCGTCAAGCGCACAGGAGTTCCACTGCGGATGAGTGAGCCGTAAGCAAGCAACTCCGCCGTGCCAAAATCAATGGGATGACGGCCCTGCGTCATTTGCACACGCTGGTCCATCAGCTTCTTCACTTTGGGATGGGTGGAGAAGCCTGAAGGCACGCGCACCATGAGTTCCCCAATGGTTTTTATCTCTTCCGCACGCAGCGCCGTCTCGACTTCTGAGGCCGGGTCGTAGGGGCCACCATGAAATGCGTCCCAATAAGATGGTAGTTTGCTGAGACGAGGATTTTTGCGGACGTTGCGCGCACGCTTGAGGGCAGCTTCAAACTCGGCGCGAATTTCCGCCACGCGGGGCGCCGCGTCCACCTGGTGGCGGCGCGCGTAGGATTCCCATAGGGGAGGCAGCGCGGCGATGCGCCGGTAGCGCACCGGTTGCGTGGTGGTGGGATCATCGATTTCACTGTGGCCGTGACGGCGGTAGCCAATCAGGTCGATTACAACATCGGTATGAAATTTGTATCGATACTCCACCGCCCACCGCGCGGCCCGCACGGCGGCGTCCGGATCTTCCGCATTCACGTGGAAGATCGGAATGGGCAGGCGCTTGGCGACGTCGGAGGCAAAACGCGAGGAGGAGGTATCCTGGGGATTGGCGGTGAACCCAATAAGATTGTTGACCACGATCTGGATCGTCCCACCCACTTCGTAGCCATCCAGGTTGGCCATGTTCAGCGTTTCCGCTGCCGTTCCCTGACCGGCAAAAGCCGCATCTCCGTGCATCACCAGGGGCAACACGCACCTCGTGCCGCGCCCGCAAAGGCGCGCCTGCTTGGCGCGAGCGCGCCCCATCGCCACTGGGTCCACCGCTTCCAGGTGGGAGGGATTTGAAACCAGATGGATCTCCACGTTCGTCCCGTGAGCGGTGTGATAAATCCCTGTCGCCCCCAGGTGATACTTCACGTCCCCGCCGCCCAGAAAGCTGCGGGGGGTAACATCCTCAAAGCGCGAGAAGACGTCCTCGGCCGGCTTGCTGACGATGTGGACCATGGCATTCAGCCGCCCGCGATGGCTCATGCCAAACACCATCTGCTCCGCCCCCAGGGAGCTGGCGCAATCCAGAATTTCGTCTACAACCGGGATCAACGCCACATTGCCTTCCAGGGAAAAACGTTTGGTGCCAATGTACCGGGACTGGAGGACCTGTTCAAAGAGTCCGGCGCGAATCAGGCGCTCAAGCACCCGGCCGGAATCTATGGGCGAGGGCTCCGCTTCCATCCGTTCGGCCACCCATCGCCGGCGCTCTCCATCAGGAATGTGCATGAATTCCGCACCAATGGTGCCGCAATAGACCCGGCGCGCCTCAGCCGCAACTTCGCCTTCATGGGCAAGTTCGGGAGGCGCCAGGGGTTTGATATAACCCAATGGGTCCAAGTCCGCAGCGAGATATCCCCAGCGGCGAAATTCGTCAAACACAGCTTCATCTTTTATCGTGGCCATAATCTTTCAGTATAACAAGACTCGGCGTTTTGGGTAGAACGCATAGCACGTCGGATTCTTGAAAGCTTGATTTTCGTCTCCTTTGTTTTCAGCAACTTCTCGGGTTATCCCAACATACGAGTGTTTCGCGAACCCCATGCTTGCAGTCGATTGTGTTGCTAAAGATCAGGCTCATTGCGATTTGTAATATTCCTGAACAAATGCGTCTTTCATTATTTTCAACAACCTCCCGGGTTATACCTGCATACGCGATTTCTGCCCGCCACCGCGACTTGCCGGCCAAGGTGCGGCGCCTGTTGAGCGTTGGGGGAAATCACACCTCCACTAGACTCCCACCTAGCAGGCTGGCACGATACCGGCCAGAAAGGACATGAGATTAAGAGGCCCGAGAATGGGACCACGGCCAGCCCCAAATTGTGTTAGGCTCTCGGCACGAAATACGGCCTCTTGGGTGTCCTTCTTTGGGTGGTCATCCTCGTACTATGTTAATGTTCTGAAATAACCTGCCGCGAGGGTCTTATTATGCCTCTTCGAGGTTCATTCCGTGTTCTTATCATGTGCGATGTGGCGGACAGCATCCTGCTTGACCGCCTGCGCACCATCCTGGGTGTTGCCGCCGAGCGTAGTCCGAGCTTTGCTCATCCGACTCCGGAATACGTGCGTTTTGAGCGGCCTCCTGTGGTGGAGCCCATCGCCCCGATTGAAATTGAACCGGGCCGTCATATTCAAGGCAAGATGAAATATTTTGAATACGGCGTGGTGAGTGTTGAACTGGAACTCCAATTCGAGTTGGATTGGGGCGCCCTGGTGGAACAGTCCAGCCGCTGGATGACGGGACCCGGAACCGAAAACCGCGCTATGGAGCTGATCCGCCAACGGCTGCAACTCGTCGTTCCGGCTCTGGTGAAACCCTATGAGAAAACGCTCACGGAGGATTATTACATCGTGCATCTATGCGAGGCGCCCGGGGCGGCCGGCGGGCCTGCCACCGCGGTGGAACTGTTGGCCCTGCACGGCGGCGAGATCGCCCAGATTGTGCGCGGAGAGTTGACCGTGTTGTCCGATTCCGAGCGCCAGGAAGTGCTGCAATCGAGCATTTCATATTATCCCACCGATCTGCTTGTTCCCGGCTGGACGGCAGCCTTGATTTACGACACTCAGGAGGGCGCCGCGCCCACCATTCAATTGCTGGAGTATGCCAACACACAGCTTCTGGAATTCCGACATTATGATGCCGTGCTCACGCAGGTTCTAAAGGGTGTCTATCGGTCGCTGGACAAGGGAGGGGGATTGCTATCCCGCTGGCGGCTGGCGCGGGAGGCCGAACACCTGAATGCTTTGCGCCTCGAAGTGACTGAACTGACGGAGCGAATCGATAATTCCATCAAGTTCCTGAGCGATATGTTTTATGCCCGCCTTTATCGCCTGGCCGCCACCAAAGTGGGAGTGCCGGACTACCGCGACCTTGTGGACGAGAAGCTCCGGACCGCCGGCGAGCTTTATCAGTTCATGGTGGAGAAGTTCCATCAAGCCCGGGGCTTTGCGTTGGAGTTGATTGTGGTGATTATTCTGGTAATCGAGCTGGTCTTCTTGTTTAACGGCAAGCCGATGTGAGGCGGTATTGGGAGTATGCCAGAGGCGCATTGGGCTGCGGCCGCGAAACTGCCGCATTCAGTTTCGGATTATGCAGAAAATGCACCTAAGCCGGAGGATCAAGAACGGTCGGAGTTGGGCTGCGGTCCAAATTTTGCATCATCAGGCAACACGACTTTCGCGGGCAGCACTGCGGGGGGACTCCAGGGATCGTTGTTTAGCTTTGACAGTCTCTGGTTTTGAACCGGTCCGCGCGTCTTCCTGCTGCCACTTCTTTGCCAAATCGTTCAAGTCGTCCAGAACCTTGCTGATGTCTTTCATCCGGTTTGTGATTCCATACGTCACCGCAGGCGGAATGGTGGGTTTGTAATCGCGGAAGACAAACCCTTTTTGTTCCAGAATGCGGAGGCGCTCAGTCAGAACCCGGGAAGATATCCCCGCCACCTGGCGGCGGAGCTCTCCAAATCGCGTCGGCCCTTGCGTGCTCAAATTCCATAGGATGTGCATGGTCCAGGGGCGGGCCAGCACCTCCAATAGGTCATGGAACGGGCAGGGCTGGGGTAACTCCTTTTCGCGTCGCATCTTTGCTCCTCACTTGGTTACTTTAGGGTGCCTACTTTACAAAAGCAAGTAGTTACTTAAAATAACTAATGTGAGTGCTTCTGTCATCTTTCGCTAGACGAAATGGAGGATTTTATGAAACTGCTCAAAATCGATTCCAGTGCACGTGGAAGTTCCATCTCCCGCAAATTGACGGCCCAGTTTATTGAGACTTGGGCCAAACACCACCCCGGCAGCGAAGTCATTGAAAGGGATCTCGCCGTGACTGAACTGCCCCTGATTACCGATGAATTGGTCGCGGCCACGCGCACCGAACCTTCCCAACTAACCCCCGCCCAACGGCAAATAGTGGCCATTTCCGACACCCTGGTGCAGGAACTTGAGAGCGCGGATGTAATTGTCATCGGCGCCCCCATGTACAATTTCAGCATTTCGTGGACCCTCAAGGCCTGGATTGACCAAGTTGTTCGCGTGGGAAGAACAGTGATCTATGGGGCACAGGGACCCAAGGGCCAGCTTGTAGGTAAGAAAGTTTTTGTCCTCACCTCGCGCGGTGGTGCATACGGGCCCGAGACGCACTACGTAAAGTTCGACTTTCAGGAGCCCTATTTGCGGCATATTCTCGGTTTTATGGGGCTTACCGATGTGACCTTCATTCATGCGGAGAATCAGTTGCGGGAGAATGCCGGGACTTCCTTTGCGGTTGCAATCAAGGAAATTGAAAAGCTCGCGGCGTAGAGCCGCTCCAGAAAGAAAGGGCTGTCGCAGACCCCGCGCCCGATGGGTCTGCGCTATCCCCATCCTCAGCCGCCGTGGAGGACCTTATGCTGGCTTACATTGGCACCGTCGCTGCTTTTCAGGTTGCGGAAGATGATGGTGGACAAAATGGTGAAACCTCCTAAAACCATCAACGCGGTATGGATGCCGTGAATGAATTCTCCGGGATTGGAATTGGCATGATGGGGAATGAAGAATGTGGTGGTCAGGCCCGCCGACGCCACCCCAAAGCTGATAGACATCTGCTGCATGGTGCTGGCGATGGAGCTGGCGTTGCTGGTCTGCTCATCAGTGATGTCCGCGTAGACCAGAGTGTTCATGCTGGTATATTGCAGGGAAGTGAAGGCACCATAGACGAATGCCTGAAGCGCGATGACCCAAACCGGAGTGTGGAGCCCGATGGTGGCGAAAAGCATCAGTAGCATTCCGAGGATTACAGTATTGGAAATCAACACGCCACGGTATCCCACTCGGTTCAGGATTCGCGGCAGCAGGAACTTGGTGCTCATGGCGGCGAGCGCCTGGGGCATGATGAGCATGCCGGACTGGATCGGCGTGAATCCCAGGCCAACCTGGTAGAGCAGCGGCAGAAGGAAAGGAACGCCGCCAATACCCAGGCGGGTGAAAAAGCTGCCACTCACCGAAGCACTGAAGGTGCGAATACGAAACAAGCTCAGATGCAGCAGCGGAAATGGCGTCTTTGTGGCGTGAAGCCCGTAGCCGGCAATAAGGGTGAGTGACATAGTCAGGAGCCCGAGTATCTCGACCGTGCTCAGCGTGTGTTCACCAAAAATTTCGAGCACATAGGATAGCAATGCCACACCGGAACCAAAGAGTATGAGCCCGATAATATCGAGCGGATCGATCCTCTCAGCGCGATAATCGGGCAGGTGTAGATAAACCATTACCAATCCTGCTAGGCCAATCGGAATGTTCAAAAAGAAAATGACCCGCCAGTGAAAGTATCCGACGATAAATCCGCCGGCAACCGGTCCTAGCATGGGGCCTATCAAGGCGGGAATAGCGACGAAGCTCATGGTGCGGATGAGTTCTGACTTGGCAAATGTGCGCACCAGAGTCAAGCGGCCCACCGGCACCATCATTGCCCCGCCGCAGCCTTGCAGGATCCGGCATGCCACCAGGATGTGAATGCTTGTTGAAATTCCACAGAGAAAAGAACCAAGGGTGAAAAGGCCAATGGCGGACGCGAACACACGGCGCGTTCCAAATCGGTCCGCCACCCAGCCGCTGATGGGAATGAAGACCGCAAGGCTTAACGTGTAACTGGCCAGAACGGACTTCATGCTGAGCGGAGCCACCTTGAGCGCTTCGGAAATCGCGGGAACAGCCGTATTCAGAATTGTGGTATCGAGCGATTCCATGAAGAACGCCACGGCCACAAGCCAGGGCAGGAAGCGCTTGCTGGAAGTGGACGGCGTGAACAAAGATGACGGGACGGTGGTGGAATCGACTGAACTCATGGATATCCCACGGTGCATTTGCTTTCCGAACGAATCAGCCCCATTTGACAAATTGGAAAACTTTCCCTGACATCTATAATGTCTCACGTTCTGAATGGAATATCGAGATTCATGCAGGGTTGCCGCGGTGACCGGGATCGTCAAGGTGACGCGTCTTCTCGGTGCGCGGGTTTTTTCTGAACATTGGCTGAAAAGCAGCCGTGTCAAACATGCTTGCAATTTATGCGGGGGTTCGGGAAAATGCCCTCCGGGGTTCTGTAGCAAATCGTGGGGTTTAGGGTAATGAGCGAATCTGAGTTGGATCTTCGGTCCACACAATCTTCTGCCGTGACCGAATGGAGCGATGGGAAAGTCCGCCGGCTCGATGATTTCCTCGTTGGGGAAGAGCCGCTACTGATCCAACTGGGTGACCAGTCTCTCACCGTCACCATGCGAACTCCGGGTGATGACCTTGAGTTGGCGGCAGGATTTCTGTTTACCGAAGGGATCATCAAGTCGCGCGAGGAGATTGTCAGTCTTCAGAGGCCGGATGGACTCGATTCCGAAAATTCGGTCGTCCGAGTTGAGTTAAACGAGGGGGCAATCACACGTTCCCAGGCGCCGAAGCGGAATTTTGTTGCCAATTCCGGCTGCGGAATGTGCGGCAAAACATCCCTCGCAAGTGTTTACACTCCCGGAATCACCCGGCCCAACCCGGATTTGCGCCTGGAGCCGCAGGTTCTTTGCGGCCTGCCGGATTCTATTCGTTCCGCCCAAACCCTTTTTGGGAAAACCGGGGGCTTGCATGCGGCGGCATTGTTTGATACGAACGGCAAACTCCTGGTTTTGAAAGAGGACGTCGGCCGCCACAACGCCGTGGACAAGGTTGTGGGGTGGGCATTGATGCATGGCCTCCTTCCTCTCTCCCAAAGCGTGCTGCTGGCGAGTGGCCGCGGGGGTTTTGAAATCATCCAGAAATCGCTGATGGCGGGCATTCCGCTTTTGGCATCGGTCTCCGCTGCATCAAGCCTGGCGGTGCAGATGGCGCGCGAAATGGGGATGACCCTGGTGGGGTTTCTCCGTGGCCGGAGGTTTGTGGTTTATTGTGGAGAGGAACGGCTGGGGTTGGTCGATACCATTAACCCTGCCGCTACTATCCACTCGCGCTGAGGGTGGGGAAATTGGGTGTGCAGATTTGGGCTATCGAACGAGCTGGCGAGTTGTATACTGTTTCCAGCTTGGGTCGCGTCGGGTGATTCCGAATTCTGGGTTTCGAATTCCGGATTCACAATTCCGGACTCAGAGTTCCGATTTGCGGAATCCGGAATTAAGATAGCGGACCCCGAGGGCAAGACCTGGTTGGTTTTAAACAAGGGCGATACAAGACTCATAATTTAAGATTCAAGATTTGGCAATTCCGGATTGAGCACGGTTTGGATTGCAGCGTGTGAAATACGTGGAGTGAAATATGAAAAATTCGATGAATGCCCGGCTCACCCAACCCATGATTCGAGAAGTGGGGAAGCTTCGTCCCGCCACTTGGGATGAAGCTCTTGACTGTGCCGCTGCCGGCTTTCTGCGCGTCAGGGAGAGCAATGGGCCGCAGGGTTTCGGAATGTTTAGCTGTTCGAAAACGACGAACGAGCTGAACTATCTTGCCCAAAAGTTCGCGCGGTCGGTGATGGGCACCAACAACATCGACAGTTGCAATCGCACTTGACACGCCCCTAGTGTCGCCGGTCTGGCGACGGTTTTTGGTGCGGGAGGCGGGACGAGTTCATATCGCGAGATGGAGGACACGGACCTTATAATTCTGTGGGGCTCCAACGCGCGAGAGACTCACCCCATTTTCTTTCACCATGTTTTGAAGGGCGTGCGCAAAGGCGCAAAGCTTTACGTGGTTGACCCGCGACGCACTAGCTCCGCGCGCTGGGCGGATGTGTGGCTGGGCCTCGACGTGGGTTCAGATATCGCCCTGGCCAACGCCGTGGGACGGGAGATTATTGCCGCCGGCCTGGAGAATCGACGTTTCATTGAGAGAGCAACGGAGAATTTTGAAGCCTACAAGCAGGTGGTACAACCCTACACGTTGGAACATGCGGAAAAGATCACGGGGGTTCCCGCCCAGGTGATCCGGGAGCTGGCTCACGCCTACGCGCGGGCCGACCGCGCCCAACTTTGCTGGACCCTGGGCATCACCGAACACCGCAATGGTGTGGATAATGTGCTGGGGCTGATCAATCTGGCCCTGCTTGCCGGCCATGTGGGCCGTTACGGATCGGGGCTCAATCCGCTCCGTGGACAGAACAACGTGCAGGGTGGCGGCGACATGGGCGCCATCCCCGACCGTCTGCCGGGCTTTCAGCACGTGGAGAACGATGAACTCCGCCGCAAATTTGAACAAGCCTGGGGAGAAAAGATCCCTCCCAAGCGTGGCATGCACTTAAGCGATATGTTCAACGCCATGGAGGAAGGCAAGCTCCGGGGTCTCTATGTGATCGGCGAAAATCCTGTGCATTCAGAGGCAGACCAGAGACGCTGTGAGCGCAATTTGCAGGGGCTTGATTTCCTGGTGGTGCAGGATGTTTTGCTGACGGGAACGGCGGAGCTTGCTGACGTGGTTCTGCCTGCCGCCGCCGGCTGGTGCGAATCCGAAGGGACGGTCACCAACAGCGAGCGCCGGGTGCAGCGGGTGCGCAAAGCCATGAACCCGCCCCCCGGCGTGATGGACGATATTGAGATACTCTGCGGGCTGGCCCGGCGGCTTGGCCATGAATGGGGGCATCCCGGCGCGGAGGAAATCTGGAATGAGTTGCGGCCGCTCAGTCCCATGCACGCGGGAATGAGCTACGCCCGCCTGGACGCGATGGGTGGAATCCAGTGGCCCTGTTATGATGAATCGCATCCGGGCGAGATGTACCTGCACAGCCGCCTCTGGCAGGAACCGATTGTCGGTCCTCGAGCACTCTTCAGCGTGGTGGAGTTTCAGACGCCGGTAGATCCGCTGGACGAATGTTTTCCGTTGCGGCTCACCACAGGGCGCACCCTGGATTCCTACAATACGGGAGCCCAGACGTCACGTTACCAGTCGCCGCTGCGGCACCGAGAAGCGTTGGGGCTCTCCCCTGAAGACGGGGAACGTTATGGCTTGACCGAGGGAGAGCGCGTCCGCGTCAGTTCGCGCCGCGGCTCGGTGGAAGCGCCGGTTCGGTTTGACGACTCATTGCGGCCGGGGTTGGCGTTTCTCAGCGTTCATTTTCCTGAGCAGGTGGCGACGAACATCCTGACCATCGACGCTACAGACCCCAGATCGGGAACGGCTGAGTTCAAAGCCACGGCGATTCGCGTGGAGAAACTTGGCACTGCGGCGAGGGCGGGGAAGCAAGCCGACGGCGGCAAGAGTTCCATGACTCCCTCTAGATTTGCTTGAATAGACGAGAAGAAGCTTACGTGGACACTCACTTAACCAAAGACGAACCCACTCCGGAGGAGCGCCAGGCAGTCGACTCGATCCTGGGCTCGCCTGATTCCGGATGGGCAGGCGGCGCGCGTAATACTGATCAGGATGGGCATTCCTCCTTACGGAACCATTCCCCAAGGGTGAAGCGCCACCAACTCCTTCCTGTGCTGCATGCCATCCAGTCGCGCCTTGGGTGGATTACGCCCACCGCCCTCAATTACGCCTGCCAACGGCTCGATGTACCGCCCGCAGAGGCTTACGGCGTAGCCTGTTTCTACGGAATGTTCTCAGTGACGCAACGGCCCCCGCGCGTGCTGCATGTATGTGACGACATTGCCTGTCAGACTCATGGCGCGGAAGAACTATGCCAGCGCATGGAGAAGCAATTAGGTCCGCCGGAATCGCCAACGCACAATGGAAAAGCTACGTGGTATCGAAGTCCTTGCCTCGGATTGTGTGAGCGGGCACCTGCGGCGATGCTAACCATCGCCGGAGAATCGCCCTGCGAAAAGATCTTTGCCCCGGCCAGCTCGAATGCCCTGGTGAATGCGCTGGAAACTTACGACGGTAGTGTGGCTGGAGAATCACCGGACCAATTCAATGCCACCGTCTCCATTCCCCAGTCCAGCCAGGGGGACCACTCGCACCTGATGCTCCTGGGCCGGGTGGGGCGCATCGATCCGGAAAGCATCGATGACTATCGCGCTCACGGCGGCTATGAAGCGTTGCGCCGCTCACTCAAACTGGGCGGGAATTGGGTGGTGCGGGAAGTGTCGGCATCGCGCCTGGTGGGGCGGGGCGGCGCTGCTTTCCCCAGCGGCAAGAAATGGGATCCGGTTAACCAACCCCAGTACCTGGTGTGCAACGCGGACGAGTCGGAGCCGGGAACTTTTAAGGATCGGGTGGTGATGGAGGGCGATCCGTTCTCGTTGGTGGAGGCCATGACCATTGCGGGCTGCGCCATCGGCTGCGAGCACGGTTTCATCTACCTGCGCGGGGAATATCCCCTGGCGGGTGATAGGCTTGAGCATGCCATTAAGACCGCTCGCGCACGGGGTTTCCTAGGAAACAATATATTGGGTCGCGGTGTGCATTTTGACATTGAAATCCGGCGTGGCGCGGGCGCTTATATCTGTGGCGAAGAGACGGCTCTTTTCAACTCCATCGAAGGCCTGCGGGGTGAACCGCGCAGCAAGCCGCCCTTCCCAACGCAGGTGGGTTTATTTGGCAAGCCGACCGTGGTAAACAATGTTGAAACCCTCATCAACGTGCTGCTGATTGTGCATGAAGGCGGGGAGCGCTATGCGGCCATTGGCACGCACGGTTCCGCCGGGCCCAAGCTTTTTTGTCTGTCCGGTCACATCGCCCGGCCCGGAGTCTATGAAGTTCCGTTCGGCTCCACCCTTCGCGAACTGATCGAATTGGGCGGCGGCGTGGGAGGGAGCGGGCTCCTTCAAGCCGTGCTGTTGGGGGGGGCTTCCGGAGCCTTTCTTTCTCCCGATGAATTGGATACGCCTCTTACCTTGGAGGGTACAAAAGCTGTGGGAGCGACGCTGGGGTCAGGTGTGGTGATGCTCTTTGACGACACTGTGGATCTACGCAAAATTCTCTACCGCATAGCCGCCTTCTTCCGTGATGAATCCTGCGGGCAGTGCGTTCCTTGCCGGATCGGGACCGTCCGGCAGGAAGAAGTGTTGCAGCGACTCCACCACGGCCATCCTATCGGCTCAGTGGAAGGAGAGATGGGCCTTTTGAAAGAAGTGGGGCAAGTTATGCGCGACGCCTCAATCTGCGGATTGGGCCAGACAGCATCCAGCGCAATCGAGTCAGCGCTGCTCCGTTGGCGGCTGTTTTAGAATCTGAAAACAAATTATGAGTCACGCCGGTCAAAAATCTGCTGCACCACTTCCGCCTCCACCGGCTCACCTAGTGATTCCCGTTCCCCAATGCCACCCCCCCGCCATGCCCCCGGCATCGCCCCGGCGGCCCGTTCGTGTGACCATTGACGGTAGGGAAGTGTCGGTGGAGGAGGGGAGCACACTGCTCCAGGCGACGCGTGAGGCGGGCGTCGACACGCCTACTCTCTGCTTCCTTGAAACCCTCAAGCCGGTCAATGCCTGCCGAATTTGCGTGGTGGAGGTTGAAGGCTCGCGAACTCTGGTTCCCGCCTGCTCGCGCAAAGCCGAAGACGGCATGGTGGTTAGAACCAATACGGAGCGGGTGCGCCTGAGCCGCCGAATGATCCTGGAGTTCCTCGCCTCCTCCGTTGATATTTCGACTTCGCCTGCGATTCAGACTTACATTGAGCGTTACGGCGCCCGGCCGGACCGGTTTGGTCCCCCACAACCGCCCTCAAACACCCGGGATGCGGCGCGGCCGGGTATTCACGAGCCCGCGGATGGAGCCTGCGCGGCAACTGTCTCCCAGCCGGCCAAGATTGACAATGAGCTTTATGTGCGCGACTACAGCAAGTGTATCCTCTGTTACAAATGCGTGGAGGCGTGTGGCGCCGATGCTCAGAACACCTTTGCCATTGCTGTGGCCGGGCGTGGGTTCGATGCCCGCATCTCCACGGAGTATTCGGTGCCCCTCCCTGATTCCGCCTGTGTTTACTGTGGAAACTGCATTGGAGTTTGCCCCACGGGTGCGTTGATGTTCGTGAGCGAATACAACATGCGCCAGTCCGGCACCTGGGATGAGTCGCGGCAGACTTCCACCGATACCATCTGCCCCTATTGCGGCGTGGGATGCACACTGACGCTGCGCGTTCAGGAAGATCGGATTGTCAAAGTCGATTCCCCCACGGGAAACGGAGTGACTCACGGCAATCTTTGTATCAAAGGGCGGTTCGGATGGCAGTTTGTTCAGATTCGTGAGAAGCATAAGGTAGTCCCAACCTGAGAGCTTTCACGCCAGATGTTCACCATAGACTCCCAGTGGCCAGGGGTATTGCGTTCTTCGTTTTTGGCGAAGCAGTAGGATTTAGCGCTTAAAGGAACTCGCAATTCCTGCCTTCCACCTTCCGCTTTCTGCCTTCCAGCTTATTTCCGCTTCATCTCGTGTAGAATATTGGCGGGCGAGGCAATCCAATGATGGGCCAGAAAGATATCCGCGGCTTTGTGCTTGTCGGTGGCAAGAGCAGCCGCATGCGTCAGGATAAAGCCCTGATGCAGTTTGAGGGAAAACCGCTGGCTTTGTGGGCGGCGGGGATCCTCAGGCCTTTCGTTCACCAAGTTACACTACTCGGCCCGGTGGAGCAGTACGCGGATCTGGGCCTGCCCGTGTTGGCGGATCAGTGGCCGGACCAGGGACCTTTGGCGGCGGTTTGCACGGGCTTGCTCCATTCCACCTCCGAGTGGAATATCTTTCTTGCCTGCGATCTTCCCCTGATCAGCGGCAGATTTCTCCAGCATTTGGTGAAAAGGACTGGAGCCTCTCAGTCTGACGCTGTGGTGCCGCGCACGGATGATGGGTGGCAGCCACTATGCGCCGCATATCATGCGCGCTGCCGTCCAGTGTTCATGCGCGGTCTTCAAGAAAATCGGCGCAGCATGGTTGGTTTTTTTGATGAGGTTCGGGTGGAAGCGATTACATCCGCTGAGATGGTTAGCGCGGGGTTGCGAGGAGACGATTTGGCCAACATCAACACCCCGGAAGAATGGGCGCGCATTGTGGAACGACCGAAGGGAAGCTCTGAGTCATGTTGAACTTGGCCGAATATTTCGCCAAAGTTTACGAAGACGGACCACCTTCGTCCATTTCGCAACCACTAAAATTGAGTTTGCCGTTTACGGAAAGCCCCTGAGCTGGGATATAATTTGAATGGCTCTCAGGGGCCCAAAACTATTCGGTTAACGAATATGAATTTTTAAGGAGCATGATGACTCGTGCCTCGACGGATATTTTGATTGACCGGATTCCCGTGGCCCGGAACCTTGCGACGGACGCGATCTGGGTCATTACGTTCAGCCTGGTTACGGCCGTTTGCGCCCAATTCAGCTTCCACTTGCCTCACTCGCCCGTGCCTATTACAGGCCAGACCTTTGCCGTCCTCCTTAGCGGCGCGGTGCTGGGATGGCGTCGTGCTTTTCTGAGCCAAGTTGTGTACCTGGCAGAAGGAGCTGCGGGCCTACCGGTGTTCGCCGACGGCTCCGGTTCACTAATGCACCTTATGGGGCCTGGCGGCGGTTTTCTGCTCTGCTTCCCATTGGCGGCCGCGCTGGTGGGATACCTGGTGGAACTAGGCATCGGGCGTTCCACGTGGAAGCTTGCTGGCGCACTTGTTTCCGGCGATGTGCTGATCCTCCTGGCTGGATCCATCTGGCTGCATCTGCTGTTTCGTGTTCCTTTCGCCCAGGCTTGGCTGTTGGGCTTTTTCCCGTTTCTTGTTGCCGACGTGGCCAAGGTGGCGTTGGTGGGGTGCACCTTGCCCAGGATTTTGCGGCGAATTGAAGGGAGTGGGCAGTAAGAGCTTAATTCCAGTTGTAATTTAGGGGTAAATCAATCGTTCTATTGGTGTCTACTGAAGACTGACGACTGATTCATGTTCCCGGACTTTTCACGGCTACCTTCGCCAACTCCTGACAAATCAGGAAGAAGTTTTATCCTCCAACCAGACGTTCTACGCAGCGTTGCATAGTCTCGATTTGTCCTTGATGCACAGGCATGGGCGTACGAGGATTGGGTGAGTTGCCTTCACCTTGGGTGGAATCTGTTGGTGGGGTGGGATGAAATACAGCGAAGTTGGGAGGAAATCTTCCAGTCCACCGATCAGATGATGGTGTCAATCAGCCGGACGCTGGTGCATGTGGCGGGCGATGTGGGTGGATCTCCTGCCTTGAAGATAGATCCACTGCTTTTCAAAACGACTTTTCCTCGGGGCTCTTAGAGGCCGCCAACATCTTCCAGCGCCGCCAGGCCCGGTGGCTCTTGGTTCATCATCACTCCACACCCTTGGTTGGCCCTCTGGCGGACGTCAATGGAACGGTACAGTAGCCGAAACTCGACGCGCCAAACTGTGCCGCATTTCCCGTTTGACCCCCAAAATCAAAAATTGGTCAGGCTTATGGATTTCATGGCCTGAGGGCACTCCACCGCTCTGTGGGCGAGCCGCCCGCGTGCCTTCATCTTGCACGGCCATTTTGGCGGATTGGCCCAATTTGTAATACTCGCTTGAAGCCATTCTGCGGTAGTGGTAATGTGCGGGCGTGTTAAATGTCCATGCTCTTCGCCGTGATGACAGATTTTTCTCCAAAAACCTCCTCTATATCCACCGGAGCACGCGGACATATCCTCTTATTATAATTGGCGGGGCGATGATTGCCTGGCGGGGGACCCCATATTCAAGGAGCAATTATGCGACTTAGATTCTTGCGAATCGTATTCATTGGCGTCTGTATTTGTCTGAGTGTGGGAATAGCGGTTGGGCAGCAGGGCCGCACCGATATTGGAATCGATCAGGGCTGGGAATTCCGGCAGGTATCATCTTCACCTGACGCCGCTGGTGGGACGTGGCGGCCCGCCCAAGTGCCAGGCGACGTCCATCTCGACTTGCTTAGAAACAAACTGATTCCAGACCCATTCTACCGCGACAATGAAGCCAAATTGCAATGGATCCAATCTGCAAGTTGGGAGTATCGAACCACCCTCAACATTACTTCCGAAACCCTGAATAAATCGAATCTTGAATTGGTGTTCGACGGCCTTGATGCCTACTCGGAAGTCTATCTGAACAACACCAAGGTGCTGACCGCCAATAATATGTTCCGCATCTGGCGCGCGAATGTGAAGCCGTTGCTGCGCGCCGGAGCGAATGAATTGCGCGTGATGTTCCCCTCGCCGGACAAGGCGGCTGCAGAAGCTGCGGCGGCCGATCCTTGGCGTTTGAAGACTCATGTGGAAGACAAGACCTACATCCGCAAGGCCGCGTACGAGTACGGCTGGGATTGGGGCCCGACCTTTGTAACCAGCGGTATTTGGCGGCCCGTGCGTTTGGAGACGTGGGATGAAGCGCGCATTTCCAATATGCATATTCGCCAGCTTGATGTTACTTCCGACGTGGCGCACTTGAATGGAGAGGTGGAAGTGACGGCGGCTTCAAATGTTACCGCTCAGGTGAGCATCCGCTACTCGCATGGAGGCAAACCGTTGGAGGCAGCACGGAACGTGGAGCTGCACGCGGGCGTGAATCACGTCGATCTACCGTTGGAAATTAGCAAGCCGGGCCTCTGGTTTCCCGCCGGGTACGGTGCTCAGCCGCTTTACACATTTACGGCGCAGGTCAAGTTGCAGGCTCGCTTGCAGGATCAACAAAGCGTGACCACGGGTCTTCGCTCCGTCGTCTTGAGGCGCGACCTCGACAAGTGGGGCCGATCGTTCGAGTTTGTGGTCAATGGCATTCCGATTTTCGGCAAGGGCGCCGACGTGATTCCTTTCGATAGTTTTCCCAACCGCGTGACGGAGGAGAATTACCGCCGGATTCTTCAGTCGGCCAAAGACGCCAACATGAACATGATCCGCCTCTGGGGCGGTGGCTACTACGAGAGCGAGCAGTTCTATCAGCTCTGCGACCAACTTGGAATCATGGTGTGGCAGGACTTCATGTTCGGCAATGATTGGCAGCCAGGTTTGTATAGCTGGAAGCTGAACGTGGCGGCGGAGATAGAAGACCAGGTGAAGCGACTGCGTGATCATCCGAGCATCGTCATCTGGAGTGGAAACAATGAGACGGAAGAGGCGCTCTCGTGGAAGGATCGTTCGCAACTGCCGGCGGATGTTCGCTTTCAAATGTGGCAGGACTACGTCTCCACCTTCAGCGGTGTGATTCCTTCTGTAGTGGAAAGGCTCGACCCTCAGCGGCCTTATTGGCCCAGTTCGCCCAGTTCTGACTATGAGGAAACGACTCCCACCTTCCAGTCCGGCGATGCCCACATCTGGGATGTGTGGCATGGACGCGTGCCGTTCTCGACTTATGAGACGCATCACGTTCGCTTTGTCACTGAATATGGATTCCAGTCCTTCCCGGAGATGAAGACCATTGAATCTTTTACGCTACCCGAGGACCGGACCGGTATCTTCACCCCCGTGATGCTTGGCCACCAGAAAAACGACGAAGGCAATTCGATCATTCATGATTATCTGCTGAAGGATTATCCCGAGCCCAAGGACTTTGCCTCTTTTCTTTACGTGAGTCAGGTGTTGCAAGCCGAGGGGATCAAGATCGGGGCCGAGCATTTCCGTCGCAGCCGTCCGGAAACGATGGGGTCAATCTTCTGGCAATTGAATGACTGCTGGCCCGTGGCATCGTGGTCGAGCATCGACTATTACGGAAGGTGGAAGGCCTTGCAATACTATGCGCGGCGTTTCTACGCTCCTCTGCTCGTGTCGCCCCATGTTGAAGATGGCATGCTGAAGACCTACATTGTCTCCGATGAGGTGAAGACTGTCAGTGGAAAGCTAGATCTGCGCATCCTCGACTTTGAAGGGAAGGTGTTGAATGAGACCTCTAAAGCAGTGAGCGTCACGGCGCTTTCCAGTAAGGTCTATTCGCAAATGCCACTGTCAGACTTGGAGGCCGGCACTGACCCGGCACGTGAAGTCGTAGTGGCCGATCTGGTTGTTGAGGGAAAGACCGTTTCGCGCAACCTGGTCTACCTGGTGCCGACCAAGCAGGTGCATCTGCCCCCGGTGCATATCAAGGCGGAACTAACTCAGGCGGCGGATGGCTATCATCTCAAACTCTCATCGCCGGTGCTGGCGCGAAGTGTCTACGTGAATTTTGGCGCTTCGAGCCCTGAGCTTTCGGACAACTATTTCGATCTAGTTCCAGGGGAACCGGTTGATGTGGTGGTGAAGAGCAACGAAGCGCTGGAACTTCTGGGTGCGAATTTGCAGGTGGTTTCACTGGTTGATGCTTTCACTTCAGTCACCCCAAATAGTAATTGAAGGAAAGTAGGGCCTTAAATGAATTACCGCCCCGCCCGCAAGACCCTTTTACTTGCGGATTGAGCGGAGATTTGCCTCAAGGGACTCACGCTGTGGTTGACATCCCGACGACTGCTGTGTATGTTATGGTTTGTCGTTGGAAGGGCACAACCTCTTCCTTCTTGGTCAAGCAAATCGACGAACTTCATGAGGACATGGAGATGGAATCTTCACCAAGCATCCTCTTTCCTCGGGCTGCACATAGTCGGCCTAAGGTAGATTTTTTGGCCTGGGCAAGGTATTGATTTCAAGAACTGTTATGCGATCGACCGGTAGGTGTCAGGTTGGTTGAGCCTTCTTTGGGGGCAGGCTCGTTCTTTGGATTTATTTTGGTTTACTAATTGAGTGCTTCTGTTCATTTGTACCTTTGCGATTTTCGGTCCCACCATCCAGCGGGTTCATCGTTCGAGTTCAAGAGAAGCAGACGGGGGCAGGAGCATTTTGCGCCATGCGTTAAGGTGCAGGCGCGGGCCGTCGGGATTTCATCAGGTTTAGCGGAGGGCTGGTCTGGGTTGAGGCATCGGACCGGAATAGGCGCAATCTTACAGGGGAACATCACAGCCGCTGAAGGTTTCGGGCGGCAGGGAGAAAAACACTAATGGGCCAAATTGAAGACACGTTGGAAGCCAGCCGGGTATTGACGATCGAGGAGATTTCCACTCTTGCGCAGAACGGCGGCAAGCCCGCTGAGACCCTCATGAATGTCTGCGCCCTGATTGCCCGGCGCTTTCGAGTCGACGTCTGTTGTGTATACCTGCTCGAGCCTGACCGCATCAATCTGGTTCTGGCGGCAAGTCTGGGCCTGCGCCCTCAGTGTATCGGCACTCTCCGCATGGCAACGCATGAAGGCTTGGTGGGTCTGGTGGCCGAGCAGCTCCTCCCCGTCGCGGCGGAACAAGTCAAAAATCACCCCCGCTTCAAATACTTCAGCGAAGCAGGAGAAGATGCCTACCAATCATTCCTTGGCGTCCCCCTGATCGATCAAGGCCTGCTGGTAGGTGTTCTTACCGTTCAGACCAAGGCACCCCGTGTTTACATTGAGGAAGAGACCGCCATGCTGGCGGAGGCTGCTGCGCAAGTGGCGCCAGTGGTGAGCGAAGCTCGAACCCTTGATCGCTTTGTTGCCCCTTCGCAGGAGCGGCTGTGGTCGCTGGCCCGCAATCTCTGGTGGAGTTGGGATAATGACTCAGCCAGCCTGTTTTTGGATCTCGACCCGGTGCGCTGGCGGCAGTTTAATCACAACCCCATTTCCGTCCTATCGGGCATGCCGTTGGAGAGCCTGGAGCGCCGCGCCCGCGAACTCGTTCTGCATGGGCGCATCAATTACGCCTATCGCCGCCAACGTGAATATTTGCACCGGGACCGCACCTGGGGCGCCAAACACGCCGGTGTTCTGCGGCCACGCCCGGTGGCTTATTTCTCCGCGGAATTCGGCCTGCACGAGTCCCTTCCCATCTATTCGGGCGGTCTGGGAGTCCTTGCCGGTGATCACATCAAGAGCGCTTCCGATCTCGACATTCCGCTCGTGGGGATCGGGCTCTTTTATAGCCAGGGATACTTCCGCCAGCGGCTGGACTGGAATGGCTGGCAACAGGAAGAATATTTTGAGACGGACATCAGCCAACTTCCGATGGAAGTCGCCATCGGAAAGTCTGGAGAACCGGTCTCGGTGGAGATTGAGACGCGGAGTGGCACTTTGCGCGCCAAGGTTTGGCGGTTGAAGGTCGGCCGGTGTGTCCTGCTCTTGCTTGACTCCAACGTGTCCGGAAATGCCCCGGAAGACAGGGAGTTGACCTCCCGCTTGTACGGCGGCGATGGGCGCGTGCGCATTCGCCAGGAGTTACTTTTGGGCGTTGGCGGCGTTCGCGCCTTAAGAGCCATGGGAATTACCCCCGGCGTCTATCACCTCAATGAGGGGCACAGCGCTTTTGCCGTGCTGGAAGCCATTCGCACCCGCATGGAAGATGAAGGCATAAGCTTTGAACAAGCGGCGCCTGTCGTCTACCGTGAGGTGGTGTTTACCACTCACACTCCCGTGCCTGCTGGTCACGACCGGTTCAACGCCGGACTGGTCGAAGAGCATCTGGGGCCGCTGCGCGATAGCCTGGGATTGTCGCTCGACCGCCTGATGTCGATTGGCCGGGAGAATCCTGCCAACCCGCATGAAGACTTCTGCATGACCGTCCTGGGACTTAAGGTTTCGCGCCGCGCCAACGCTGTTTCCGGGTTGCACGGGCACGTGAGCCGAGCCATGTGGAAGGGGCTTTATCCTGACAAATCGGAAGACGCTGTTCCCATCGGGCATATCACCAATGGAGTTCACGTCCCCAGTTGGCTTGCCCCGCAAATGTACCGTCTCTACGATCGCCATTTGGGCACAGGTTGGCATGAGCACAGCAGTGAGCCGCGCATCTGGGAGGGAATTGAGAACGTCGATGACGGTGAACTGTGGGAGACGCATCTGAGCTTGAAACAACGATTGCTGGAGTTTGTCCGCGCCCGCGCGATTGAGCAATCGGAGCGTCGCGGCGAACAGTTGGAACTGCGCCAGCGCCTCAGCCGCATTCTTAGCCCTGACGCCCTCACCATTGGATTTGCCCGCCGCTTTGCCACCTACAAACGCGCCAACCTGATTCTGGCCGACATTGAAAAGCTGGCTTCATTGGCCAACAATCCCAAGCGCCCCGTGCAGTTTGTCTTTGCCGGCAAAGCCCACCCGCGCGACGAGCCTGGCAAGCGCGTCCTTCAGCAAGTGGCCCAATTGATGCGCGACAAGAAATTCGCCGACCGTTTTGTCTTTGTGGAGGACTACGACATCAACGNNAGCGGCCAGAAAGTGGTTCTGAACGGCGGCCTGAACCTCTCGGTCTTGGACGGATGGTGGGCGGAAGCCTATGACGGGTTGAATGGCTTTGCCATCGGCACCGGCCGCACCCACACCAACCACGATGTGCACGACGCGCGCGACCGCGACGATTTGTATCGCGTGCTGGTGGAGGAAGTGATTCCGCTCTATTATACCCGCGACCGCGATGGCTTGCCTCACGGCTGGATCAAACGCATGAAGCGCACCATCCGCACCCTGGGATGGCGCTTCAATGCCGACCGCATGGTGATGGACTACACCCTTAAGTGTTACGTCCCCGCCGCGGGAGGAACCTCCAGCGACATGGGCCCCACCCACTAAGACATTTCGAGGTGGTGGCGGCCATACTCCACCACCTCGATGTAATGGAAGATTTACCCCTTCATGCAATCAACCCGGACCTGTAATTGAGGTCCGCAGCCTGTGTTGACTGGGGAGGAACTGCCGCAGGCATCGAGTGCAATTCCGCTCCACCATGGCTGGCTCCATATTTCACCGTCCTGAAAAGCCAGCAATCCGCACCTCTTTCTGTCGTATTGTATAAAGGCTTCAATTCATATTCCCCAAGGGAGCAAGATGGCAATGAAAGCGTTGTTTCTTGAAGGGATTCACCAGGATGCAGTGGCCACATTTTCGCGCGCCGGCTTTGATGTGCGCAGCCTGCCCGGCAGTGCGGATGAAGCCACATTGATCAAGGAAGTCCGGGATGTCAACGTTCTTGGGATTCGATCCAAAACCAGAATCACCAAAGCTGTCCTAGAAGCTGCTCCTGAATTGCTGGTGGTGGGTGCGTACTGCATCGGAGTGGAGCAGATTGATTGCGCCGGTTGCACAGAACAGGGAGTTGCCGTCTTCAATGATCCCCACAGCAACACGCGCTCCGTGGCCGAGCTTGCCCTGGGCGAGATCATCATGCTGGTGCGCCGGGTATTCCACAGCAGCACCGCCCTTCATCGCGGCGTCTGGGACAAGAGCGCCAAAGGCTGCCATGAGGTTCGCGGTCTTACCCTCGGAATAGTGGGCTACGGCAAAATCGGTTCGCAGCTTTCGGAAATGGCGGAAGCACTGGGCATGAAGGTGATCTTCTGCGATGTGTCCGAGGTGCTGGCCCGGGGCAATGCCAAAAGCTGTTCGTTTTCAGAGCTGCTTCAGACCGCCGACGTGGTGACCCTGCACGTTGATGGCAAACCCCAAAACCGCGATTTCTTTGGCGAGGAAGAATTCCGATTGATGAAGAAGGGATCGGTGTTTCTCAACCTCAGTCGGGGCTTTGTGGTGAATCATGAGGCTCTAGCCGAGAACCTGAAGAGCGGCAAGCTGAGCGGGGCCGCGCTGGATGTTTTCCCGGTGGAGCCGGGCAGCGGTGAACCGTTCTCCGATCCGCTCCAGAACCTTCCCAACGTTATTCTCACGCCGCACATTGGAGGCAGCACGGAAGAGGCCCAGCAGAGCATTGGGCAATTCGTTTCCGCACAGATGTGCCGCTACATCCAAACCGGCAACACCCGGCTTAGCGTGAATCTGCCCCTCTGCCAGCTTGAAAGCGCTCTCCAAAATCACCGGCTGGTTCACATCCATAGGAACATTCCCGGAATGCTGCTGGCTATCAATCGGGTCTTCGCGGAGCGGGGCATCAACGTGGAGCGGCAGGTATATGACACCAAGGGGACGGTGGGCTACGCCATCCTTGACACCAATCATGAATGGGACGATCGCCTCGTCGCCGCCCTGGAGGCTATCCCCAGTACCATCAGGTTCAGAGTGCTGTACTAGACGAATTTTTTTTGTTCTGTCACGCTATTCGTTTGCGCCTGCGGACCTGGCGAATCAGGATTTCGGCGGGAATATTCAGGGTTCGATTGAGCCGGCGGATCATGGCAAGCGAGAGGGAGCGATCGCGGCGAAGTACTTCGTAAACGCGGGTCCGGTTGCCAATAACGCCAATCAAGGTCTTTTTATCGGATCCCTGCTGCTCCAGCCGGAATTTGATGGCCTCAATCGGGTCAGGTACATCCATGGGAAAATGGGCCTGCTCGTAGGCCTCAATAAGGGTCGTCATGACCTCCAGTCGATCTCCCTCCGCTGTCCCCGCGGCCGCTCCCCAAAGCCGCTCGATTTCGCGAAGTGCCGCCTCATGGTGGGCTTCAGTCTTGATGGGCTTGATCTGCAAATTGCACCGTCCTTACGTCGATCTTGTGATATTCGCTGCGGGATTGCTACGGCGAGTAAGCCTTAGGAGGGGCGGTTCGCGAACCGCCCCTATGACGGCTTGGAACTGCGCATCAATCAACCGCAATGAGTCCGAAGCTCATAGACTTGACTTCTCACCAGCCTCGCCAGTGATGGTGTAGATTTCGCATTGCTGGCATCAGAAGCGAAGCTTTGGAGTGCGTGCAGCTTGCTGGCTGGAAATCGATCGGGAACGATGAATCGTTGGATAGGGCGGCATTCACGCAAGCTCGGTAGCTGAAATGTGCACACGCAGGATGCATGAAGATCGAGGCGACGATTCGGATTTTCGCAAGCAAGCTTGCGAAAAGGAGCGCGGCAGCAAGCTGCACGCACTCCAAAGCTTCGCTCCGTGTCCCCAAACAGCCTGACCTCGACTCGGTACGGGGAGAATGAACGCCACGGCCCCATAAAAACCGTTCCAGACTCCCCATATCCGAATCGTGGTGAAATCTCCGGGTAAGCTGTCAGCTGTCAGCAATCAGCTCTCAACAATCCTTAATACCTCCCCCAACCGCCCTCGGACAATTTAGCACCCTTCTAAAATTCTTCTACTAACCATAGGAAGAATTTATATTAACTCCTATTGCATACCTATGGGACGAGGCTTTAGTCTATTAGGTAGATGTGGCAGGCCGTAGGTGGGGCAGAAGCAGTAAGCGGAAGGCAGTAGGCAGCAGGCAGAATGTAGTAAACCATAACTAGCGACCTTCGCTCTCGATCAAAGTTTTTTCACAGTCTAAAGAGGCGGCAGCTCCACGAATGCCGCGTTCTCATTTTTTCGCCTTTTGCCGACTGCTTTCTGCTCACTGCTTACTTGCCCCAGGGAAGGGACCCATGGAGCTCAACTCGTATCAGACAAATGGATTTTATGACGAAGTATTTGACTCCGACGGCAAGGCCCGCGAGGAGGCGCGCCTCCTTCTCGAAACCATCCAATCCCTGGAAGAAGGAGAGCTCCTGCGCTGTCAGCGCGTGGCGGAAACTCTGCTTTTACAGATGGGCATCACCTTCAATGTTTACGGCGACTCGGCGGGCACGGAGCGCATCTTCCCCTTTGACCTGATTCCCCGCATTGTCCGCGCCGAGGAGTGGGACTGGGTTGAGCGAGGCCTAAAACAGCGCATCCACGCCCTCAATGAATTCATTGATGACATTTACCACGACCAGAAAATCCTGAAAGACAAAATCATCCCCGAGGAGATCATCAAGTCCGCCACGTTTTACCGACCCCAATGCTGCGGAATCAACCCTCCCGGCCGGGTCTGGTGCCACATTACGGGGACGGACTTGGTTCGCCACGGCGATGGGCAAATTTATGTCCTGGAAGACAATCTCCGCGTGCCGTCGGGCGTCTCCTACGTGCTGGAAAATCGCGACCTGATGAAGCGGACTTTCCCCCGCGTCTTTGCCGGCTTGAACGTCAGACCCGTGGATATCTACCCCAGCAAGCTTCTGGAGATGCTGGAGTCCATTGCCCCCCCCCACGCTTCCGACAAACCCACAGTGGTTCTGCTGACCCCGGGCATGTACAACTCCGCTTATTTTGAACACAGCTTCCTGGCACAGCGCATGGGAATTCAACTGGTGGAAGGCCGCGACCTGGTGGTGGAGGATGGCTGGGTCTGCATGCGAACCACAAAGGGTCTGCGCCGCGTGGACGTGATCTATCGCCGCCTGGATGACGACTTCCTGGACCCGCGAGCCTTCCGTCCGGATTCTCTTTTGGGCGTTCCCGGCATCATGGATGTTTACCGGGCCGGCCGCGTCTCCCTGGCCAACGCTCCGGGCAATGGTGTTGCGGATGACAAAGTTGTTTACGCCTACGTCCCCGAAATGATCCGTTACTATGAAGGCGCTGAGCCGATTCTGCCCAATGTTCCCACCTACCTCTGCTGGCGTGATGCCGACCGCCAACACGTTCTACAAAATCTTGATAAGCTGGTTGTGAAATCGGCGAATGAAGCGGGCGGATACGGCATGCTGGTGGGGCCGCACTCCACCGCCGCGCAGCGTGAGGAGTTTGCCGCCAAGATTACCGAGAAGCCGCGCAATTACATCGCGCAGCCCACACTGGCGCTATCGCGGGTTCCAACCCTGATTGAAGACCGTCTGGAAGGCCGGCACGTGGATTTGCGCCCTTACATCCTCTATGGCAAGGAGATTTATGTCCTGCCAGGAGGATTGACTCGGGTGGCGTTGCGCCAGGGTTCGCTGGTGGTCAATTCTTCGCAGGGTGGCGGGAGCAAAGACACCTGGGTTCTCGCTCCGGCAGAAGCGGGAGCCGCCACGGAGCAACGCTCCAGGATGGAGCAAAGTGCTTCCACGGAGAAAGGAGCCAGGAATGAGCAGTGAAACCGCACCTCTATTAAGCCGGGCGGCGGAAGCCGTCTACTGGATGGCGCGCTACATTGAGCGGGCGGAAAACGTGGCCCGCTTCATTGACGTCAATCTGCACCTTCAACTCGATCTGCCACTTGAGCCTGCCCATCAGTGGCAGCCCCTGATCGATACCAGCGGCGATGCCGAGGTGTTTCTGGAGCGCCACGGCAAAGCTAAGAAAGCCACCGTGATCAAATTCCTGGTTTGGGACACCAAGAACCTCAATTCCATCTCCTCCTGCCTGCGCGCTGCCCGTGAAAATGCGCGCTCCGTGCGCGAAATCATCTCCTCGGAGATGTGGGAGCAGGTCAATAGCATGTACCTGAAGATCCAATCCCAGCGGGCGCTGGCAGAGTCGGAGCGTCTGGCGGAAATACTGCGCGCCATCCGTCTGGGCTGCCACATGTTTGAGGGCATTACCGACTCCACCATGAGTTACAACGAGGCCTGGCATTTCCTCAGGCTCGGGCGGCAGCTTGAGCGGGCGGACAAGACGTCGCGCATCCTCGATGTGAAATACTTCATGTTGCTCCCTTCGGCCAACTCTGTCGGCACCCCCTATGACGACATTCACTGGTCGGCGGTGTTGAAATCGGTCAGCGGATTTGAGATGTATCGCAAGCGGCATGGAAGAATCTCTCCCCGCAGCATTGTGGATTTTCTGGTTCTCGACCGGGAATTCCCCCGCGCCATCCGCCATTGCCTGCGCGCGGCCGATGAATCGCTCCACGCCATTACCGGCACCCCAATGGGATCGTGCTACTATCCCTCGGAGCGAACCCTCGCTCCCCTGCGTGCTGAGCTCGATTACACGCCGGTTGAAAATATCATCAGCCAGGGCCTTCATGAGTACCTGGATGCCCTGCAAGGGCGGATGAATACGATTGACGATGGCTTGGGCCGCGACTTTTTCCATTCGGCCGCCCATGATGAACCCACCGCTCAGGGAGACGCCGCTTAATGGGAATCCGCGTAGGGCTCTACCACAAGACGACTTACGAATATGATCGTCTGGTGACGCTGTCCCCTCAAACCGTCCGCCTTCGCCCCGCTCCTCACACGCGCACTCCGGTCACCAGCTTCTCCCTGTGCATTGAGCCCAAGGATCACTTCATCAATTGGCAGCAGGACCCGCAAGGGAATTTTCTGGCCCGCCTGGTATTTCCCAAGGAGACCCGCCGGTTCTCGCTGGAAGTGGACCTTGTGGCGGAAATGACGGTGATCAATCCGTTTGATTTCTTCCTTGAGCCTTATGCGGAGAAGATTCCCTTCAAATATGAGGAGTGGGAGCAGCGGGAACTGGAACCCTACCGCAAAGCGGCGCGGGCGGGTCCCAAACTGCAAGCATTTCTGGATAGCATTGACCGCAAGTCCACTGCGGCAGTCGATTTCCTCGTTGGCCTCAACCAGAGATTGCAGCGGGACATCCACTACGTAATCCGGACCGAGCCGGGAGTGCAAACTCCGGAGCAAACGCTCTCACTCTTAAGCGGTTCGTGCCGCGATTCCGGCTGGTTGCTGGTGGAAATGCTTCGCCATCTGGGACTCGCGGCACGGTTTGTTTCCGGTTACCTGATTCAACTTAAACCGGATGTGAAGCCGCTGGAGGGACCGGCAGGTACGGAAGTGGATTTTACGGATCTGCATGCGTGGGCGGAAGTTTACCTGCCCGGTGCGGGATGGATTGGCCTTGACCCCACTTCCGGACTGTTCGCAGGTGAAGGGCACATCCCCCTGGCAGCAACCCCCGAACCTCGTTCCGCCGCTCCGGTAACTGGTTTGGTGAGCCCCAGCAAGGTGGAATTTCACCATGAAATGCGGGTCCGCCGCATCCTGGAGCCTGCCCGCGTCACCAAGCCCTACACAGAAGAACAGTGGCAGGATCTCTATCAGCTCGGTGGGCGCATTGATGAGGAACTCGCGGCGGGTGACGTCCGCCTGACCATGGGGGGCGAGCCCACCTTCGTTTCCATCGATGATATGGATGGGGAGGAATGGAATACCGCTGCGCTGGGCCCCGCCAAACTGAAACGGGCCAAGGAACTCCTTTTGCGCTTGCGGGAGGAGTTTGGCAAAGGCGGTTTGCTCCATTACGGGCAGGGCAAGTGGTACCCCGGTGAGCCCCTGCCGAGATGGACGCTGGCCTATTATTGGCGAACCGACGGAATTTCGCTCTGGAACGACCCTCGCTGGCTCGCTGAAACCGACCGCGATTATGGCTTCGGCATCAATGCCGCCCGCCAGTTTACTGAGGCGCTGGCGCAACGATTGGGTGTAGGCCCGAGCTACGTCATCAAGGCTTATGAGGATCCGTTTGCCTACCTTTTGAAGGAGCGCAAGCTTCCGGCCAACGTTGACCCGCTGGACAACAAACTGGACGATCCTCTGGAGCGGGAGAATCTGCGCAAAGTTTTTGAACGCGGTCTCGGTCAGCCCTCCGGTTACGTGCTGCCCATCAAGCGGGAGGAGACGGAGAGCGGTCCGGAATGGCAAAGTTGCTTGTGGGTGCTGCGTTCCCCCAACCTCTATTTGATTCCCGGCGATTCGCCCCTGGGCTTGCGATTACCCCTGGAAACGCTGGTCTGGGAGCCCGCCGAGGAGAAGCAAAAGATTGCCGAGATCGATCCCACGGCTCCGGTAGGCCCGCTCAAGAGTCCCACCCGGCAGGCGCAAGTGGCACAAAGGGCCGTCGAAGCACCTGTCGAATACGTGGAGAGACTGAAGGAGTCTGAGCCCAAGCCGCCCGCCGCGCCTGTGGAACGGGTCCCCGTGGTCCGCACGGCCCTGACTGTGGAGCCGCGCGAAGGCAGACTCTATGTCTTCATTCCGCCGGTGGAGTCGATGGAGGATTACATCGATATGCTCGCCGCCGTTGAAGATACCGCGGCGAAACTCCAGTTGCCGGTGCTGATTGAAGGCTATCCACCTCCTCACGATTCCCGCCTGCGGCACATTAAGCTCACACCCGACCCGGGAGTGCTGGAGGTCAATATTCACCCCGCTGTCAATTGGCGCGAGCTGGTGCATACCACCACCACGCTCTATGAGCAGGCGCGCTTGAGCCGCTTGGGGACGGAAAAATTCATGCTGGATGGCCGCCATACGGGCACCGGGGGCGGAAACCACCTGGTCTTGGGTGGAGCTAACCCGACAGATAGTCCGTTCTTGCGGCGACCTGATCTGCTCAAAAGCCTGCTCGGGTACTGGCTGAACCATCCCTCGCTTTCATACCTATTTTCGGGGACGTTTATTGGTCCTACCAGTCAGGCGCCGCGCGTGGATGAAACTCGGGCTGACTCGGTTTACGAACTTGAAATAGCGTTCAGCCTGCTCACCCGGGATGAAGTGGGCACCTGTCCGCCCTGGAAAGTTGACCGCATCTTCCGCAATCTTCTGGTGGATGTGACCGGCAACACCCACCGTTCCGAGTTTTGCATCGACAAGCTCTATTCACCCGACAGTTCCACCGGGCGGCTGGGTCTTGTGGAATTCCGCTCGTTTGAAATGCCGCCCCATGCGCGCATGAGTCTGGCGCAACAATTGCTGGTTCGTGCTCTTGTGGCCCATTTCTGGCGGAAGCCTTATGAGGAGAAGCCAATCCGCTGGGGCACGCGATTGCATGACCGCTTCCTGCTGCCGTACTTTCTTGAGCAGGATTTTGGCTATGTCATAAATGACCTGAAACGAGCCGGATATCCCATTGATCCGGAATGGTTTGCTCCTCAGTGGGAGTTTCGGTTTCCGGCCTGCGGCGAGGTGAGTTACGACGGCGTGGATATTGAACTTCGCAACGCCATTGAGCCTTGGTACACTTTGGGAGAAGAACCCGGTGCTGGCGGCACTACGCGATACGTCGATTCCTCCCTGGAACGCATTCAGGTACGGGCCAAGGGGTTGATTCCAGAGCGCTTTATCCTTGCCTGCAACGGTCGGCGCTTGCCGCTTCAGCCCACCGCCACGCAGGGCGATTACGTGTGCGGAGTGCGCTTCCGGGCTTGGCAGCCACCCCATTGCCTGCACCCGACGATCCCCGTGCACACGCCGCTAATCATTGAACTGATTGACGTTGCGGCCAAAAGTTCGATTGGAGGATGCACCTACTACGTGGCGCACCCTGGCGGAAGGAATTACGAGACGTTTCCAGTGAATTCGAACGAAGCCGAAGCGCGCAGAAGGGCGAGATTTTACTCGTTCGGGCACACGCCGGACTTAATGTCCGTCCCGCCAGCGGAAGTGAACCCGGACTTTCCGACGACCTTGGACATGCGCCGCGATTCGCACAATTCGAATCTGCTAGACTAAAATGTCCGTCGCACCGCGGAGGTCGTTTGTGGTGGCACGGGCTATTTGGGGGATATGTTACTTCTCCACAATGGGGTACCGGGAAATGACGAATTTTAGGGGCCACTGCAAGAAAAAGTGAACAAGTGACTTAGGGCAGCTTGATGAAGGATTTTTCCGTGGTACCAACAGAATCGCTAGCAGAAGGGTGGCGTTACGCACCTTTGGAGGGCTATTGGGATGAGGCCGTGCTGCCTTCCGGCTTCCCCCGACGACACTGGCGTGCCCTTACCGTGGCCATGCGGCGAATGGGCTTCCGGCAGTTCAACCGCTATTGGCAATCCGGTGTGCAACTGATCCGCGAAACCAGCATTTCCAACAACGTCGCCAATGATCCTTGGGGCAACGAGCGGCCCTTGCCGCTCGACCCCATCCCCATGGTGATCGCGGAAAACGAATGGGCGCAGATTGAAAAGGCGGTCATCCAACGGGCCGCGCTGCTGAACGCAATGCTGTTTGATCTTTATGGCAAGCAGCGCCTGGTGTATGAGAACCATCTTCCCCCAGCGCTGGTCTTTGGTAACCCACAGTTTCTGCGGCCCTGTTACGGCATCACACCTCCTGACGGCATCCACCTGCACACCTATGCTGCCGATTTGGCTCGCTCTCCGGACGGCCAGTGGTGGGTGATCGCAGACCGCACTCAGGCTCCTGCCGGAATGGGATACTCACTGGAAAACCGCCTTGTGAGCGCCCGTACGTTGCCCACGGTTTTCAGCCAATACCGCGTTCGCCAGCTTGCCCACTTTTTTGACGTTCGCCGCGATGCGCTTCTTGCCCTCGCCGCCCGGAAAAGCAACAGCCCCCGAGTAGTGGTGCTGACGCCCGGCCCGCACAACGAGACCTATTTTGAGCACTCCTTCCTGGCAGGCTATTGGGGTTTTCCTCTTGTGGAAGGTGACGACCTGACAGTACGTGATGGCCGCGTCTATCTGAAAACCCTCGCGGGACTGGAGCCGGTAGATGTGATAATGCGCCGCTTCGATGATAGCTTCTGCGATCCCCTGGAGCTGCGCGGAGAATCCCTGTTGGGCGTTCCCGGCTTGGTGCAAGCCGTCCGTAACGGCGCGGTGGTGATTGACAACGCTCTGGGCAGCGGGCTGATTGAGGCTGCGGGCCACCTGGCCTTCCTTCCCGGCCTTTGCCGCCAGCTTTTGGGTGAAGATTTGCAATTGCCCTCAGTGGCCACGTGGTGGTGCGGACAAGAGGATCCTTGCAAGTATGTTTTGGAACATCTTAATGAATTGGTGATTAAGCCCGCGTCTCCCAGCTTTGGCCACCAACTGGAATTTCCCGCCTCGATGGATGAAGAGGCGCGCGACAAGCTAATCGGCAGAATCAAAGCCCACCCGGAGCGCTACGTGGCGCAGGAGGGGATTGAGCTTTCCACCGCGCCGGTGCGTACGGACACGGGGCTTGCCCCCCGCCACATGGTTTTGCGGGTTTTCGCTGTTTGGGATGGCCAATCCTTTACTGTGATGCCAGGCGGTTTGGCGCGCGTCACGACGGAAACATCATCGCATCGGCTTCCCGTACCCCTGGGGGGAGCGAGTAAAGACACCTGGGTGCTGGGTGAGGCAGACGAATCTTCGTTTGCAGTTGTACAACCCCAGTACACGGTTGGTGCCTACTCCGTTCGCGGCACACTACCCAGCCGTGTGGCCGATAACCTCTATTGGTTGGGTCGATACACAGAACGGGTGGAAGCGAATGTACGTCTGCTGCGTGCCTTGCTTCCCGCGCTTTCTGCCGAGGAGGACTTTGGGCGCGCAGTGACCCTGGAGACCGCCCTTTATATCTTGGTTGGACTACATTTTCTGCCTGCAGAGGACGCCAAGGCATCGATTGCCGAGCAGCGCTGGCGGGTGCAGCGCTTCCTGACCGACATGGTTTATGACCCCTCGCGAATTTCCAGCCTGGGGTGGAACCTTAAGGAAATGCGCCGGGTGGCCTGGCAATTAAAGGAACGGCTATCGAGCGATACGTGGCGCGTCCTGCTACATCTAGAATCCGAATTCTCCCGGCCCGTGCCCATCAATCCGGAGCACCGGTTTATTGCCCACATTGCCGTGCTTGACCGCGCCGTGATGACGCTTTCCGCTTTCTCCGGCTTGCTGATGGAGAACACCACCCGCGGAGAGGGCTGGCGCTTTCTGGAACTCGGCCGCCGCCTGGAGCGGGCATTGCAAATGGCGGAATTGTTGCGCGCGGGAGTGGCGGAAGTGCCTACGGACACTCAACCCCACCTCAACATTCTGCTCCAGGTGGCGGACAGTTCCATTACCTATCGCACCCGCTATTTGAGCGTGCTCAGAACTGATCTGGTGTTGCAGCTCCTGCTGGCGGACGAGTCTAACCCTAGGTCGATTGGCTTCCAATTGGCGGCGCTGGAAAGTCAATTCGAATCACTGGGCGAACTGGATGACACAGACCACGGCCGATTGGGAGAGTTGGCTTCCAAGAGCCTGCGTGAACTCCACATCGCTCCGATGGTGGAAATTGCTCAGCGGGATAATGAGGGGCAGTTTGCGGCGCTGGAATCGCTGCTTATTCAACTCCGTTATAACTTATATGAATTCTCCGAAGCATTGACAGCGCAATACATGACGCCGGTAAAGCCTTCGCGGCTAACCTCGTCGTGGTGACCTTGATTGGTACCAAACTGGGCATGGTGTGGCAAACCATGACGAGCAAGTCAAAAGGCAAAGGGGAAGTGCCTCGCGACCAATATCCTTGCGTCGTTAGAAAGAACCTGGAACTTTCTGATGCTTTATCGGATTACGCATTCAACGCGCTATAACTATCCCTCTCCCGTGACGCAGTGCTTCACGGAGGCGCGCCTAACCCCGCGGGTGTTCCCTGGCCAGCAGGTGCTTGAGCATTCCCTGCAAGTCACTCCTTTTCCGGCATTCCTACACGAGCGCAAAGATTACTTCGGCAACGACGTCTCCACGTTTGCGGTTTTTGAAAAGCATGACCGCTTTGCCGCCGTTGCTGCCAGCGTGGTGGAAGTATTTCCCGCAAGCACGGACTTGCTTTCATCCCCGTCCTGGGAGGCTGTGTGCGAGCGGTTGGCACTGCCACTGGACCCGGATTCCATTGCCGCATCGGAGTTCATCTTCGATTCCCCTTACATTTCCGCCCTCAAAGAGCTACGTGAATACGCGCGCCCCACTTTTACACCGGGACGCACGCTGCTCTGTGCGCTGCAGGAGTTGACGACGCGGATCCACGACGAATTCAAGTACCAGCCCAAATCCACGTCCATCGATACTCCACTATTGGAAGTTCTGCAAAACCGCCGCGGTGTCTGTCAGGATTTTGCCCACCTGATGATTGGCGCCCTGCGCTCCCTCCGTTTGTCGGCGCGTTACGTGAGCGGTTACATTCGCAGCGGCCCGCGCTTTCAGGGAGCGGCAGCCTCACATGCCTGGGTGTCCGTCTTTGATCCGGAAAACGGCTGGCTGGGCTTCGATCCCACCAACAACATGATGACTTCTGACGCCCATATCACTCTGGCGTGGGGACGCGATTATAGCGATGTGACCCCGGTCAAGGGCCTCACTCTTGGAGGCGGCGGGCAAAGCGTCGAGGTGGAAGTTAGAGTTCAGCCGTTGGAAGACTGACTGCTTGACCTAGCGGTAGTTTACTGCGAAAGAGGTTCCGCCGAGGGCATCTAACTCAGTAATTCTTTGCAAACAAAGTCTTTGGGACCGACGGGCTTTCTCGGAATGTGTATTACCCTACTTATCCAACC
>PLSX01000194.1 GCA_003165315.1 Acidobacteriota bacterium
TACAGGGTTTTGAAATAGCTTCTAAGAGGGCACGCCACAAGTCGAGCTTCTGAAGCAACCACAACCCTCCTCGCCGGCAGCGCTACCTAAACCGCTTCATCGTCAGTGCTGGGAGCGAGGAAATAGCTATTACAGGCGTCTTTGATCGCGTTCATCGTCAACTCGGGCTGAGTTCCCTCATATTTTGCCTTCCAAGAGATGTGGTGGATGATGTCCCGCGGATAGCAGGCACGGAGGGGCTGATGCAGTTCGGCAAGCAGTTTTATGAAACCCTCCATAATTGAGGCATCAAACTCCATTCCGGATTTCGCACATACCCGGCGCGAGATTTCACGGAATTGGTCGGGCGTTACGTACGTCACTTTGATCTTGGTCTGGATCCTGCGCATAAACGCTTCGTCGGCCAGGCTGGCGGGATTCAAGTTGGTGGAAAAGGCAACGATCAAGTCGAAGGGAATTTCGAATTTGTTCCCCCCCGCCAGCGTCAGGAAGTCGATTCTGCGGTCCATGGGCACGATCCACCGATTGAGCAACTCAGCTGGCTTTATCCGTTCGCGGCCGAAGTCGTCGATTATAAGGATGCCATTGTTGGCCTTCATCTGAAGCGGAGCAGAATAGAAACCCAGGGCAGGATTATATTGAAGGTCAAGCAGTTCCATGGTCAGTTCCCCGCCCACCATGACCCGCGGGCGACGGCAAAGTGCCCAGCGCCGGTCGCACTCGATCGGCATAATCTCCTCACGCGAGGTGTGGACCAGAGAATCAAAGACGGTAATGATCTGCCCCTGGACTTCCACCGCATGGGGAATCCACACCGAGTCCTTATAGATCCGGGGCAGTGTTTCCGCAATCACGGTCTTTCCGGTTCCGGTAGGACCATAGAGAATGATCGATTGCCCGGAAACAAGCGCCGCGCCCAGTTGGTCCAAAACATTTTCACTTAGGACGAGATTCTCAAAGGCCTTTTGCAGATCGGGGCGGCCGATCGGAACATCCTTTACGCTTTGGGCGCGGACCACTTCAACGTACGCCGCAAGAGAGACGGGGGCGGGGCCGGAATACATATCGCGCCCCATGATATTTTGGGCTTCGGTTTGCCCTTTGGACGTAGTAACAATTCGATGGTTACCAGCGGTCATCCCCGTGACTTCGACGAGCTTTTCTCTGCGAATGTGTTCGAAGAGCTCATAAATAACATTCGGGCCAAGGTGCATCCGCCGTCCCAACTCCGCCAGTGAAAGCTCACCTGCGAGATAAACAATCTTCACCGCCAGGCTAACGAGCAGGTTGATGGGCACGCGCGTCTCTTCGACGGTTTCCGGCTCGTGCCCAATAAAACGCATCGTCTCTAAGACTGGTTCGGAATATGGCGTTGATCTCACTGTTATCCTCCATGGTGGCGGCTGGCCGCTCGAACCTGCAAACCCCGCGTAGAGAGAGAGTATACCCTGCTGGCACCCCTGCTGGAAGAGTGTCTTTGCAGGAGTTCCCGGCCCCCAAATCGGAACCCGGGGCCGCCGGGGACCGGGCCGGCTGGGTTAGGGAGGATGGGGGAGCGGGAAATCACTCAGGGACAAAGGGACCGCTTGGCAAAAAAACCTTGTTGACACGCGTTGTAGGCAATCCATCCCTGTGCTAGGATGTGCGTTTGCTTCGAGCGTGACGTAAAAATCTATGGGCAATTCCATGATTCGAAGGAGCTCAGGGTGAAAATCTACGATGGTGAAAACATCCGCAATGTTGCACTGGTAGGCCATGGTGATACCGGCAAGACCCAGCTTGTTACCGCACTCCTCTTTACCGCAGGCATGGTGAACCGCCTGGGCAAGGTGGACGAAGGAACCTCCGTCACGGACTATGACGAGGAAGAAATCCAGCGCAAGTTTTCCATCAGCGCCTCGTTGGCTTACGCGGAGTGGGGAAAGACGAAAATCAACTTCGTGGATACGCCCGGCTACAACATCTTCATGCATGAGACGGAAGGGGCGTTGGAGGCGGCGGATTCGGCTTTGGTGCTGATCCACGGGGTTGCCGGCATCGAAGTGCAAACGGAAAAGGTGTGGGGCTTCTGCGAGGAGTTCTCTCTTTCCCGCGCGCTGGTGATCAACCAGTTGGATCGTGATCGCGCCAGCTTTGAGCGGGCGATGGAAGCACTGCGCAACGCTTACGGCCGGGCCGTGATTCCGGTGCAGTTGCCCATCGGCGAAGAACGCGCATTCCGCGGCCTCGTGGATCTGGTTCGCATGAAGGCTTATTTCTTTGACCCGGATGGATCCGGCAAAGGCAAGGAGGCAGAGATCCCTGCCGAGCTTCAAGACGCCGCCACCGCTGCTCACGAAGCGCTGGTGGAAATGGTGGCGGAAGGCAACGACGCGTTGATGGAGGAGTTCTTTGAAAAGGGCACCATCCCGGTTGAGGATCTGGTCCCGGGCCTGAAGCAAGCCGTCGGGGAAAGACGGATCTTCCCCGTGGTGGTTTCCTCCGGGGTGCTCAACATCGGCAGTGATACCCTGCTGAACTTCCTGGTGGACTACATGCCGTCTCCTCTGGAGCGGGGCGAAGCACAGGGACTGGACCACGAGGGAGGCCAGCCCATCAAGCGTAAGATCGCTGACGCTCAACCTGTCGCCGCCCACGTCTTTAAAACGGTCGCCGATCCCTTTGCCGGCCGCGTCAGCTATTTTAAGGTGATTTCGGGTGTCGTCAAGAACGAAGCCAATCTCACCAACTTCAACAGGGCGGCATCGGAGCGCTTCTCCCACATTGGCGTGACTCAGGGAAAGATTCAGACCGCCGTGACGGAGCTTCATGCGGGAGATATCGGTGCGGTGGCGAAGTTGAAGGACACCCTCACCGGCGACACTCTCGGCGACAAGTCGGCGCCCATTATTTTCCCCAAGGTGAAGCTCGCCGAGCCCGCCATCTCGTTCGCCATTGAACCCAAATCGCGCGGTGACGAAGACAAACTCTCCACCGCCATCCACCGCATGCTGGAAGAGGACCTGTTGTTGCGTTTCTCTCGCGACCCGCAGACCAAGGAGTTTCTGCTCTCCGGCGCGGGCCAGCAGCACGTGGAAGTGGCCGTCTCCAAACTCAAGCGCCGCTTCAACATTGAGGTCACTCTCAAAGCGCCCAAGATTCCCTACCGGGAGACCATCCGAGCCCGGGCCGAAGCGCAGGGCAAGCACAAGAAGCAGACCGGCGGCCATGGGCAGTACGGCGACTGCTGGATCAAGCTGGAACCCCAGGCACGAGGGGCCGGCTTTGAGTTTGTGAATGACATCTTCGGCGGCGCCATTCCCCGCAACTTCATTCCTGCGGTGGAAAAAGGCATTGTGGAGGCTGCGGCGCGGGGCTATCTGGCCGGTTTTCCGGTGGTGGATTTCAAGGTCATCGTTTTTGACGGTTCCTACCACGACGTGGATTCCTCGGAAATGGCCTTTAAACTCGCGGGCTCCAAGGGCTTCAAGAAATGCATGGAGCAGGCCAAGCCTTGCCTGCTTGAACCCATCATGAACGTGGAAATCCACGTCCCGGAAAACTACTCCGGAGACATCATGGGCAATCTCAATGGCCGGCGCGGGCGGATTCAGGGCATGGAACCCCAGGGGAACACAACGGTGGTGAAGGCGCAGGTTCCGCTCGCGGAAATGCTGACCTACGCTTCCGACCTCACGTCCATGACTCAGGGCCGCGGGACATACTCCATGGAAATGTCCCACTATGATATTGTCCCCCAGATGATTGCTGACAAGATTGTCGCCGCCCACAAGCCATCGGCGGTGGAAGAAGAGGATGAATAGAGAAGGATCGAGTCCAGCCGTGACCCGCCAGAAATCATGGCGGGCACGCGCCGATCCAATGAGCTGAGCTGCGTGAGGGCTGACAGCCTCTACCGCAATTGCACTTGTATTCCAACCTGTCCCCGCATAGGATTCCCCTCGCCAGGAACCTTGCCTCTTGACATTGTGTGCGTCTCAGAGGCAAGCGCCACGACGGATTTTCCCGATATTTTCTGGCGGTGGAGCAGATCATGTTCATCCCACAGATTTATCCTCTTGCGCTGGCCTTGATGATTCTCAGCATGGTTTGCTGGGGGAGTTGGGCCAACACCCAGAAGGCGACGGGCAGTTGGCGATTTGAGCTTTTCTATTGGGATTATGTCTGGGGCATCGTGCTGCTCAGCCTGATCGTGGGGCTGACTCTTGGCCGCACTGATCCGGCAAGTCCGGAGGGTTTCCTTCACAATCTCGGCAGCGCCAGCGGAAGGTGTCTGCTGCTGGCCTTCACGGGTGGAGTGATCTTTAACCTTGCCAACATCCTCCTCGTGGCCGCGATTGGCATCGCTGGTATGGCCGTGGCGTTCCCCATTGGAATCGGCCTGGCGCTGGTGATCGGCTCCGTGCTCAATTACGTGGTGACACCGGCAGGTAATCCGCTCCTGTTGTTTGGAGGAATTGCGCTCGTTTGCGTCGCCATAGTGCTGGACGCGCTGGCATACCGGAACAAATCCGGAAACGTCCAGGTGACCACCAAAGGCATCGTTCTGAGCCTTCTGGGGGGTATGTTCATGGGATTCTTCTACCCATTCATCGCCAAAGCCATCAAGGGTGAAGGCCATCTGGGACCTTATACTGTTATGTTCGTATTCGCGTTGGGAATTTTGCTCTCGAACCTGCCGCTGAACTATACACTGATGCGCCGGCCGTTGGTGGGAGCGCCCGTCAGTATGGCCAACTACTTTGCCGGCGCTGGCCGATTGCATTTCTGGGGAATTTTGGGTGGCGCCATCTGGGCCATGGGTGCGCTTTCCAATTTCGTGGCTTCCTACGCCGCAATGGTGGGCCCGGCCACGTCCTACGCGTTGGGACAGGGCGCAACCATGGTGGGAGCGATCTGGGGCGTCTTCGTGTGGAAGGAGTTTGCGGGGGCTGGCCCACGCACCAATCGGCTGCTGGCGATGATGTTTGCATTCTTTATTACTGGACTGATTTGCGTGGCTCTGGCGCCCGTGGTGAAATAGCATGGATAAGTCGGAAGTCAAAACGTAAAAGCCCAAAGTGGCAGGCATCAGGAAAATAGAATGAAAAACACTTTTGTATTGTTGGCAATACTCCTTCTCACCGCCTGTTCTTGTGCAGCAGCAGGCGCACCGGCGAAAATTCCCATCATCCTCGACACCGACATCGGCTCTGACATTGACGATGCCTTCGCGCTGGCACTGATTATGAACAGTCCTGAATTTGAATTGCTGGGCGTCACCACCGTCTCCGGTACCACTGCGGCGCGTGCGCGCATTGCCGCCAAGATGCTGTGGGAAGCCGGTGGAAAATGGCGGCAAGTCCCTGTGGTCGCCGGCGTGCCGGGATCGAAGCAGGAGATCAACCAAGGCTCCTGGGCGATTGATTTTGCCGGACCACAAATTCTCAAGGAGAGCGCCGTCGATTTCATGCGCGGCAAAATCCATCAACACCAGGGGCAAATCACGCTGATCGCCATTGGCGAACTCACCAACGTGGCAGCGCTGATCAAGGCCGATCCGCTGGCGGCGAAGCAGATCAAGCGCATCGCCCTGATGGGTGGCGCGATTGCGCATGGTTATGGGTCCGACTTGCAGCCGGTGCCGGAATGGAATATCAAGTCCAACCCTGCCGCTGCCCAAGTGGTGTTCTCCTCCGGAATTCCCATCATCATGGCGCCACTTGACGTAACAGCCATGCTGCAGCTTGACGCCGCGGCTCGTGCCCGGATCTTCAATCAGAATACGCCCGTCACCAATTCCCTCTCCGCTCTTTATCATCTTTGGAAAGGTGAAACGCCGACGCTCTTCGATCCCATGGCAGTGGCGCTTGTCCTCGACCCCACGCTTTGCGAAAGCAGAAATGTTGCCATCCAAGTTGATGAAAAAGGTTATACTCATTTAATGAACACATTGCCCGCAAACGTTACGGTTGGTTTGTCTACAAATCCATCAGTTTTCTTTGAGTTTTATCTTCGCCGTGTGGCCAGGTAGCATACAGGGGCCAGGTCTTTGCGTCGGAGCGGAAGATTGAATATTGGCGGGTAAAGTCTGAGGAGCAGGATGTGACACCTATAATCCTTCATCCTTTACCCCTTGGCGTTTACGCTTTATCCTTCAGCCTTCAAACTTCAACCTTCGTACTTTACCCTCGTGGCCGCACTTCCGGGGTGTAACCTGTCCACTTGTTACCTGTAACCTGATTACTGCAGCTTCGCCATAATCCGGTCATGAATCCAGTGCGGGTCCCACCATTCGACGGGATTGACGGGGATTCCATCCAATAGAATGGTGAAATGCAGATGGTCGCCACCGGCCAGCCCGGTCTGACCGCTGCGGCCGATCTCCTGCTCGTTCTTCACCGCGTCACCCTCTTTAATCTCGATGGAACTGAGGTGGCCGTAGAGGGTTTGAATGCCGCAGCCGTGATCAATCACCACCGCATTGCCGTAGATTCCGAAAAAACCCGCAAATACGACGACGCCGTCATTCGCGGCGCGTACAGGCATGTGCTCTGATCCCGCCAGGTCAAATCCCAGATGAGTTTGGTGGTCCACGGCCTGTCCGCCGTACATGTAGGTGCGATAATCGGCAAAGCTGGCTTCAGTCTTGCCGGGCAAGCGGAGGAACGTCCCCTTCCACAAGAACCTTGGCGCCGTGCGTTGGGAAAATGCCACCAGCTTTTGTGCATCCTCCTGACGTAGCGGGCCATTGATCAGCAGGAAATTCTTGATCAGGCTTCCCTGGTCGCGCAGTTCAGGAGTCTGGCTCATGATGGGCGGAACAACATTCTCAAGAAAATGTCCGCCCGAAAGTTTCTCCAGGTCGAAGGTGTCGGAATGAAATTTCTTGGGAAAAACCTTGTAGTTGAAGCTTGCCTGGGATTCATTGCCGGCATCGTCGCGGGCCACAATGTGCGGGACGGTGGAAGGGTCAACATTGTACGCATAGGCGAAAAGGCAGAGGCGGACCTCCGGTTGGGATTCCTTCATGGGAAAGCTGGGAAAGAAGTTTTCGCCCACCTGGACGCCGGATTCAGTGGTTCCCGGTGAGACCTTAAAGACCGCCATATCGCAGCCGCCCTGATTGATGTAATGCTGCGTGGTCATCACTTCAACCTGCGGAGGCGCAAACCGCACCGGCAAGTCAATCTCCGTTTCACTCTTGCCACCGCGGAAGAAGCGGCCCCAGGAATCGTTCAAGGCCGTGATGCGCACGGTGGCGCGGCCTTCTTTCAGCTCGGGAGTCACCTCACGACCCACAGCAACGTTCCACGTCAGGGCGCTTGCCGGGGCGGCGGACCAGAACTTCCACCAATGATGAGTGCGCGCGGAAAGAAGCTGCTGGGTTTGGTGAATGACCTGCCCGTTCTGCACAACCTCCACGGAGACACTCTTTAAGTCGTGGCTTGCATCGCGTGCAGTGACCAACAGTTCAGACCTCTGGCCCAGACCCTTGGGTTGATTCTCCACGGTGATGGTGGGCGCCTGGCGGCTGGACAACTTCAAGATAAAAGCCAAAAGGATCGCCGCCAAAACGACGAGAAGAAAAACCACAACCATTCCCACGCCACGATCCGATTCTTTAAAAGGTTTCAACACAGGTGTATTTCCTCACAAGGGGGCGATCCAAAGTACGGGGACCAGGAGATCTGCTTTTCAACCGCCAGCCCGATGATCCGATCCTCAGATACGGTGGGCTCAGGGGCCAGGTTTGATGACTTGAATGCGCAAGTTTCGGAAATCCACGCGGTTGTTGTGGCTTTCCAAGCCGATGTAACCCTGATTGGGAACTCTGCTCAGAGGGCGCTTCTCGGCAAAAACAAACGCCGGATCGTCAATGTCAATTTTATGAATCCGGTTTCCATTCAAGAAGACCGTCAAGTGCCGGCCAATGCAGGTAATCTCCAGCTGGTTCCACTCACCGGCCTTCTTACCCACACTGTAGAGAGGAATTACAGCGCCGTAAATTGCGCCCGTGGTGTGCAGGTCAGTGAGCTGACCGGCATCGTCGTTGAGGGCAATTTCCATTCCCGTGAAGACCGGATCACCCTGTTCAGCGGAACGCAGCAGGATGCCGCCCGCCGCGCCGGTGGTCACACGGTATTCCAACCGCAGGACGAAATCCGCGTAGGCCTGGTCGGAGCGCAGCCATCCGCCCTTGCCCTCGGTCCAGAGGATATCGTTTTCCGCATGCCAATCCTGCTGGCCCATGGCGTGCCAGCCGGTCAGATCCGTGCCATTGAAAAGCGGAACGGAGCCCGCTTCATTACCGTCTTGAGCCATTGAGGCGAGTGCAAAAATGGCGAACAAAATCAGGAACCAGCAGAGTTTCCTTAACATCCCGGGTAACACTCCCAGTGTATGGCCATAGCCGCAGGCCTGTGATACAAGATACTCGAAACCATTATGATTGCACAAATCGATTTGGCGCCAGGAGAGCTATGGACAAACTCACGGTAAAACTGCTCCGTCCCGCTGACCACAGCGGCGTGGACGAATTTCTGCGGCTTTACCAGCGCAGCTTCAACCCCGATGAGCGCGTCAGCCCCGCAGTGCTCCGGCAGGTCATGGTCCCTTCGCCCAAGCGCGTCAATCCCGTGCATTTGTTCGCCGCCTATCAGGGTGATCGCCTGGTGGGCGGCGCATGCACCCTGGCTCTTCCCGCATTCAGCGTGGTGTTTGGAAGCTATATCTTCGTCGATCCCGAACTCCGCGGCCGGGGCCTGGGAATGCGAATCCTGCGACAGGTTCTTCGCCAGGAACGCCGCGGCCCGCAGGGAGGGAATTGGCGGTTCTATGTCGAAACGACGGTCGCTTCCGGCCCTCGATGGCCCACCGCTTTGGCCAAAGTGGGCTTCCGGTTCTTTCCCGCCATATGGCCCCTGATCTCCTACAAGGTTTTCGGCAAAGTTGTGGCCGGAAAACTGGGCTATTTCCAGTTCCGGAAAAGTCCGCCGCGCCGATTTTCCCAACCTGCCTTCCTGACGTATATTCATGCTCTGTTTTATGGACCGGATTTGACGCATCGCCACTTGCTGCCGCGCCTCAAGTACTTCGTAACCATTGACGTGTAGCCTGTGGGTATTGTTACGGCAACCAAGTGAATTGATTCACTAAGTCGCGCATCATTTTGAGACAATTCCAAGCCCGTTGAAGATGCCTTGGGCCGAAAAACTGATGATCCAAGGTTCCGACAATGCAAAGGCCAGATTCACGTAACTCCCTTTCTTTTCATGAACATCGTGGAAAGCAACCTGTAACTATCTTTGTTTTCATAAACATCGTGGAAAGGCGAAAAGTAGACATTTTTTCTATATTTGTTTTCAATAGTTTACGGGAATTTTTGCCTCAAAAAATTTTCCCTTTTTTTCTCCGCCCTCGCTATCCACCGCATACGATTAAACCATTTATTTTCAAAGCTTTAGAGTTTCAGACTTGCTGTCTCCATGGCTGAAAGTCCTTTTATTTCATGTATATCGTGGAAAGGCGACCTTTCCTTGTTTTCCCGTCTAAGCCTTCCGGATTAAGCCTTTTTAATTGAAGCAGATAGATGGCTATGACATCTTGACCCAAAACGCTAACTGCTTTAGTTTTCTAGCACATCGTGGAAAGGCCAACTTTTTCTTTTGGGCTCATTCCTAGCTTTCGAGCTAGATCCTTCTTTTTCAATAAGGTGCGGGAGTGGACATTTTGCCGCTAAGAACTAAGCCTTATTGTTATCTATAACATCGTGGAAAGCTCGGCATCAGCCGAGTCAAAATAATCGAAAGAGTTGAAGAGTTAAACAGTAAAAATTTCAACTTTTTAAACTTCTTCAACTTCCTAATGTTGTGTCCCGCGTTATTCTTGACGACGGTGTATTGCAAGGACCCCCTCACCCCCTTGGAGGAGAGGGTGGCGCGCGTCCGGCGCTTTCATCGGCCGGGGCGGGCCGGATGAGGGGGTCTCTCCCATTGTCAGTTCTTACGTGGGACACCACACTAAACTCTTTCACCTTTGCTCATTTCCTTCTCACAGCCTTCCTTCCGACTCTTATAGCGTTTAATTTTAAGTAGGAGGTTTGTAAGCCGCCGGACTTCGCGAAGATTCGAATCCTGCATTTGGCGCATGAGTCGAGCCTCGGGATGGTTGGGCGCGATTTCCGCGGCACGCTCGTAGGGCGATGGCCCCTTCACCGATTCCCTGAGAAGGAGCGTGCGTTCCTCCTCGCATATGTCCACCTGACGGGACAGGATATTCTCCAGAAGCTGGCGCGGACGCTCCCTCGCCTCCCACTCCTCCTCGGAAATATTGGGGTGCGGATTGGGCTTTGGGGTCGGTCGAACTTCCGGCGTCGGTTTCTCCTCGGGCGCTTGATTGTCTTGGGTCGTGTCGTCATCCGGCCGGATTATCCTGTTGCCGCTGAAATCGAAAACGGGTCGCCTCGGTTTGGGCGGGGTGTCGGAATTTAGACCAAATATCTCCTTGATCCTCACCATGGCGCGGCGGGATTGTTCGATGGGGTCGATCCCATCCGGGCCAGTGCCCGGCGCTTGAAGTTGATAGAAAAGGGCGAGAGCGATTTCCCCGAGTTCCTTCAGTACTCCCTCCTGGTGAAGGCTTTTCATCTTCTCCAGGTCGGCGGGAGTCGTGACGTAGTGGTTATCCGCAACCGACCGGACCAGCAAACGCAAGCTGTCCGCCGTCATCTTGAGGTGCATCATTTGAGCGTGCAGCCGGTGCTGGCGCCCCCGGTTCACCTCCCGGGCCTGGCGCACGGCGCAACCTTCCTGCATGCGGGCGGCCCGATTCATCAACCAAAGGGCGCGGGCGAGTGAGATCACCACACCTTCCTGCGAGGCGCCACGAGGGTTGTATTCGTCCCAGAGACCCTCCAGCAGGTCGTGGAATCGGGCCGGGTCCTCCCCCACCGCGTGCATGGCAGCTTCCTCCGTCCGGAGGTTGAATCCGAAACGCAGTAGGGCAATGCGGACACATTCGCGGCGCTCCTCCGGGAGCGGACCATGGCAAAGGGTCTGGTTTCGCCGGTTGGCAGCAATTTTCTTTACGGTCAATTGCGGGGTTCTTACGAGTGACATTGAAACCTCCTTGGGGCAGTTGCTAGTGTAGTGTCCACGAAATAAATGGACACTGTTTGCGGCGTAGCGCCGACCTTTAGTGTTTAATGCCAAGACATCGTTT
>PLSX01000047.1 GCA_003165315.1 Acidobacteriota bacterium
CGCATATTGTGCAGGCGGTCGGCGAGTTTCACCAGGACGACGCGAATATCGTCCACCATCGCCAGAACCATCTTGCGAAAATTTTCAGCCTGCTGCTCTTCCGGGCTTAGAAACCGAATGCGGCTGATCTTGGTGACGCCCTCGACGATGCGCGCCACTTCCGCGCCAAAATCCTGCCGGATGAGTTCGGTGGTGGTGTGAGTATCCTCGATCACGTCATGGAGCATCCCCGCCACCAGGCACACGGGGTCCATTTTCATGCCCGCGAGGATGTAGACGACTTCGAGGGGATGGGAAATGAAGGGTTCGCCGGAAAGGCGCTTTTGATCCGCGTGCTGGATGGCCGTAAATTCGTAAGCGCGCCGAAGCAGGGAGAGATCCTCCCCTGGCCGATAGCTTTGCACCTGCCGGATGATGTCTTCAAATTGAACCATACTCGCGACTTATATTCTATCAGGTCGTGTGGAAACGGTGTAGCGCGGGCAAAGTCCGGGGTCCGATGTCCGGAGTCCGAAGTTGGGTTTCATGTGCCAGCAGAGCCGGGAGTGAATGAGAAAAAGCGTTCGCCTGGATCTTAAATCTCAAATCTCACATTTCTGTGTTCCCCGACTTCGGACTCCGGACTTCGGACCCAGGACTAACATGCCACCTCCCAAAAGAAAAGGCCGGACTTGCTCTCGCCCTTACGAGTGGGTCGAGACAAGTCCGGCCAGAAACTCTTGCAAGAGAGTGTTCGGGCTATTGGGCGCCCGATGGGGGGGCTTCGCTGGAACCGCTTGCTGTTCCCGCCTTGCGGGCAGCCAAAGCCTTATTCACCCAATCCTCAGCCTGTTTCAAATCCGCCTGGCGGGCGTCGTCATCCGATTCGATTTCCGCCTTCTGACGGTACATCAGGTTGAGGTAAACCATCGAGTCGGCATCGTTCGGTTTAAGTTCGATGGCTTTATTCAGAGCCTTGAGTCCCTCATCCACCAGCGGCCCGTTCTTTTCGGCAAGATCCTTGCGGAACTTCTCCGGAATAGGCGGCAACTCGCCCTTGGCATTCGGCTGGCTGATACTATGCTCCGACCGAAGCGTTTGGGTACGGGGGAAGGCGATTGCCCAATCCAGCACGCCAATCCAGTAGTAAGGCTCAGGATTGTTGGGTTCAATTTCGATGCGGCGCTGATTGTACTTTTTCGCGTCCTCGAATTTCTTCATGCTGTAGTAAATCTGGGCAATACTGGCCAGGGCCGTGGTGCTGGCCGAGGTGCCATTATCCATCTTTAAGACATCTTCAAAGGCGGCAATGGCATCCTTTGCGGTCTGTTGGTTTTCGGGGGAGTCTCCGCCCGGAACGTACTGTTGCGCATAGGCGGTGGCCAGATATAAGCGCGCGTTCAGCAGGGACGGATCAAGACGGACGGCCTCTTTAAAGTGCATGATGGCAGGCTGAAACTGCGCGTTTCGGTAAGACTGCACGCCCTTGTTGAGATGGTCGCGCGCTTTCAGCCGATTACAACTACTGGCAGCGAGCGCCAGCAGCAGCACCCCACATATCGGGGCGAGTTTATAGAGTTTCATCAGGGTTCCTCCGTTGACGGAAGCAAATGAGAAGCTAATTCCCTTCCTCAATGGCCTTCGTTATTAACCCAATTTTGTCAATGCCCGCACCTTTGGCGACGTCAATGACCTGGGCGACGTCACCGAAGTTCACGCTCGGATCACCCTTGACGAACATCACGCGTTCGTTGCGGGTTTTGAAGATATCCTCCAACCGCGGTCCAAGATCTTGAAGCGAGATCGGATCCTGGTTGATTTTTAACCTGCCACCCGGGTCGACACTGACCACAATCGTCCGGCTCACAATGTCGTCCGACGGCGGGGTCTTGTCCTTACTCGGCTGGGGAACCAAGGCGTCGAGTCCGTGTGGGGTCAAAGGTGTGATCACCATGAAGATGATGAGCAGCACCAGCAAAACGTCGATGAGCGGGGTAACATTCATGTCCACCAAGGGACCTTTCTTGCTACCCCCTACGGCCATAGCCATAGCACTACCCTCCTTCGGGTTAAACGAGCTGAGTCTTGCCGGCTTCTGCCGCGTCTACTGCGGCACAGCAGCAGCTACGTGTGGTGCTTGCCGCTTTTCCGTCAGCAGACCCAGTGAGTCAACTCCCGCAGCACGAACATTGTCCACCACCTCGACAACGACGCCATACTTTGCGTCCCTGTCGCTCTTAACGTAGACAGTCTTGTCCAGCTTGTCGGCAAGCATGTCCTTAACTTTGGTGGTGATCTGGTCAGGTTCGATCCGGTCGGATTGCAGGTAGACCTTACCGTCCCTCGTAATGGCCAGCAGGACCGCGTCTTCCTTATCGGCATCCTGCATGTCGCGGGTGTTGGTGGCTTTCGCCATGTTCACGCTCGTGCCATGTTGCAACATTGGCGTAATCACCATGAAGATGATCAGCAGAACCAGCATCACATCCACCATGGGGGTTACGTTNNAGCATCACATCCACCATGGGGGTCACGTTGATATCGGAAACAGCCCCAAGCGACGTAGTTTTCCTGGCCATTTACTTCTTCCCCCGCGATGCGCGCTTAATGAAATAGTCGATCAGTTCGGACGAGGAGTTGTCCATTTCAACGTCGAACGATTCGATCTTGGTGGTGAAGTAGTTGTAAATCCACACGGCCGGGATGGCGACGAACAGACCGAATGCGGTGGTGACGAGGGCTTCAGAAATTCCGCCCGCGACCGCGCCCAAGCCCGTTGACTTGGCGGTGGAAATGCCTTCGAATGCGTGGATGATGCCCAGCACGGTACCGAACAATCCCACGAAGGGAGCCGTGGAACCGATGGTGGCCAGGGTGGAGACGCCGCGCTTCAGTTCAGCGTGCACGATGGCGGCAGCCCGTTCCAGGGCGCGCTTGGACGCCTCAATGGTTTCGCCGGGGATTTCCGTCGAGACCTGATGCGCCTGGAATTCCTGCAGGCCAGCCGTGACTACTTTCGCCAGGTGGCTGCGTTTGTTCTGTTCCGCGATGGAGATCGCTTCGTCAATCTTTCCGTCTTTCAACGCGCCCGCCACGGCCGGGGCAAAAACCCGAGACTGTTTGCGAGCGGAGCTGAAGGCAATCCAACGATCGATCATGACGCCGATCGACCAGGCCGACATAATGAATAGAACGATTACAACGATGCGGGCCGGCCAGCCCATCTGATGCCACATGGAAAGAGGATCAAACCCTGTTGTTTCCCCCCCCTCCTGTAAGAACCACATGCCAAGACCCAAAAGGTTTGCAGCAAGCATAATGTTGTTTCCCTCCTCGGAAATTTCCAGAATCTTCTGGTTACTCTGCCAACGTGAAGTTCACATCGATCTCAGTCGCCACTTCCACCGCATCTCCGTTCAGCAAGGTAGGTTGATAACGCCAGCGCTGCACAGCTTCCAGTGCCGCCCTGACCAATAGCGGATGGCCGGAGATGACTTTCAAATCCTGAATCGTTCCATCTTTGCTGATGACTGCATCCAGACGCACCGTACCCTGAATGCGTGCCATTTTGGCAAGGGGAGGATACTCCGGATGGGGCCCAAATACAACTCTTGCGGATTCCACCTGGCCGCCCACGCGGATACGCTTGGGAGCTTGCGGCTTCGGTGGAGGCGGCGGTGGGGGAGCGGAACTCAGTGCGCCGCCGATGACGCCGCCCAGTACACCACCAAATGATCCACCTGGAACACCGCCGACCACACCACCCACCACGCCAACGGAACTGGGTGGCGGCTCGGGTTCGTCCTTAACCTGGGCGATGGTCTTGGGGATCACCGTGGGAGCCCGCATGACATCTTCAACACTGATATGACGGATGACCCGGGGAGCAGGAGCGACCGCCGCGGGCGGGGGTGGAGGCGGGGGCGGAGGTGGGGGCGCTGCCAGGAAGGTCATCAACTGCGCCTTGGGCAGTGCCTGGGTGTAAATCAAAGGAATCAACACCAGCACGCCAACAATGATGACTTCAAGGATATAAGCGATAGGCAGCGTGGCACGCTTCCAGTCGCCCGTCTTTGACGCGCTGTAAATCAGGTAGATGATAAATCCTATCAACGGTAATACAAAAGCCACGCCAAACCAGACGCCGCGGTTAAAGCCGTTGCGCCCCGCGTCTGCCAAGACGTAGCAAAGGATCAGGGCAAGGCCCAGTACAACCACGGCCACAATCCCTGATTGCGTCAAAACCACACTGGTCTCATTTCCCGTCAGCATGGGAAGTATAAAGTACCCTGCCAGGAAGAAGACCGCGCCAATCGCAATCGAGATGAGCCAATGTTTGGCTGTCAAAACGGGCGCACTCTTTGCCGAGGAATCCAACAAGGTGTCTTCAAACATGGATTATCGCCTCCTCAAAAACTACGCGCGGCTGGATTGGGCCGGCACGCGCTTATGCTACCTTGACCCTCGTACTCACTCCATCTCTGGCAAAACGCTGATAAAAATACACCACAATCGGGCTGGCAATGAAGATCGAAGAATAAGTGCCAATGATCACTCCCACAACCAGGGTGAAAGCGAAACTGTGAATGACTTCGCCTCCAAATATGAAGAGGGAGAGAACCGCCAGGAAGGTCAGCCCCGAGGTCAGGATGGTTCGGGAGAGAGTCTGGTTGATACTGTGATCGACGAGTTTGACAAACTCCCCGCGCTTCGTGGCGTGAACATTCTCCCGGATTCGATCAAAGACCACGATCGTATCGTTCATGGAGTAACCCACCAGAGTCAGGAGAGCCGCGATCACCGTGAGACTAATTTCTTTGTTCGCCAGAGAAAAAATTCCAAGGGTAATAATCACGTCATGGAACGTTGCCACCACGGCAGCGATGCCATAGACTAGCTCAAAACGAAACCAAATGTAAATCAACATGGCGCCAAGACCCGCCAGGGTTACATAAAGAGCCTGGCGGCGGAGGTCAGCCCCCACTTTGGGTCCCACAATCTTGGTGTTGGTGACGGCGTAGTGGGCAAGGTAGAAGTCCTTGGAAAGCGCGCCAATCACCGCCGGACTAACCCCCGGCACGTTGCGCAGCTCATTCATATCCGTCAGTAAGCCGCTACGTGGCGGAGAGTTGCGGTAACTCACCGCAGCGTCGGCAAGATCCCGGTAGGTTTTGGTGGCAGCGTCCAAACCCTTCGACGTCAAGCCCAGGGGATCTTCCGCCGTCAGATGGTCGGCCACGGTTTGGGGACTGGCGTTGTTGAAGTCCGTCAACCCTTCCGGCCCTTTGCCATAAAGATTGGAAAGGCCGCTCACGATCGCCTGCTTGCCGGTGTCCAGAGCATTGCTGGAGGTGGTGGTCTGAAGGTCAAGACCGATGATTACGGCGTTGTCGCTGGCCGGACCCGAGGTCTGAATGGTGGGATTGCGCAATCCGGCACGGTCCAATTCATGGCGGATGGAATCAAGGTTGGGGGGTTGGGAAAATTTGACGTCCACCAGGGTCCCGCCCCTGAAGTCGATGCCGTAAGCCAGCCCCTTGTGAGCCACCATGGAAATAATCCCAATCAACGCCAGAGCCAGAGAAAGGGCGATGAAGTACCACTTGATTTCCATCCAGTTAATCTTCGGTTCGTGGAAAAACTCCATGTACCCCTTTCGCACCTCTCCAATTGAAATTGACACCGCTCACAGGCGGGAAGTTCCAGAAAATAAGCTGACAACTTAAAGCTGACAGTTTTACCTAAATGCTCAGCTCCGCACCCTTTTCGCGCCGGCTCAGGACATAATCAAAAATCACCCTGGAAACAAAGACAGAGGTAAACAGGTTCGCGAGCAAACCGATCGTCAGGGTCACGGCAAAACCGCGAATCGCGCCCGTCCCGAAGGCAAACAAAATCGCAGCGGAGACTACAGTGGTAACGTGGGTGTCAATGATGGTGCGGAAAGCCTGGTCAAAACCCGCCGCAACGCCCGCCCCCACGGCCTTACCCAATCGTAATTCCTCGCGAATTCTCTCGAAGATGAGCACGTTCGAGT
>PLSX01000161.1 GCA_003165315.1 Acidobacteriota bacterium
ATGAATAATCCAGACAAAGGGGCGAAATAGCTCAGCCCAGGCCAGCGGCCTGGGTCAGAGGTTCGCCGGATTGCCGTCTCAGCCCTGAAAGGGCGAGATAAGAACCGCCGATTATGGCAGCGGCCTGGTCGACGTCAGTTATTTCGCTGTTACGGGCTGACGGGCAGACAGAACTGGTGTCTGGAAACCCAGGCCGCTGGCCTGGGCTGAGCTATTTCGCCCCGTTGGGGCTCAGATTGAGAGCGGCACCCCCGCGTTAGCAAAAGATGTGCGACACGCTCTGGGCATGCAGGAGGGGCCGTGATTCTAACTTCTGACTCCTGACTTCTGCATTCATATTTGAAGGTGCATCCGGCGATATTCATGAAAACAAAGGAAAGGGAAAAGCACAAGCGCCAAATGCCAGGAAAAAAGATGCTTGGGAAACCGACTCCCCAATCCTGCGGATTGCAGCACGGGACCTGATTCTAACTTCTGGCTTCTATTTGCCGAGTCACTCAATCGTGCCGTTGGGCAGGACACGCTGTGGGTCGTCAGCCAAATCAACGGTCAAACGCAATTCCCATTGGAGGGATCCATGAGGAGGAACCAGTGGAAGCTTGCCCCACTGGCGGGCCACGTCCCACCGGTCGAAGGGAGCGGTGCAGGGTTCGGGAGCCACATTGAATTGACCCTGCCACGCGCCCTCATTCACCCACATCCCCAAGTACGGAAGCTGATGGACCGGCCAGGCCAGCGCCGTGGTTTCCCGCGTTTTCGGATCGTGGACAATGGCAAAGCCATCCTTCAGATCATCCAGGCAAAAGTACTTGAAGAAGTATTGGCCCTCGTTGGGACCCAACCGCGACAAGTCCCATTCCTTCCCATCCGGTGTTCTGGCAAGAGGATAACCCAAGCGGCTGCCATAGGCTCCCAGCGCTGGCCCAGGGACGGTGTTCAGAATGTTTTGGACGGACTTTGGCAGGATGATTCGCGAACCGGGATTGGCATTGAATAACGGGTGGGCCGCCCACATGGCAGGAAAAGCAAATGGTGTGGGATTCTCGACGCAATATTGTAGATGGATCGTATGGGCAGATTCAAAAGCAATTTCCTTGGACAGGACATAGGGGAATCGAACGCCATGAACCCAGAACCGGACAGACCTTTCTTTCACTTCGAATTGCCAGGGGATGCTCCAGACCTCCCCATGGTCGGGCATCCACGTACCCGCCCATGGATGGGTGTCGCAATAGCACGCCGTGATCGTCGGGAACATCTCATCGAATCCCGCCGCTTCGCCTTTTTCGAACGGGTCTCCATAAGTGGCTTTACGGAAAGTCTTCCCGGGCAGTTGGTAGAGATGCTCGACTCCAGTTCGCTTGTGCAGCAGACAAGCCATCTTGGAGCCGCTCTCGGGAATGATCTCAACCCGAAGGGCTTCGCTCTCAAGCACGAGGCTCTGCACATCCTTGTAGGTCGCTTGACTGATCTTGATCGCGTAAGCCTTTTGCGTGCCAGGTGCGTTCATGGCGTTCCTTTCATGATGGACTCAAAGTGCGCAGAGGTGTTTAACGATTGGCGCCAACCTAATCGAAGGGAGGGAAATTGGTTTGAGGTGGCTAATCAAATCTGCTCCTTGAACGAAGCGGACTAAATATCACCCGGGATTTCACATGTCAAGATGAGATATTCCCTTGTGCCTGATCAATTCTGCCGGTCTCGTTGAAACCTTGGAATGAAATTTCTCCTAGGGGCACAGAGCTTGCGGGTTTACACTGCCATGCGAAATTGAATAAACGCTTTGTTGGGAGGCTCTACCTGCAATGGTCCACCATGAAGCTCCTTCCGCTATCGTAAAGGTCAACGTGAAGACAGTGATTTTGGCGTTCGCTCTGCTGATTTCGCCTCTCATTGCAGGCGCCGAAGAACCTTACGATCTCACCTGGGACATGCAGTCTGACCATGCCGTGGTAAGAACGCATCCGGGCGGACAAGAAGTCTGGCACGGAAGTCTGCTGCCTGCACTCTGGATTCAAGGTGCGGATGGTTCCAAACAATACATTAAGGCAGAGGTCGCCTCGAGCGCGCAAGACATGTTGTCCCTTCGTTTTGGCAATCTTGCAGCAGGCGAACTGACCATTAAGCACGATTCCGCAGGCATCCGTTTTCAGCGGCTGGCCCTCCATTGGAATCAATCCCCGCCGGCAATTGTCGCCCTCTACTTTGGGACCTCATTGCTAACGGCCGAACAACGCGCCATGGTTCCGTCTCTCGAACTTCCCTTCTGGCCGGATTGGGAAGCCGATGGATTTGGAATACCCAGTGCGAAGGGCGGTCCGCTGCAAAGCTTCTTCCGGCGTTGGGATTTCGGCAACGCCAGTATCGCTCTGGGCAGTTTCGGCCCGGCCATGGGCACCCCCTATGGAGCTGCCTATCCACGGCCTCTTTATAGCGCCGCAATGGGCGGCCCCAACGGTTGGGTTGCCTTCGGACCCGGAACTGTGCCCGACGCAGCCCTCACGCTGCGCATCCGTTCTTCCAACGCTGCGTTGGAGTACCTGTACCGCGAGGACCTTTGGGGAACGCAGAAAGGCACGGACCGGGTGTGGGATGAACCCTTCCGGCTCTTCTGGGCGCATGATGCCTGGGACGCCTATCTCCGCTTATTCCAGTCTTTCCCGGCTGTTCCTCCTTCAGCTCAAGCTCACCAGGAAAGCCATTGGAATAGTTGGGGGAACTTTCGTGATCACCACTATGGCTTGCGCGAACTTGCCGACCAAGTGGCAAGTGATATCGGCGCAAAAATCCTCGTGCTCGACGACGGTTGGGAGACAAACGACAGCAGCGGCAAACCCAATCTTGTCCGTTACCCCAACTTCTTTGACGATTTGGCTTACATCCGGAAGAAGGGCCTCGAACTTGGATTCTGGCAGGCATGCGGGTGGGTTGATGATCCTGAAACCAGTGGGCTGATGCCGGAGGACCTTGTGCGAGGCATCGATGGCGTGCCCCGCCGCGTGAGTTGGGAGATGGGAACCCAAGTAGAACCTCATCATTACGTGCTTGATCCCAGTTCGCCTCGTGCGCGGGAATTTCTCCGGCAGCGCACTTTGCGCATCATGCGCGAGTTGAAGCCGCGCCTTCTCAAGCTCGACTTCGGCTACGGTCTTCCCGGGCCCGATGTGGCGGCCCCGCGCGATCCCGCCCTGCGCGGCGAACGCTTCTCTTACACCCTGCTCAAAATCATTGCTGACGCCGCGCGCGAGGTGGATCCCACGGTGACGATCCAGTATTACAGTATTCACCCTCTGATGGCCCCTATCGAGAATCTGATCACGCTTGATGATCTGGGCGATGCGGGGGGCCAGGAAGCCGCGGGGCATGGCGAGTGGTCCGTTTGGGCTGCTCTGGCTGGCGTCCAGGGACGAGCAATCAATGCCTCCAGTGGTTACGACTGGAGGGATGACAACGAAGTCCTGTTGGATACGGCGGTGATTGGCGCACCAGGATCCATCCTGCCCCTTCCCACAGAAGGGCTAGCACCACCACCGGGCTTCGATTTCCACCATCGTCGCGCCCTGGTTGAGTGGTATCGGCATACTACACTTTGGAAGCCGCTCTGGTTGAACTCTGAGAAAGGAGCGATTGGAAGCGAGCCCCGACCTCGCTGCTTCGGCCGCTTGGAGCCCCTTCGCGGCGAAGATCGCCTGACCGCCCTCGTACTCCGTCCCGAGGGCGGCGGGGAAAACCAGTTGAATGTTCCGGGCCTTGGATTGGTACGTTGGCAGGGCCGATGGGCGATCATCTCCCAGGACGACGAGGGCCTTGCCGCCTCCCATCGACTGGCCTGCATTCCTTTCGACGGCGGCTCCCTGCAACTGCCTCGATCCGCTGCCCCCCGGCATGTTGTGGCGGTGGATAAAAGCGAACGACCGCTGACCAGTTGGTCATGGCATAACTCTGCCCTTGAGGTGCAGAGCCCGATTTCACCAGAGCTGGTTGGAATTCTGGTGATCAATTGACCTGGCTGTGCCTAAGGTTGAGGAACTCGTAAAGTTAGAGGTGGGGAGCTTCAGGAAGTATATAAGTTATCGCAGAGATAAGGACATGGTGCCGAAGAGAGGACTCGAAC
>PLSX01000099.1 GCA_003165315.1 Acidobacteriota bacterium
TTTCGCAGTAAACTACCGCTAGAGGGCAATATCAAGCACTTCAAACGCCGCTCGGGTATTGGGAAACCTCACCCGGGCACGCTCCTGCAATGCATCAATCGCACTGTCATCGCAGTCCGGGTCATGGTGGAAAAGGATCAGCTCTTTAACTCCGCTTTCCTGGCAGATCTGCACCCCCTCCTCCCAGCAACTGTGACCCCAGCCCTTCTTTTCACGGTCAAGTTGGGAGCACTCGTATTGTGAATCGTAGATCAGGATATCTGCCCCCTTGCAAATCTCGCGGAGGGCGCGATCGGCTTGGGGATTTCCCGGCTCAGTGTCAGTGGCAAAAACCACGGATTTTCCATTGTTCTCAATACGGTAAGAGAGGCAACCCTGCGGATGGTTGAGGCGCGAGGGCTGGATGTGGAAATCTTCCAATTGAAACGACTTCGTGGAGATTTCCGTGTAGGTGCGGTTTGATCGCATGGCGGTCATATCGACGGGAAAGTACGGTTGGGTCATCTGGCCCCCCAGAATCTCTTCCAAAGCCGATTCGTGAGGCCGGTCAGCGTAAAAATGAAATTGATTGGCTGGATTATAGAGCGGAACAAAAAAGGGCAATCCCTGGATGTGATCCCAGTGGAAATGGGTGATCAGAACGTTGGCACGGAGCGGTCGGCCGGCAAACTCCTTCATCCAGGATTTCCCCAACATTCTCAGACCGCTGCCACAATCGACGATCAGCAGGGAGCCTGCGTCCGAACGGAATTCCAAACAAGGGGTGTTTCCACCGTAGCGCAAATTCTCAGGCTGCGGAGTGGGGGTCGACCCTCGCACTCCCCAAAACCTTAGCCGCATAAACGATTCCTTTAAAAATGAAAAGGCAATAGTCTTTAAATCCTATACCAGATTCCCGGGGTTACGCCAAGTAGAAATTTTGGAAAGACAGGAAGTCTGTGCCCGCAGGCCTCATGGAAAACTAGCCTCTGCAATCCTCGGGCAGGGGTCAAGCGGTCGGGGTGACGGGCGTTTGGTGGCGAAAAAGAACCTGGATTTCTTTGCGCCAGGTATCGTTGATCCCAATCAGAATGATCTCGATCTTGCGATCAAAATAGCGCAGGAGTTTCCCCGTTGTGGAATGAAAGCGGAAGGCAGGCGACACCAGATAGAGTAGCGGAGGTGCAGAGGCAAGTTCACACCCCTGGAAATAGCCGAATTCCTGAAACTGGTTGCGACTCTGAAGCCAATTCACCCGCAACCAGTAGTCCAAACCCTGAAGTGGAAGGTTGATCTCCTCATGGACCTTCAGTTCCACCACTGCCAGCCTTCCCCGGCGCGTCGCAGTTAGAAGGTCGATCACACCGCGGTCCGATCCTGAGAAGGCCGGAACCTGGGCATACACATACTGGGGTAAAAGCCCGGGATCGATACGGGTAATGTCCTGGGAAAGCAGGCTCTCAAGCCATCGCTCCGATTGAAGTCGGTAGAACTCGTGCTGGGGATCGGAACTCCCCGCCCGCCGGATCCCTTCCACCTCGCGGAGAAAGCTCCTGAACTCATTAAGGCCCGATTCGTCCAGGCGGCGAACGCTCCCCTCGAGACCAAAATAGATGCGCGGAGCCAGTTGACCCTCGATGAAGCCCACCTCCAGACCGGCGATCCGCAGTGAGGACCGTGTGCCGGCAGGGTCTGGAATGACCTCGATTCTCCCGATCTCGTCTCCCAGCTCTTCTCGGAGCAGTTTCGAGTGGTCCTCCTTCAACAGCTCAGCTTGGCGCCGGGGCGCGAGGCGCGTTTCCACATTGCCGTAATCTTTCAAATCAACCGGGGAGGCTGATGCCTGGGGCGCGCACCATTCATATATCTCCACATTCAAGGCGCGAGGGTTCAGATATGCGGCGCGATGGGCAATTACGCTTACTGCGGCAGGCGGCAAGAACAGTTTCAAATGCGTAATCGCAATTCTGTCTGACTGGCTGCGCAGCCATTCGAGCCAAATCAGGCCAAAGGCTAGCACTCCGTCCTGGGCGGCTGTCCCTTCCTCTTCACTCAGCCCCAGAAACGCCCAGGCGGAGCGGCCTTGCGTGGCCAATCCGCGTGTATACCAGGCGGAAAATGAGTGCTCACGGTCGGAACGGTTGCTGACGTGATCAAATTTCCAACCACGGTAATCACGCGCCAAAAAGGCGGTGAGCTGCTGGCGGAAGCTCGTTCGCCCTGCGGTACGCGAGACAACCGCCGACGCATGAAGCTCGCGAAACTCCAGCGTGGTGGTTTCGCGGCCCCCAGGTTTGCGCACGAATATTCCAAAGCGATTACGGTCTCGGTAGGCAACCGCCTCCACCCGGCGGGAGAGAGACTTTCCCGAATTCCAGGCGCTGAAAATTAATTTGCCGAATTCTACTGTCAGGCGCCAGCGGGCTGCAGTAAGGTCCATCAACGCAACCTCATTTTCCACCAAAACGGGATGGATAAGCTGTTCGAGTAGGGCTTCAATCTCGTTTTGGAGATCATTGAGCGGCTCGTTCGGCATAGCGGGCAGCTTACGCAGAATTCGCGGATTAGGCAAGCGGGGGCGGGGTCAAATTATTCTATATCCGCAACCTTCAAGTGATCCGTGGCTTTTCCTATTCACCGCTTGGCTTCACTACGAAGCGACAGTAGAATAGGCGGGCGTTCACCGTCATTCACGGACCAGGGTGAACGGACGCGCTCGATTTGAAAGTCCCAATGTCTCCACGGGTCGAGGAGGTTTTCACATGCGGTATCGGGAACTGGGGCGTACTGGGTGGAAAGTTTCGGAAATAAGCTTTGGCGCTTGGGCAATTGGATCGGCATGGGGAAGAGTTGATGACAGCGACTCGCTGGCGGCGCTGCATCGTGCCATCGACCTGGGCGTGAACTTTATTGACACCGCTGACGTTTACGGCATGGGCCATAGCGAGCGGCTGATCGCGCGGCTTAAGAAAGAGCGGCGCGAAACGATCTATGTTGCCACCAAGGCGGGCCGCCGGCTCTCTCCACACAACGCCGACGGCTACAATCGGAAGAACCTGAGCCAATTCATTGAGGACAGCCTGCGCAACCTGGAAACCGATTCCCTTGATCTGGTGCAACTCCACTGCCCGCCAACTGAGGTTTATTACCGGCCAGAGGTTTTCGGCGTCCTGGACGACATGGTCAAAGAAGGCAAAATCCGCAATTACGGCGTGAGCGTGGAGAAAGTGGAAGAAGCCCTCAAAGCCATTGAGTTTTCCGGCGTTCAGACCATCCAAATCATCTTCAATATGTTTCGCTCGCGCCCGGCGGAATTGCTCTTTCCAGAGGCGCAACGGCGACGGGTGGGAATCCTGGCGCGGGTGCCATTGGCAAGCGGATTGCTTTCCGGCAAGATGAATCTGCATACTTCATTTGAGAAGGACGATCATCGCAACTTCAACCGCCACGGGGAGATGTTCGATGTTGGGGAAACCTTCTCCGGCGTGGATTTCGAAACCGGTTTGGCGGCCGTGGAAGAGTTGCGCCAACTCGTTCCCTCCAGTGCGACACTCGCCCAACTCGCATTGCGATGGATACTGATGTTTGATGCGGTAACTTGCGCCATCCCAGGCGCCAAACGGACCTCACAGGTGGAAGACAACACTCAGGCGGCCGACCTTCCGCCCCTAACTGATGTGCAGATGGCCAAGACGCAAGAGATTTACGATACGCACATCCGCAAGCTCGTCCACCAACGATGGTGATCGGGCGGGCAGCAGTCAGACATCCATCTTTTAGGAAGCACACATGAGCAAATACATTCTCTCCTTCTTCATTTTCGTCCTATCTGTTCCTCCGATTTTACGCGCGCAGGATACAGCCTACCCGCCGAGTGGCTCACAGATTCCCGGGCCCACCACGAGCGCGGATTCCTCCAAGTGGCTTGCTGACGTCCAGCACTGGCGCGTGGAACAGCGGATTCGAATCGGATATAGCGGTTCGGAATACGATCGCCCCGAGCTGAAGTGGACGCAGTCGAGCTTCATTCAGCCCCAGATGATGATTCATGACCGCTACTTCTACGATCCCGTGGCGGGGGCGTACACGGTGGACCACTATCTGGACGACTTGCAGCACCGCTACGGAGGCATTGACAGCGTCTTGATTTGGCAGTCATACCCTAATATCGGAATTGACAACCGCAATCAGTATGACCTGCTCCGCGATATGCCCGGCGGCGTTTCGGGCGTACGGCAAATGATTTCGGATTTTCACCGGCGCGGCGTGCGCGTACTTTTTCCGGTAATGTTGTGGGACCAGGGTACTCGCGACGAGGGTGTACCCAATTGGACCGCCACGGCGCGACTCTTGGCGGAAGTGGGGGCCGATGGCGCGAACGGCGACACTCTGAATGTGGCGCCGATCACGTTCAGAACAGCCTCCGATGCGACTGGCCATCCCCTGGCGTTTGAGCCTGAGAATCTCGGTGTGGACCTCGGACTTCCTTGGAATAACCTGAGCTGGGGGTACTGGGACTACTCCTTCGTTCCCACGGTGAGCAAATACAAATGGCTTGAGTCGCGCCACATGGTGAACATATGCCGGCGATGGGGGCGTGACAAAACCGATGACCTTCAGCACGCATTCTTCAATGGCGTGGGATATGAAAGCTGGGAAAACGTGTGGGGCATCTGGAATGGCATTACTCCCCGCGATGCGGAAGCGCTGCGGCGAATTTCCACCATTGAGCGCGCCATGCCACAAATTCTTACCAGCGCGGATTGGCAACCTCATACCCCGACGCTGCAATATGGTGTTTTCGCCAGCATGTTTCCGGGACAGGGCAGGGACTTGTGGACCATTGTTAATCGTAATGATTATGACGTAACGGGCCGGCAGATGAAGGTTCCATTCGCGCCTGGCACACATTATTACGACCTGTGGAATGGGGCTGAGCTGAAGCCGGAAATTCAAGATAGCGAGGCAGCGCTGACCTTCGAAATTGAAGCCAAAGGCTTCGGCGCTGTGCTTGCCCTTAAGGGCGACCCTGATGCTCAGTTGCATCAATTGCTGGAGCGGATGAGCGAACTCTCACCGAAACGCTTGCAGGATTTTTCCCATGAATGGAAATTCCTGCCGCAGCAGATCGTTTCCATTACCCCCACGAAACCATTTGCCACAGCACCCGAGGGCATGGTCCGGATCCCCGCCGCCAAATTTGAGTTCGGGGTGTCCGGGATCGAAATCGAAGGCGGCAACGATATTGGCGTGGACGTGCAATACCCCTGGGAAGATGCGCCACGGCGGCATCATTTGAAAAGTCTGGATATGAAACCTTTCTATATCGATAAATTTCCAGTGACTAACTCCGAGTTCAAAAAGTTTGTAGACGCAACACACTACCAGCCGAGGGATGATCATAATTTCCTGCGCGACTGGAAGGATGGCTCATTCCCTGAAGGCTGGGCGAACAAGCCAGTGACATGGATCTCACTCGAAGACGCCCGCGCCTATGCGGCTTGGGCAGGAAAGCGCCTGCCCCACGAATGGGAGTGGCAATACGCAGCGCAGGGAACCGACGGCCGCCTCTACCCTTGGGGAAATGATTGGAACCTTGCCGCAGTACCGCCAGTCCAAAGAGGCCGCGATATGCGCGACCGCTCCGCAGTGGGTGCCTATCCGCAAGGCGCGAGCCCATTTGGGGTGGAGGATCTCGTCGGAAACGTCTGGCAGTGGACGGAAGAGTTCATCGACAATCACACCCGCGCTGCCATCCTGCGAGGCGGAAGCTACTACCAGCCGCAAGGGTCCATGTGGTATTTTCCGCAAGCCTATAAGTTGAATGAACATGGAAAATATCTTCTGATTGCTCCCAGCACCGACCGGTCTGCCACCGTAGGATTCCGTTGCGTTGCGGATGCGGAGTAATTACTTCCGACAATTGCGGTCACCGTAATTTGCTGTAATTAACAGAGCTCTACAATTGGTCAACGCGATGTGTGATCATGCTTGACCGAATGGATTAAGGAGCAGCACCCTTCGAAACCCGAACGAGATACTTGAGCCTGCTTCCATCGAATGATGGAGGGGAGTGGGCACCCCGTTTTAAAAACCGGAATGCCCACCTAGCTTTGAGAACTGAACTTCATGGCTTGTTTAATGGGGAGAGTTGAGCGAGTCATCGTTATCTCGCGTTCCGGTGCTCCGAATTTTACAGTCGAAGTGGCATCGCTCATTTGATTTACGTCAATCTATCAGGCGCTACTTTGGGCGTCTGTTCAAAACAGCTCACTTCTGATAATTAATATATTAATTCCTGCCTCAGCAATCGCGTGACGCTTGCTCGTCGGGCGCCATTCATCAACAATACGTACGTCTTACCAGATCCTCAGAGGCCTCATAATCCTCCTTTATTCTTATACATACAGCAATAACTCAGCAGCTCTCACCGCCCATCGCCGGGGTTGGCTCCCGGCGGCAGGGTTAATAAGTTGACCTCCCCCCGGTGGAACGGATAGAGTTGAAAATCGATCGGGGCTGAGATGAAAATTGCGTTTTTTGAACTGGAAGATTGGGAAATAGCTGTCCTAAGTGATGGCCGGTTTGCGGGCCACACTTTGCACCTATCCACTGAAGCGTTGACGGAGCGGACGCTGGAAGAGGCGCGGGATGCCGAGATTGTTTCGACCTTCGTTCACTCCACCCTGACTCGCCAAATCCTCGAAAAGCTCCCCAACCTGAAGTTCATCGCCACCCGTTCCACCGGGTACGATCACATCGACTTGGTTTACTGCCGCGAGCGGTCCATTCCGGTTTCCAACGTTCCTTCGTACGGCGAGAACACCGTCGCCGAACATACTTTTGCACTGATCCTGGCCCTCTCTCGCAATATCCATAAAGCCTTTGTACACACCCTCGCAAAGGAGATTCCCTTCCGCGACCTGCGCGGATTTGACCTTGCGGGTAAGACCCTGGGAGTGATCGGCGCGGGACGCATCGGCCTGCACACCATCAAAATTGCCAAGGGTTTCGGCATGAGCGTGGTGGCGTTTGACACGCACCATGAGCCCCTGCTGGCAGAGGTGCTGAACTTTCGGTACGCGCCGCTGGAGGAGTTGCTGGCGACATCCGACATCATCTCATTCCACTGCCCTTATTCGCCCAAAACGCACCACCTGATTAACATGGACAATATCAGGCACATCAAACGCGGCGCGTTGCTGATTAATACCGCGCGCGGGGGCCTAATCGATTCTGCCGCACTCACTCTTGCATTGGATGAAGGCGTCGTGGCAGGCGCCGGACTCGATGTGCTGGAAGGGGAAGAATTGCTGAAGGATGAACGGCAGATTCTGGCCCAGCCACTGACCCAGGAAAAACTGCGGACCCTGTTGTTGAATCACTCCCTGCTGAACCGCGACAACGTTGTCATCACCCCGCATATCGGATTCAATAGCGTAGAGGCCGTTGAGCGTATCCTGACGACCACTGTGGAGAATCTGACCGCCTACCTCGGCGGCGAGCCCCAGAACCTCGTGACCACATAATAATGGGACTTGAACACGGATAAAGAAAGCGCGCGGCGAATCGTTAAGAATCGCCGCGCGCTAACCATGGCGTGCAGCCTACCTACCATCAACCTGGCTGCGTGCCCACAACCAGGCGATCTGACTACGCCACGGTCGGCTGCGCCTCGCCGCGATCTGCCACCGCGGGCCTGCCGGTGCCCACGGAGGCGGACACGACGAGGATCACAGCCGAAATTAAATTTCTTTTAGACCAGCATCCGCGCGGGTTCCTGCTCCCGCGGCACCTCGGGCGCCAGATAGGGCGTCCAAGGCTCCTGGTAAACCACTTGATAGCCCCGAACGTGCGCTTCCATGTCGTGGTAGTAGTGAACGTGCAGAATGCTGGCGGGCTTGGTCTCTTCCGCCCAGTCGTTGAAGGCTGCCTCCAAGATCAGCCGATTGGAAACGTCCGGTGCTACGATGGTTGTGGCCTTGAACATTTTATCCTGCATGTTTCACACTCCTTGACCCAGAGGTTTTTGCCGTGCGCCTCAGGCGAGGCCTTGCCCCCTCCCGCCCCCCTGCTTCCTTTCGCCGACGCACTCGGGCATTTGCTGCTCAAAACCCTCTATCGGCATTGCTTGGTTGAACTTGAGTTAAAAGATTTTCATGTGGAACCATTCCCCGGCTCCCAACCTCACGCCGCCGCTTCATGGACCGCCTCATAAAGCGCCAGGATATTCTCCGTAGGTGTATTGGGCTGAAGGTTGTGGCAGGGCGCAACCACGTATCCCTTCCCCTTCCTGAAGATGCGGATGTTATCCGCCACTTCCTGTTTCACATCGGAGGGAGTGCCAAAAGGCAGGGTGTGCTGATTGTCCACGGCGCCGTGGAAGACGATGGACTTGCCAAAGTCGCGCGCCAAGCCTTCGCGTTCCATGCCCTTGCAGCGCCATTGGATCGGGTTCAGCATGTCGATGCCGGTCTCGAGCAGGTCCGTCAGAAGGGTACGGATGGCGCCGTCGTCATGGTGCATCACTTTTACGCCGAAGGAGTGCGCCAAGTCGACCATCTTGCGCATCCACGGTTTCAAGAAGTGGCGGAAAGTGGCCGGGCTCATCAACAGGTTGTCCTGCGTGCCCAAGTCCTCGGCCACGTAGATGAAATCCACCAATCCCTTGGCCACTTCCAGTGTGCGGCGAATGAACGACTGATGAAAGTAATAGAGGTGTTCCAGAGCGGCCTCGGCCACTGAGGGATTCATGGCGAGATCGGCGAGCGCCTGTTCCATTCCGCGCAGTCGGGAGTAAACATAGAAGGGCTCATAGCAGCCGCCCTGAATGGGGTATCCCTGCCATGATTCCAACTTCGTGCGCAGACCTTCAATGTCGAACAGCATGGGATCCGGCCAGGCAAACCGCTCCACGTCGGCCGCGGTTTCGGCATATGCCAGGGGATTGCTGGAGGCCTCTTCGTACGTGCCCAGGCCCTCCCCATAAGAGATGTTGGTCACCTCCACGTGGAAGAGGCTCCACATTGAAGAGGTGTGCCACGTGTCCTCGGTGGCATTGGGATGAGTGGGGCCGAGCATTACCAGCTTGTCCACTCCCAGGCGTTCATAGAGGG
>PLSX01000144.1:0-9995 GCA_003165315.1 Acidobacteriota bacterium
CCAAACTTAACATAGTAATACTAGGCAGCAGAGATGATCCCACCCACCGGTTTAGCAGATTTTGAAAGCCCGATCATAGGGCTAAGAATTAGAACGAAATCGAAGCACGCCACGGCAACGCACCTTAAGGCGCCATGGCCAAATTGAAAGGGAGATCCAAATCATGGAGAAGCGAACAGAATTGACGAGGAGAGAATTCCTGAAGGACACGGCCTTTGCCGGTGCTGGCGCAGCGATGTTGAGCGGGTTGGCCCCGTCGCACGTGTTGGGCGCCAATGACACCATCCGAGTTGGCGTGCTGGGAAGCGGGCATCGCGCCCGCTCCGTCATGGAAAAGTTCAAGATGGTTCCAGGCGTGGAGTTTGTGGCTGTGTGCGATGTTTATGCCCCCGCCCGCGCTGCCGCCCTGGAGGTCGCAGGCCCCGGCGCCCAGGCTTTTTCCAACTATCATGAAATTCTGGACCGCAAGGATATCGACGCCGTGCTAATTGGCAGTCCCGACCATTGGCACAAGCAGATGCTGGTCGATTCCGTGAATGCGGGCAAGGACGCCTACGTTGAAAAGCCCATCATGCATTCCATCGAAGAGGGGATGGAGATGGTGCGCGTCGTAGACGGCAGCAAGTGCATCGTCCAAACCGGCACCCAGCAGCGCAATTGGAGTCACTGGAAGCTCGGCAAGGACATCGTGGCCTCCGGGCGGCTCGGCAAAATCACGATGATCCATACCTACTGGTATCAGAAATATACATCAAAACAAGACTTGCCAAAGATTGATCCGGCTGACCTGGACTGGAAGAGCTTCTTGGGCAGCGCGCCTGACCAACCTTTTACCGAGGATAAATTCCGGCGCTGGCGCTGGTACTGGGATTTTGGCGGGGGCATGCTTACCGACTTGCTGACGCATTGGATTGACGTCATCCAGTGGTACATGGATCAACCGGCGCCCAAGACGGCCACCACGGTGGGCGGCCTTTACGCCAACGATTGGCAGTGCCCCGACACCGTCACCGCCACTTATGAATATCCCGGCGATTTCATGGTTACTTTTACGGGGTCCATCAATAGCAGCGTGGATGATGGCGGGGTGATGTTTTGCGGCAGCGACGCAACGCTGAAGATTGACCGTTCGCACCTGGCGGTTTATCCCGAAGGTTTGTCCCCAGTGCCCGGAACACTAACACCGGAGCCGGAGCTTTACATGCGCGCCGAGCACGATGGAACTCTTGACAACGTCATCAACTTCGTGGACTGTATGCGTACGCGCAAGTCACCCAACGCCAATATCCACGTGGGTTTTGAGGCGGCGCGCGCTTCCTGGATCGGCAACATCGCTTTGAAGAGGGGCATGAAAGTTGCCTGGGATCCAACGAAAGGCAGGGTAGCATGATGCGACACACTCATTTCCTCCGCCAGCGTGGCAAAATGCTGGGTGGGCTGGTTCTTTTGGCCGTGCTGACAGGTCTGCCTTTGCGCGCCGATGAGCCCAACCCCTCGCGAGCTTTTTACAACACCTTTACCGATGAAGAAGAGATGGCCATGGGCCGCAAGGCGGCGGAGGAGACGGAAAAGCAACTGCCGATCCTGATTGAGCCGCTGCTGACGGCTTATGTGAACCACCTGGGCCAGAAAGTGGCGAAGGAGTCCCACCGCCCACAGCTCCAGTACTCCTTCAAGATTGTCAACACTGACGCGGTCAATGCCTTTTCACTGCCAGGGGGATTTGTCTACGTCAATCGCGGTCTCTTGGAATTTGTGAACAACGAAAGTGAATTGGCGGGCGTTCTGGCTCATGAGATTGGCCATGTGGTGGCGTATCACAGCATGAACGATGTGGCGCGCCGCTCGTTGGTGGATCAGGGGATGTACCAACTTCAGAAGGCGGGCCTGGTGAATGACCAGCAGATGGCGGACATGATGCAGCGATACGGCGGGCCCATGTTGCTTTTCGTTGATCGTAAGTTCAGCCGCGAAGAGGAGTCTGAGGCTGACATGCTGGGTATGTATAACGCCATCCGCGCCGGTTACGATCCGCAGGGTTTGGTTGGCTTCCTCGCCCGCCTGAGCCAATTCGTCGGAAACCCCTCGCTGGTGGAGGGCCTTTTGATGAATCATCCTCTTCCGGGTGAACGCGTCAAGGCGCTTCGGGCCGAGCTGCGGGAGCATCCCGCCCCCAGTGGACTGGAGAAAGACAGCATCGCATTTCGAGCCGCCAGGTTGCAGCTCAAAGCACTGCCCCCGGCTCCACCACCTAAGAAGCAACCTTAAAGGGATTAGTGTTAGCTTCCCGTTCGGCGAGGTCCGCTGAGAACTCGCGCCGGAAGAGTGATGATGGCCCGAAGCATATCGAACACACCCTCAACGGCAATTCCTACCAGCCGGAAGGGCAGCGTCAGAATCCAAACCAACGGATAAAGCACCAGTGCCAGGAGGGCCAGCGGCCAACAAAAGAAAAGAAGTAGACACCAGAGTAGGAATTTCATCATACGACTCACCCCTTTGGGAGGTTCCACGCCCATTCTACGCCCACATGCCTTGGAAAGCATGAAATCCGGTCGGCAAACTTATGAATAATCATTTCTTGTTGGGGATGTCCGTAATTTTTTTGAGTGGTTTACTGAATGGCACGTTTGCCATGCCCATGAAGTACTCCCGCGGTTGGAAGTGGGAAAATCTTTGGCTGGTATTTTCCGTTGTCGGAATGATTTTTGTACCGTGGGCGCTGGCCATTACGCTGGTGCCTGGACTCTTGCACGTATATTCAAGCGTAGCGCTGCGAGCGCTGCTGTTGCCCATGGCATTCGGACTGGTCTGGGGTTTTGCCCAGGTTACGTTTGGAATCAGCTTCCGGGTGGTCGGTGTTGCCCTTAGCTTCGCCGTGGTCTCGGGTCTCGGCAGCCTTTCCGGGTCGCTCGTTCCGTTGCTGGCCTTTCATTCCGAAGAGCTTTTCCGTCCGCGGGGAATCCTTCTGCTCCTCAGCATCCCCTTTCTGATGGTGGGACTGATTCTCTATGCCTTCGCCGGCCTGCGAAGAGAGAAGGAGCAGGCCACCCAGGCGAGCGACGCCGCGGGGCCGAAATCCAGTTTCGCCGCGGGGATGGCCCTTTGCATCTTCACCGGCATCTTCGCCTCGAGTTTTAATTTGGGATTTGCCTTTGGCGGCGATGTGATCAGCGCCTGCCTGCGTCACGGAGCAGGGCGGCTGAGCTCTAACTATGCCGTGTGGACGCTTGTTCTGGGCGCGGGCTTTATTCCCAACCTGGTGTACTGCGTTTACCTATTGATACGAAACCGCAGTGCGCGCCTGTATGGGAAGAGCGGTTGGCCGCGGGAGGCGCTGCTGGCCCTGGCCATGGCATTTATGTGGATCGGCGCAGTCCTGATCTATGGCATCGGCGCCACGCTGGTGGGCACTTTTGGAACCTCGATGGGATATATGTTATTTGTCGCCACGAGCATTCTGCTTGCCAATGCTTTTGGTTTGATGACCGGAGAGTGGAAAGGAACCAGCCCCCGCACGCGCAAGCTGCTCTTCGCCGCCGTTGCCTTCATCCTGATTGCCATTATTGTTTTGAATCTGGGCGGCCTTTTCTGACAGCGGCCTGAGGTCCGGAATTTCCCCGTTAAACGCAGGGCTGAGCGTGGCTCGGCCCTGCAAAGCAACCCCGAGCAACATTCAAACAGACTCCACTCTTCTGCAATGCTCATGGACACAATCTCGCGGGCGAGTAAAATGGCATGAGTGTAGAGGTTATCGCTTGAAGGGTTTATTCTCACAATCGGTCAATCCATCCCGAATTCTCGGCACACTGGGGATCGTCGGCGGGATCACATTAATCTACTATCGCGTCATTAATGTGAATAACGTGACGGTGGCGCTTTCATTTCTGCTGGCGGTGCTTGCTGTTTCCACGCAATGGGGCGTCATAGAAGGGCTGGCCGCTTCGGTGGCCGGCATGCTGTGTTTCAATTATTTCTTTCTTCCTCCCATCGGAACGCTCACCATTGCAGACCCGCAGAACTGGGTGGCGCTCTTTGCTTTTGTGGTAACCACGGTCATCACCAGCCATCTTTCTGCCAGCGTGAGGAAGCAGGCGCTGGAATCGTCGCAACGGCAGCACGAAATGGAGCAGCTTTACACGCTAAGTCGCAACTTACTGCTGCTTGAAGTCCATGGTCCACTGGCCCAGGAAACCGCTAATTTAATCGCCAAAGTGTTTGAGTTGCCGGGTGTGGCATTTTACGATCGCACTACTGACCGCATCCACCGGGCCGGCCCAAACGACATTCCCGTCGATGCCGCCAAATTGCGCGACACGGCATTGCAAGGTACTGTCTTTCACGATTCCGAAACGAAATCCACGGTCATTCCGATTAGCCTGGGGGGGCAACCGATTGGAAGCTTGGGAATTCAGGGCTCACAGGTTTCCGAGACGGCATTGCATGCCATTGGAAACCTCACAGCCATCACGCTTGAGCGCGCCCACGCTCAGGACACCGCCACCCGGGCGGAGGCGGCAAGGCAGAGCGAAGAGTTAAAGTCCACGATGCTGGATGCCCTTGCGCATGAATTTAAGACTCCGCTGACGCCCATCAAGGCGGCCGTAACTTCCATGCTTTCCGATACGGACATGAGCCCAGCCCACCAGGAATTGCTGCGCATTGTCGACGAGGAGACGGATCGGCTGAACTCCATGCTCACCGAAGCCATCCAGATGTCGCGGATCGAAGCATGCCAACTTCAATTGCGCCGCAGTCCCCAATCCATGCGCAAGATCTTCCAGACGCAATTGGAGAAACTGGGAGAAGGTCTGGAAGGCCGTATCGTTACCGTTGAAGTCCCGGAAGATTTGCCCCGCGTCAATGTTGACGCGGAATTTATCGGTATTGTGATCTGGCAGTTCCTGAGCAATGTTGTGCGGTATACCCCACCGGGCAGCCCTCTCATTCTCCGTGCCAGCGCGGAGGAGACAGAGGTGATCGTGACCCTGGAGGACTGTGGCCCGGGAATTTCGGAAAAGGAACAGCGAAAGATCTTCGAGAAGTTCTATCGAGGCAAGGATCAGCGGGAAAGGATTCCGGGAACAGGCATGGGGCTGACGATTGCCAGAGAGATTGTGCGCGCCCACCACGGCCGGATCTGGGTGGAAAGCGAACCGGGGAAAGGGGCCAGATTTTCCTTCTCAGTCCCCCGCACCCCAAGGGAGTCATAAAAGTGACCAGCGCAAGGATTTTGGTTGTCGATGATGAACCACAGATTCGCCGCGTCATGCGCGCCACATTGGTGGCCCGCGGCTATATGGTCAGCACGGCCCGCAATGGTGAGGAGGCACTGGACAAAGTGCGCGAGGAACGCTTTGACCTTGTGCTTCTTGACATCAATATGCCGGGAATGGGCGGTATGGAGACGTGCCGCATTATCCGTTCCCAGAGTGACATTCCAATTGTGATTCTCTCCATTCGCAACGCGGAAAAAGAGAAGGTGGAAGCGCTGGATGCGGGCGCGGACGACTACGTCACCAAACCCTTTAGCATGCCCGAGCTACTGGCTCGCATTCGCGCCGCCCTTCGCCGCGCGCCCCTGATGACCTCGGGGACAGTGGACCTGCTGAACCTGGGGCCCACGGAAATAAACTTTGCCGCGCGCCGCGTTACCGTTGCCGGCGAGGAAGTGCGTTTGACTCCCAAGGAGTTTGACCTGCTCCGATACTTTGCCAGCAATCCGGACCAGCCCATTCCCCATACGAAACTTCTTCAAGCAGTGTGGGGTCCGGATTACGGCGAGGAGGTGGAATACCTTAGGGTGTTCATCAATCAGCTACGGAAGAAGATTGAACCGGACCCTTCCCATCCAGCCTATCTCCTTACTGAGCCGTGGGTTGGCTATCGCCTGAACATTCCCAAGCCATAACGAAATCTTGACCAAGTCTTTATGACTTCTTTATGAGCATTCGAGCACTATGTCAATGGTGGCTCGTATGCAAACCTATCCGGAAGACGATTTTGCCCCTACCTCCTCGGTTTACTCTCATGAGGCCAAGCGGCAGCAGCGGGTTGAAGGACTTACCGAGAAGGGGCTGGAAGTTTTCGTGATTTTTACTGACGCCCCCGGAACCCTGGTGGCCATTCGAGCGGCGGAAGGGTTGGCTCAGCAACTTGGGGCACATCTCAGGCTGATCATGCCTTATGAAGTTTCTTATGCCCTGCCCCTGGCAGAGCCTGCGGTGCCGGTTGAATTCCTGGAAGGCCAAATGTACGACTTGGCCGCCCTGACAGGGATGGAAGTGGAAGCGCAAGTCTGTTTATGCCGCGATAAGAAGATTGCATTGGGTAATCTCCTGCCGCCAGATTCACTGATTGTCGTGGGGGGCAGGAAACGTTGGTGGCCCACTGCCGGGCAAAAACTTTCGCAAGCTTTGCAAAAGAAAGGGCACCACGTGATTTTGGCGGAGCTGAGGTGAAATTGCCATGTTGGACTTTGCATACATTCTAGTTGGTTTGTTGTTTTTTGTCGGTTGCTGGATCTTCACCCTGGCCTGTGACCGGCTTTAGGAGGCCGCACGATGGATTACATCATTGCTGGCGTAACCGCGCTGATTCTGTTCGCATATCTCGTTTACGCGCTGTTGCGGCCGGAAAAGTTCTGAGAGGACATCATGACCCCGAATGGCATTCTGAACGTGCTGATCTATTCAGTGTTGATTTTGCTGGTCACGAAGCCCCTGGGCGTTTTCATGACCAAGCTTTTTGCGGGCGAGAGGACTTTCCTCCACCCCGTGCTGCGTCCGCTGGAGAAGTTGACTTACCGCCTCTGCCGTATTCACGAGACCAGCGAGCAGCGCTGGACTCAATACGCCGCGTCGCTGATCGCCTTCAGCTTCATGAGTTTTATTTTTGCCTACGTTATCCAGCGGCTGCAAGGCTATGTGCCGGCGATATTGAATCCCCTGCACTTCGGTTCGGCCAAGGGACCCACTGGCGCCACACCTGTGACCACGGATTTGGCCTTCAACACGGCCGTCAGTTTTGTCACCAACACGAACTGGCAATCCTACGCGGGTGAGTCAACCTACAGCCATTTTGTGCAGATGACCGCGCTGACCGTGCAGAATTTCGTGTCTGCCGCCGTCGGCGTAGCCGTCTCCATTGCGTTGATTCGCGGCTTTGCGCGCAAGCAGGTGAACAACATCGGCAACTTCTGGGTGGATATCGTTCGCGCCACCCTTTACGTCTTTTTGCCCCTCGCGCTGCTGGGAGCCCTCTTTCTTTGCTCACAGGGCGTGATTCAGAACTTCAAGGGAAACGCAGTGGTGCAGACGGTGGAAGGCGCTACGCAGACCATTGCACAGGGGCCAGTGGCATCGCAAGAGTCCATCAAGATGGTGGGAACAAACGGCGGCGGTTTCTTCAACGCCAATTCCTCCCATCCCTTTGAGAACCCAACACCGCTATCCAACTTCATTCAAATCCTGATGATCTTCTGCATCCCTGCCGGCCTTACTTACACGTTTGGCACGATGGTGGGAGATAAGCGTCAGGGCTGGGCTCTGTTTGGAGCGATGGGAGTCCTTTTCCTGGCGGGCGTGCTGGTCTGCTACCCGGCTGAACAAGCGGGCAATCCCCAGCTCACCCATCTCGGTTTGGAGGCAAAATCGAGCCATCTTCAGCCAGGTGGAAACATGGAAGGCAAAGAGGTGCGATTTGGGATTGCCAGCTCCGCCCTGTTTGCCGTGGTCACCACGGACGCCAGCTGCGGCGCCGTGAACAGCATGCATGACAGCTTTACTCCTCTTGGCGGCCTGGTTCCTCTGTTTAACATCCAGCTCGGTGAAGTGGTTTTTGGCGGAGTCGGCGCGGGTATAAAAGGCATGCTGCTCTTCGCCATCCTTGCGGTCTTTATCGCCGGGCTCATGGTAGGCCGCACGCCCGAATATATCGGGAAGAAAATTGAGCAAAAGGAGGTGAAGATGGCGATGTTGGCCCTTATTCTGATGGCCGCCAATATTCTCATCTTCACGGGCATCAGCTCCGTGGCCAAATTCAAGCAGAATGGCTACTGGAATCCTCCTGGCGCCGCCATCAGCAACACCAATAACAATGGCCCGCACGGATTCAGTGAAATTCTTTACGCTTACACCAGCACGAATGGAAACAACGGCAGCGCGTTTGCGGGTTTGAGCGCCAATACCCCCTGGTACAACTTCAGCCTGGGCCTGGCCATGCTAATCGGCCGCTTCCTCTTTATCATTCCCATGCTGGCCGTGGCAGGGAGCCTCGCAGCCAAACGAAAAATCCCCATCACCAGTGGGACCTTGCCCACACATGGGGCGTTGTTTGTTGGTTTGTTAATTGGAACTGTGATCATCGTTGGGGCGCTGACTTATTTTCCCGCCCTGGCCCTTGGGCCCATCGTCGAGCACTTCCTGATGCAGCAAGGAAAACTCTTCTCGATGGTTTCTTTCTCGATTTGGAGCTAATTCTATGGGAACCACTGTAGCCCCGCCGGTTATCGACGATACCGCGCTTATTCCGAAAAAACTGGCACATTCGCGCCCGCTGTTCGATCCGCCCATCGTCAAAAGGGCGGTGCGTGAATCATTTCTGAAGTTGAACCCCGTCACCCTCGCCAAGAATCCGGTGATGTTGGTGGTGGAGGTGGGCGCGGCCCTGACCACCGCTTTCCTGGTCCGCGACATGTTCATTCACGCCCCGGGAATTGGCTTCTCCCTGCAGATCGCCGTCTGGCTCTGGTTCACGGTGCTCTTTGCCAATTTTGCCGAAGCCATGGCAGAAGCCCGAGGCAAGGCCCAGGCAGACACCTTGCGCAAGACCAAGACGGATTCTCTTGCCCGTCGCATTGTCTCCCCCGGAAACACGGAAACCGTGGCTTCATCAAAGCTCCGCGCGCAGGATGTTGTGATCTGTGCGGCGGGAGACATCATTCCGGGTGACGGCGAAGTGATTGAAGGCATCGCCACCGTGGATGAATCCGTCATCACCGGTGAAAGCGCGCCGGTGATTCGGGAATCGGGCGGAGATCGCAGCGCAGTTACGGGTGGCACCAAGGTTCTTTCCGATGAAGTGAAGATTCGGATCACTTCCAACCCAGGCGAAACTTTCCTGGATCGCATGATCGCCCTGGTGGAGGGCGCCCAACGCCAGAAGACTCCCAATGAGATTGCGCTGAATATCCTCATCGCCGGGTTGACGTTGATCTTCCTGCTGGCGGTTGTGACCTTGCAGCCTTTTTCTGCCTACGCCGTGAACTCGGCTGGCCTGGGAAAAATTCCCACCGTCGCGGTGCTGATCTCGCTGCTCGTCTGCCTGATTCCCACCACGATTGGAGGCCTGCTTTCAGCCATCGGAATTGCCGGCATGGATCGCGTCATTCAGCACAACGTGCTGGCAATGAGCGGCAAGGCGGTGGAAGCGGCTGGCGATGTGAATACGCTGCTGCTGGACAAGACGGGGACGATTACGCTGGGCAACCGGCAGGCGTCGGAGTTTCTTCCCGCCGCCGGCGTCTCCAGCGAGGAGCTGGCGGACGCGGCGCAGCTTTCGTCGTTGCCGGACGAGACCCCCGAGGGACGGTCGATTGTGGTGCTGGCGAAGGAGCAGTACGGCCTGCGCGGGCGCGAGCTGGCCAACCTCAGGGTGGAATACATCCCCTTTAGCGCGCTGACGCGGATGAGCGGCATCGACATGGAGGGCCGCTCGATTCGCAAGGGCGCGGCGGATGCGATTGCGAACTACCTGAAGGAGAATGGGTCCTTGCTTCCGGATGAGGTGCGGGCGACCGTGGACCAGGTGGCGCGCAGTGGAGGCACGCCGCTGGTGGTGGCGGAGAATGGCCGCGCGCTGGGCGTGATTCATCTGAAGGACATTGTGAAGGGCGGGATGCGCGAGCGGTTCGATCAACTGCGCGCCATGGGCATCAAGACCATCATGATTACGGGCGACAATCCACTGACCGCGGCGGCGATTGCGCGCGAGGC
>PLSX01000144.1:10047-15465 GCA_003165315.1 Acidobacteriota bacterium
AACATGGTCGATCTCGACTCCAACCCGACCAAGCTGATCGAGATTGTGGGAATTGGCAAGCAGCTGCTGATGACCCGCGGCGCGCTGACCACCTTCTCCATTGCCAACGATGTGGCGAAGTACTTCGCGATTATTCCGGCCATGTTTGCCGGGGTGTTTCCGGTGATGGAGGCGGTGAACATCATGCACCTGAAGTCGCCGGAGTCGGCGATCTTGTCGGCCGTGATCTTCAACGCGCTAATTATTGTGGCGCTGATTCCGCTGGCGCTGCGCGGCGTGCAGTACAAGCCGATGTCGGCTGCGGCGCTGCTGCGGCGTAACCTGTGGATTTATGGGGTGGGCGGGATTATTGCCCCGTTCATCGGGATCAAACTGATCGACATGCTGATTGCGTCGATCCATCTGGTATAGAGCAGGGAACAGGGTTTAGGGAACAGGGAACAGGTGAGGGCGATGAAGAAGCACATTATTACTGCGGTCCTGTATACGGTGATCACGGCGGTGTTGCTGGGCATCGTCTATCCGCTGGTGGTGGCAGGGCTGGCGCACGCGATGTTTCCGAAGCAGGCCGACGGCAGCCTGATTGAGCGCAACGGGGTGCTGGTGGGGTCGCATCTGATCGGGCAGACGTTCAGCGGGCCGGGCTACTTCTGGTCGCGTCCTTCTGCGGCGGGCAATGGCTATGATGCCTCAAACTCGGGCGGCTCGAATCTCGCGCCCACCAACAGCGCGCTGGTATCGCGCGTGGCAGCTTCGGTGCAGACGCTTGACCCGAAGGGGACCAATGGGGCTGTGCCGATCGATCTGGTGACGGCTTCGGGCTCCGGGCTGGACCCGGACATCTCGCCGGCCGGGGCGTACTACCAGGTTGCGCGCGTGGCCGCGGCGCGGCACGTCAGTCAGGACGCGGTGAAGAGCCTGATCTCGGACCATATCATTCCCCGGCAGTTCGGCCTGCTGGGAGAGCCGCGAGTGAATGTGCTGGAATTGAATATGGACCTGGACAAACTGGCGCCAGCCGCGTCGAAGTAGCGCAGGATGCGTTTCGACAGACGATGGCGGCAGGATTAAACTCTCGCAAATTCCTAGCGAATCGGGTATCGTCGAAAAACAAGCATTTCAGCCTGTTAGAGTTCGTCGCCGAGTGGACACACCCGCTCCGGCTCCCTGTCTTTTGTTGCAGTTCAAGCCGCTGACTTGAAAATCTTTAGCGGATCTTCATGCTCGCGCTGTCACAATTCAGACACCTATCTAGACCCAATAAAACCTAAGCCAAGGGCCCAAAACTGAGACCAGTTCAGGCCGGTCATCAATCCCCCAGGAGACATCGCTTATGTCCAGGCATTCGTGTATCTTCCGCTTGTTGGCAGGACTTGCCGTCAACCTTTTGCTCGCGCCACAGTGTTTTGCGCAACAGACGCTGGGCGGCATCACGGGCGTGGTGACAGACCCCCAAGGTGGCACACTTTCGGGCGCGAGCGTGGCCGCGGTTGGGGACGAGACCGGACTGAAGCGGAGTCAGGTCTCGGGCAGCAACGGATACTACGACCTGGTCAACCTGCCCATCGGTCATTACACGGTCACGGTGACGCACGACGGGTTCCAGACCGAGGTGTTGCCGTCGATTGCGGTGGAGGCGGGCCGCACCGCGACCGTCAATGTGACGCTGACCATCGGCGCGGTGGCGACGTCGGTGACGGTGACCGCGGTGCCGCTGATGAACGCCACCGACACCACCAACGGGTATGTGCTGGATAAAGCGCAGATCGAGTCGGTGCCGCTGCCGACGGGTAGCTTTACCGGTGTGGCGATCCTTTCGCCGGGCGTCAATGCGGAGCTGCCTTCGGGAACCGGGGCCAATGACGGCCTGGGCAACCTGCCGATCTGGGCCAACGGCCAGCGCGACACCAGCAACAGCTTCTCGCTGAACGGCGTCGACGGCAGCAGCCTGTTCAATGGCAAGAGCACCAGCGAGGTCGGATCGGCGCGCGTGATCAACTCGTCGGGCGTGTCTTCGGCTACGTCGAGTACGGGCGTGATTCCATCGGCCGCTTCGGTCTATCTCTCCATCGGCAACGCGATCCCGACGCCGGCGCCAGAGACGATTGAAGAGGTGCGGGTGAACGCTTCAATGTACGACGCGGAGCAGGGGTCGACCTCGGGCGCGCACATCGACATGGCGACCAGCTCCGGCAGCAACGACCTGCACGGCAGCGTGTACGCCCATCGCGGCACCAACTGGATCAACGCCGACCCGTTCTTCTACAAGAACGACATCTCCATGCCTGCTTACTTGAAGAGCCCAGAGCTGCACCGGTATGTGGCAGGCGGGACGGCGGGCGGGCCGATCCTCAAGAACAAGCTGTTCGGCTTCCTCTCCTACCAGCATTTGCATGTGTCGGACCAGTACCTGGGCAACTCGTTTCTGGACGTCCCCATTGGGCTGACGGACAACAACCGCACCGCCAGCGGGATTGCCTCGATCGTGAACAATAGTTTTCCCTGCGAGAGCGTGGTGGCCACCGGCAATACGAGCGGTTGCAGCGCCGGCAGCTACAACCTGGCGGCAACCAACATCGACCCGACCGCGCTGGCGCTGTTCCAGAGTCCCGCCGTTCCCGGCGAAACCACCAGCCCGTGGCTGATCCCAAGCGACACCGAATCGAGTTCGATCACGGCACAGCACAACTATGACGCGATCCTGCCGGGCGCCGCGCGTTTTACGGCGGACATGGCGGTCGCCAACCTGGACTGGAATGCGACGGCCAAGGACACCGTGGCGCTGAAGTACTTCTACCAGCACGATCCCACGCTGTCGCCGTATTCATTCTCCAGCGTGCCCGGCTTTACCGAGCACCTGGACTCAGGAGCTCAGGTGGCGACCATCACCAACACCTTTCTGGTGAAGCCGACCCTAAGCACGACCGAGAACATCGGGATACTGCGCGAGAAGACCTGGCTGGACAACGAGCAGCCTTGGGGGCCGAGCGCGATTCCGTATTGCCCGAACGGCAATATCCATTGCGCCAACCCGTCGACTACGTCGATCAACACCTTCACCTCCAATTACTTTCCCGGGGTGTCGATCTTTAACGTACTGGGAGGCACGGACGAGAACTACTTTCCCGGCAGCCACAGCATTCTGAACATCGGGCCGAACTCCGAGGGCCAGGCGCCGAACACAGGCGCATTCCAGAACCGCATTGAGCCGTCGGCCAACGCGGTGTGGACGCTGGGCAGGCACACGGTCAGCTTCGGGGCGTCGTACAGCGATACCCAGCTGAACACCATCGACAAGCGCACCAATAAAGGCAGCATTGCCACCAGCGACCTCAGCGCGATGGTGCAGGGTTTTGTCACCACGGGCAGCAGCGCGACCGGATTCTACGTGACCTCGTTCCTGCAAGGGAACGCCAGCCGCTACTACCGGGCGAACCAGGTGGGAAGCTATGTGCAGGACAAGTTCCAGGTGACGCCGACCCTGAGCCTGACCGCGGGTCTGCGCTACGACTGGGATGGAGGCCTGACCGAAAAGCAGGGCCGCATCTTCAACTTCGATCCGACACTCTATAACTACGTAGACGCCACCGACACCCTGGTGAATCCAGGGTTCGTGATTGCCGGCAACAATGCAAACCCCACACCCGGCGTGAGCAACACGACCCTTACCGGCAGGCAGTGGGGCGTCGGTCCTCGCGTCGGCGCGGCGTGGCAACCCGGGATCTTCAGCAGCAAGGTGGTGGTACGGGCAGGGTTCGGCATGTACTACGACCGAGGCGAGCTGTTCAGCTACTTCTCGCCCGGATACGCCATCGGGACGGTCACCGGCGGACCCTTCGGCGTGAACCAGCAGCTTCCCTTCGTCACCGATTCCACCTGCACCATTGGCAGCCTCTACGAGGGCTTTATCCCGACCTGCGGCGGCGGCGGCTTCAACGCAGGCTATCCATACACGCCGACCGCGCTGCCCACGGACAACTCGGCCGGCAACCTTTCCCACCCCTATGGCACTCAGCTGCAGCACCCGGCGCCCACCAACCCGAAGTCCTCCGACCTCTTCAACTACCTGCCCACGCTGAACGGCGGCGCCGGCGGCGTGCCCTACCTCGGCCCGACGCGGCTGCACTTCCCGCAGCCTGCGGAGATCACGGCTGTCATCGTCATCCTCCAGGTCGACGGCTACTGGGGTATGCAGCAGTTCGGCGTCCAACTCGTCGAGTACGGGCCGAGCGCCACGCTGCAGCTGGACTTCTCCAGCTACGCGCCGAACGCCTTCACGACCGTTATCCCATACGGGAAAGACCCGTCGATCCTCTCCCAGTATCCCCAGAGCATCGCTACCCCGCAGGTGGGGATCTCGCTCGTCCAGAGCCAGATCTACACCTCGCCTATCCTCACCAGCGTGGAGGCACGCTGGTAACCCCTGAACGGAGAAACCCCAATGAGCCTCTTTACCCAGATTACCGGCATCGACCGGTTGGTCGGCAAAGAAGAGCACCTGATCCAGTCCGGCCTTCAGGACGACCTGGACGATATTACGCTCCTGCTCTACGCGGGATCCACCCGCAACGACGCCCTGGCCAACGCGATCATCGCCGTCACCGAGTCCTTTTTCGCCGAGGGCGTGGAGGCCGGCACGACGCTGGTCAAGCCGACGCTCGCGAAGCTCCTCGCCGCCGGCAAGGACCCGTTTGCCGGGTCGCGGCACGCGCTCGAGGCGGCCGAGAAGCAGTTCCCGACGGCGCTCGCGGCCGCGCGCAAGTTGGCGCTGAACCCCGTCACGATCGCCGAGGCGCTCTTCGGGCTGCTCGTCATGGCGCTCGAGGGCAAGCTGACCATCAAGCTGACGGCCGAGATGCAGGCCGAGCTAAAGACGGCGGCCGTCACCGCACTTACCTCCGCGCTGTAGATGGCGCAAATCGAGCGGCGCCGTCCGACTCGGTGGGGGGAGACCACGATGCCGTGCGAGGGCTGCGGTTTCCCCCTCTCCCACAGGCACCATATCATCGAGTTCGCGGAGCACGGGGAGCACTGCCTGACCATGCCCCTCTGTCCTACCTGCCACTGGATCCTCCATATCTGCATCCGGGCGCACGTGTACCACAGCGAGCGAGCCGGGAAACTGTGGACCCATCTCTTGGGGACTCCCGGCACGATGGCGCGCCTCGCCTGGGCGCGGCGCAAAGTGGATGAGTACATGGAGACGCTCTTCGACAGCCTCTGCGTCTCTCCTCGGAGTGGCGTAAGCGGCGGGCGATGAAGCCGGAACTGACCGGTGCGCGAGATTCTGAAGATCGTCGGGTGCGGCCTGGCAATTTCCGCTTTGGACAGGCTCATCGTAGTAAGAAAGTTGTGGCTTGGGGCCTTGAGGAACTAGCAACAGCTGGGTTCACACGAATAACGGTATAGGAGCTGAAC
>PLSX01000231.1 GCA_003165315.1 Acidobacteriota bacterium
AACAGACCCCTCACCCACCGCCTTGCGGTCCCCCCTCTCCCCCTGGAGAGGGATAAAAATCAAAATCCCAACCCTCTCCCTTGGGGAGAGGGGGGACCGCAAGGCGGTGGGTGAGGGGTCCCTTACAACCCAATCGACTTTGACGGATCCCTGGCCTGCCGTGCCATTCTTGACAGTTCTTTCGTCATCGGCGTATGCTTCCATTATGGATGCACTTTGAAAGAGCGAGGATTGAGCATGGCAACACTTACCATCAAGAACGTTCCCGAAAAACTGCACAAGCGGCTCAAGGAAAGCGCCGCGCAACACCGACGCAGCATCAACAGCGAGGCTATTTGCTGCCTGGAAAAGGTTCTCGGGGTGCATCGCTTGGATCCCAAGAAATTCCTGGCTGAAGTTGATGCCATGCGGAAGCGAATGCCCTACGTGAATCTCACAGAGGAGTTCTTACGTGCGGCCAAGAATGAAGGACGCCCTTGATCGTCGCTGACACGAACCTAATCGCATACTTTCTGATCAAAAGCGGCTTCACGCCGGAGGCGCACGCGGTGTATCAAAAGGATCCTGATTGGATCGCGCCGGTGCTCTGGCGGTCTGAGCTTCGAAACGTGCTGATTCAGTCGCTTCGCCATGGGTCTCTGAGCTTGGAAGAAATTCTGAGCATTATGAGCCGCGCCGAAGGATTGATGAAAGACAGCAGTTATCAAATGGACTCTTCGCGGGTTCTCCGGCTTGCTGCCGGTTCGGGTTGCGCGGCTTACGATTGCGAGTTCGTCGCCTTGGCGCTCGACTTGGGCGTTCCCCTGGTCACGGAGGACCGCGCCCTGCTCCTGAAGTTTAAGCCCATTGCTGTCTCCATGAAATCTTTCTGCTCATGAGGCTGCATCCCGTGGTCGAGCGCCGCTCACTCCTACGTAACGTGAATATGCCAAATGAAGCTGAGAACCTTCCCATAGAAGCCGGCGGTGCGCCGACGGGGGAACTTCAACCACCACCCGCGCCCATTGACCTCGCCCCAGGCGAGATCTGGAAGCCGCGGGATCTCCTGCTGTTTGTGGCCATCATTCCCTTCGCCTTGCTCGCTTCAAAAATCGTCCTGCTGATCGGCTATGCGACGCTGCGCCCCTTCACGGGATGGCACGCAAAAGCGGATTTGGCCCAGTCGGACACCATTTTCCTGCTCGTTCAGCAGTGCGTATTCTACCTATTCATCCTGGTTTTCATGTTTCTCCTGGCCCAGCTGCAACATCAACAGCCTTTGTGGAAATCGTTAGGATGGAAAAGGCCCACACCCCAGCAAGTCTTGGGCTACCTTGCGGGTGGTTGCGGGCTCGCCCTTGCCGCCAGTTTTTGGCTGTGGCTGCTGCCGGATACCCAGGCATTCCCGCTGGAGAAGTTGTTCAGTTCCAGAACCGCATCCATTGCGATTGGGGGGTTCGCCATCTTTATTGCTCCCGTGGTGGAGGAAGTGGTTTTCCGCGGCCTGCTGTTTGCCATTCTGGAGCGCCCGGTAGGAATACCCATTGCAGTGGTAACCACCGCCATCCTCTTTGCCGGGTTGCACGTTCCGGAGTATTGGCATGCCTGGAATCACCTTTTCATGATCCTCGTGGTGGGATTGGTGTTTTCCCTGGCGCGGGGCGCGAGTGGAAGCCTGACCCCAAGCATCCTTTTTCACATTGGCTACAACTCTCTCATTATGGTGGGCTTTTTCTTCTCAACCCAGCATTTTCATAATTTTAGCGGCTTTATGGGGCGATGAAACCCAGGGAATAGAACTCGGCCGAGTTACGGCTCAGAGCCAATGATTAGAAAGCAGGAGGCAATCTCGCCAAGTTGTCCACACCCCCTTTATTCACACGCAACACACGCTTAATGTGTCTGTAACATCGGTATTGCACTATCTAAAGCTGCATCGGACCTAAATCCAGGAATAACCGTGCCTTAATCCCGCCGTAACACAAATCTTTGAAACTGACGGCGGAGGGATAAAAAATGAAACTTAAAACTTCAATCAGCAGCATTGCTTTGGGTGCCTTGTTGGTTGCTGTCGGGATCTGCACATTCGTAAAATCACCCGCAGCAGCCCCGGCGCCAGCGCCTGTTCCCGCGTTGTTGCTCAATGCGGCGGGCGCAACATTCCCGTATCCGATTTATTCAAAGTGGTTTACCGAGTACAACCGGATTCACCCCGACATTCAAATCAACTACAACTCCATTGGTTCAGGCGGAGGCATCCGGCAGTTGCAAGCCGGTACAGTTGATTTTGGCGCTTCCGACGCTCCAATGACGGATAAACAGCTCAGTGACAATAAGGTACCTGTGCTGCACTTTCCCACCGTGCTGGGGGCCGTCGTGCCGACCTACAACATTGATGGTGTCAGCCAGGACCTGAACTTTACCGGCGAGGCCCTCGCCAACATTTTCATGGGCAAAATTACAAAATGGAATGACCCGGCTCTGACGAGCATCAACAAAGGGGTAAATCTCCCCGATGTTGATATTGTCGTCGTGCATAGGTCGGACGGCAGCGGAACCTCCTACGTGTGGACGGACTACCTATCGAAAGTCAGCGGCGAGTGGGAATCGAAAGTGGGCCGCAATACCTCAGTAAATTGGCCAGTAGGGTTGGGCGGGAAAGGGAACGAGGGTGTCGCCGGCTTGGTGAAGCAGCAGCCCGGAAGCATTGGCTATGTGGAATTGGTGTATGCTGTTCAGAATAAACTTCCATATGGTCAGGTTAAGAATTCCTCCGGGTCTTTCGAAAAAGCGAACCTCGCCGGAGTAACCGCGGCGGCGGCCAGTGAAGCGAAAAGGATTCCGGCTGACTTCCGCGTATCCATTACTAATGCATCGGGGAAAACAGCATACCCGATTTGCAGCTTTACCTACCTGCTGATTCCTTCAAAGATCGACGATCCAGCCAAGAAGAAAGCCATCAAGGACTTCCTCCATTGGATGTTGGTGGATGGGCAGAACGACGCGGAAGGATTGTCCTACGCCCGGCTTCCCAAGGACGTGGTGGCGAAAGAACTGAAGGCCATTGCGCAAATCAACTAACATGGCAAACGCTCCATTAGCGACTGACCGCGCGCGCCTTTTCTGGCGCGTGCGGCAGTTTATGCAACGGTTACGCCACGGTGATGAAATTGCGCACATCATCACGTTGCTGGCTGCCGCGAGCATTATTGTCGTTACAGTGATGCTGGTTTACCAGCTCTTCCTCAATTCCGCTTTGCCCCGCCACAAGTTTGGGTTCGAATTTTTCACGGGAAGAACCTGGGATCCGGTCGGGGAGGAATTCGGGGCCTTGCCGTTTATTTATGGCACCCTGGTTTCTTCCGCACTGGCCCTGCTGGTGGCCGTACCCTTGGGGGTCGGCGCCGCCATCTTCCTTTCCGAGCTCGCTCCGCCCAGAATTTCCAACTACCTGACCTTTGTTATTGAGCTGCTGGCGGCTGTCCCCAGCGTCATCTATGGCCTTCTAGGAATTTTCATCCTGGTCCCCGTGTTGCGCAAAGTCGTGATGCCGTTCCTAAAGCACACGTTGGGATTTCTACCCTTCTTCAAGGGGCCGATTTACGGTGTCAGCATGCTCGCAGGCGGACTTGTATTGGCCCTCATGATTGTCCCCTTTATCATTTCCGTATCGCGCGATGTCTTGATGGCGGTCCCGGTGGACCAGCGCGAGGCGGCCCTGGGACTCGGTGCCACCAAGTGGGAATCCACATGGCAAGTGGTGGTGCCCTTTGCAAAAGTCGGAATTATGGCCTCGGTGTTCCTGGCCCTGGCGCGTGCACTCGGTGAGACCATGGCTGTAACCATGGTGATTGGTAACGACCCCAAAATCAATGCCTCGTTGTTTGCTCCGGGCTACTCCATTGCCGCCGTCATTGCCAACGAGTTCACCGAAGCTACTGGGGATATGTACCTGCAATCTCTGATCTATCTGGGCCTGGTGCTGTTCCTGCTGACGATCCTGATCAACGGATTGGCGCGCCTGGTCATTCTTGCCACCACTCAGAAGGGGGCGGCAAGCTAGGGGCAGTGGCTGGTGCATGCCGGCTAGCCATCAGCCACCAACATTTGCACTTATGAGCCTTCGCACCGGTTGGCGAAAATTCGTGAACGTTCTTATGCTCAGCCTCACCGGGGTGTGCGCGCTGTTTACGGTTTCTGCGCTCATTTTCATTCTGGGATACCTGGTGTATTACGGGGGCAAGTCGCTGAATTGGGCATTTTTCACGAATCTGCCGGTGCCGGTGGGCGAAACGGGCGGCGGAATGGCCAATGCCATTGTGGGCAGCGGCAAACTTCTGCTGCTGGCATCCCTCATCGGCGTCCCCATTGGATTGCTGGCCGGAGTTTACCTGGCGGAGTTCGGCGGACGGACCTTTTCATTCTTCGTTCGTTACACCACTGACCTACTGAATGGTGTGCCCTCGATTGTCATAGGAATCTTTGCTTACACGATTATTGTGATTCCCATGAAACACTTCTCCGCCTTCGCGGGAGGCATGGCGCTGGGGGTAATGATGATCCCCATCGCGGTCCGGACCACTGAGGAGGCCTTGCGCGGAGTCCCGCGAATGCTGCGGGAAGGCGCGCTGGCCCTGGGGGCGAGCAAGTGGAAGACGGTCGCGACGGTGGTGATGCCGGCGGCCATACGCGGAATCGTAACGGGAATTATGTTGACTCTGGCACGGGTGGCGGGCGAGACCGCCCCCCTCCTCTTCACTGCATTCAGCAATAGATTTTGGAGCTCGGGCTGGAATCAGCCCATCGCGTCATTACCGGTGATGATCTATACCTATGCCATCGCGCCCTATGACGATTGGCACCGGCAAGCATGGGCGGCCGGATTGGTCCTCCTGGCCCTGGTTTTGGTCGCCAATATTGGGGCTCGCTTGATTGTTTCCCGGGGAATATCTTTACGCCGTGCCTAGGCGCACGCCAGGACGTGTCCTGGCAAAAGGTTTAAGCCGTGACTTCTGCATCGAGTGTTCCGACTATGGTCATGAAGACGTCTGAAGATTCCCGCCCCACCGATGGTGTGGCAGGAGCTGCAACTCCCTGGCCTGCCGACATCAAAATGCGCGCGGCCGGTCTGGACTTCTATTACGGAGGGAAACAGGCACTGCACTCCATTGCCTTGCAGGTTCCCACTGGCCGCATCACCGCGCTGATCGGCCCCTCCGGCTGCGGCAAGACCACGTTTCTGCGGATTCTCAACCGCATGTACGAAACCGTACCCCAAGCGCGCCCGGATGGAGAAGTCCTGCTGGATGGCGAGGATATCTTTTCCCTGGATGTGGTCAATCTGAGGAGAAGAGTGGGAATGGTATTTCAAAAACCCAACCCGTTCCCCAAATCCATTTTTGACAACATTGCGTATGGCCTTCGCATCAACGGAATGGGCGGCAAAGGCACCATGGCCGAGGCAGTGGAAAAAAGCCTCCGGCGTGCTGCGCTTTGGGATGAAGTCAAAGACCAGCTCCACAAGTCCGCATATGCCCTTTCAGGCGGCCAGCAACAGCGGCTGTGCATCGCCCGGGCATTGGCGGTGGAACCGGAAGTGCTGCTGCTGGATGAGCCGTGCTCAGCCTTGGATCCCATTGCCACGGCCAAGATTGAAGAGTTGCTCTTCAACCTAAAAGACGCTTGCACGATGGTGATTGTAACGCATAATATGCAACAAGCGGCGCGATCCGCCGACTTCACGGGCTTCTTCCTGATGGGCAGGCTGATTGAGTTCAATAAGACGGCGGTGATCTTCAAAACCCCGGCTCGAAAAGAGACCGAGGATTATATTACCGGAAGATTTGGATAAAGATCAGGAATAAGAATTCAGGAGCCAGTAGTCGGAGGGTGCCGCTGTTTGCTGACTCCTGAGCTCTGGAGGATTCGCCTTTGCGCCACTTTGTTGAGGAATTAGACTACTTGCGGAACCGCCTGCTCGAGATGAGCGCACTGGTGGAGGACTCCGTTTACCGCAGCGTGCTCTGCCTTTCGGACAAGGATCCCCAACAGGCACAAAAGGTTCTCCAAAACGAAGCGGAGATCAATCGGATGGAAGTCGAGATTGATGACCTTTCCACCCGCCTCCTGGCCCTCCAGCAGCCCATGGCCACGGATCTGCGCTTGCTCACCTCTGCCATCAAGATCAATAACGATCTCGAACGAATGGGAGATCTGGCAGTGAACATTGTTGAGCGTGCTCTCTCCTTGATAAGTGAGCCGCTGATCAAGCCCCTCGTTGACATTCCCTCCATGGCCAACCGTGTCCAGTCGATGATTCGGAAGAGCCTGGATGCATTTGTCCATCACGATGGAGAACTGGCCCGTACCGTCCTGGTATCGGACGACGCGGTCGATGAGTTACGCGATGCAGTTTATGAGGAACTGATCTCTTACATGGAACGAGATCCCAAGACGGTCCGCCAGGGAATCAATTTGATGTTTATTGCCCGCAACCTGGAACGGCTTGCCGACCATGCCACCAATATAGCTGAGGACGTCCTCTTCCTGGTGGAAGGCGTTGACGTCCGCCACCACGCCGAAACCCGGGAGTAAAACCTCCTCCCGGGAGCAACTTTTCCCAATTCCGGCGCCGACCCATCCAAACTCTGGGACGAAACCTGCATCGAACAAAACAAAGGCCTTTGATTCCGATAGCGATTTTGTCTTTGACTGTGTCGGCCTTTGACGATGATAATGTCCAATCCGGCTTTGGCTGCCCAGCTTCACTCGGCGGACGGCCTCTTAACGCTTGGGGGAAATGGGAATGAAGGCAAAATTCTTCGCATTATTGATCTCTTGCTCGCTGGTTGGCAGCATGACGGCGCCCCTCTTTGCGCAGGATAGCAACGCCGCCGTTGATGAGATCACAGTTCCGGAAGGCACGGAATTCAAGCTCCAATTGCACACCACCATTAATTCCAGCACATCCAAAGCGGGTGACCGAATCATGTGCTCCCTGATTGACCCGGTCGCCGTCGAGGATAGAGACGTGCTCCCCAAAGGTGTTCGCATTGATGGCCACGTGGGTGAGTCCCGGGCGGCAGCACGCAAGGGCAAGGGCGGTTATCTCACCATTGTTTTTGACACGGTGGAACTGCCCAACGGCCAAAAGGTGGCAATTCTTGGTTCATTGACCGAGGTGTTTTCCAGCGAAAGCGGCAGCGATCCCAATGTCGGCCCGGAAGGGGAACTGAAAGGCAAAGGCCCTGATCGCCGTGAGCAGGCCCTGCTGATCGTTGGCCCCGCAATCGTGGGGGCCGTGGGCGGCATCGGGACGGGAATCGTTTTAGGGGCTGCCGGCATTATGACTGCACTCTTTCTCCCCAAAGGCAAACAGGCTTCCATCGCAGCCGGCTCTCTGGTGGGCATGCGCCTGGATCGCGACGTTACCCTGGTGATCCCTTCCGCAGGAAGATAGAAACTCAGCTTAAGTTGCTTCCCACCAATCAAACTCTGTCCAGACTCTTGCACCCACACCGCATCCCGTGTAAATTGTTCGCTTCGTCACAGGCCTATCAGAGCGCTTCATCACGGGCGATCCGTCAACTGTAATAGCCAGGAGAATGACATGAATCGAAGGACATTTCTGGGGTTTGCCGCGAGTTCCGCAGCGATGGATTTAAGCGCAAAGGACAGCCCCATGCCCATTATTGATACTCACATCCACCTGTTTGACCCCACACGGCCACAGGGTATCCCTTGGCCAGAAATGGACAAAAAGGACGACGAGGTCTTGTATCGGCCCGCCCTGCCTGACCGCTATCGCCAGCTCACCAAAGGACTTAGGATCGCAGGCGTTATTGAGGTCGAATGCAGCCCATGGCTGGAGGACAACCAATGGGTCCTGGATATCGCTGCTCATGACACCTTGATTGTCGGAACGGTGGGGGATCTGGAACCGGGGAAGCCGGACTTCCGCAAACATCTGGAACGGTTCCACCGGAATCCCCTGTTTCGGGGGATTCGGTGCGGAAACCTATGGGGCCGGGACTTCCACGGAGATGTTTCGCGGGAGGACTACGTCTCCGACATCAAAGCTCTTGCCGATGCCGGCTTGGGGCTGGACACCGCAGACCAGTCAACGCCCAATGTTGAGGCCGTCGTGCGGATCACGGACAAGGTCCCCAATCTGCGCGTGGTGCTGGATCATCTGCCCCAGACCGACCCTCCGGATGAGGCTGGGGCTCGTAAAGAGCGCACGACTTTTCTGCGGGAACTGGCAGCGCGGCCGCAAATCTACGTGAAGCTGTCTGAAATTCTCCGTCGTGTGAACGGAAAAGTGCCAATCGACCTGGAGTTTTACCGCTCAAGGCTGGATGAGATTTGGGAGATCTTCGGCGAGGACCGAATTCTATTCGGCAGCGACTGGCCAAACAGCGATCGCTGGGGATCCTTCCAAGAGGTCTTCAACCTCGCCCGCGACTATGTAAGGACAAAAGGTAATGCGGTGGAGGAAAAGTTCTACTGGAAGAATTCAATTCGAGCGTACAAATGGGTTAAGCGCACGGCCGACCAGCCGGAATTAATGTAGGACGGACTTAAACTCTTCCCGCGAAGCCCTGGAATGCGTTGCGATATCATTTTGCCGCCGCCCGACGATAACGCGCCATGTGCTCCTGCAATTCCTTGTTGTCGGGCTCAAGTGCCAGGGCCTTCTCCTGACTCTCCACCGCTTGCTCAAACTCACCGTTTACAAAATGTGCTTCCGCCAGGGTATCAATAGAGTTTGGGTCTTTCCAATTGGTGAGTTTGACCGCCAGTTGCGCGTGTTCGAGCGCCGCACGGGAATCGCGAAACTTTGGATCGTCGCAAGTCGCATAGAGCCACGCCAGGTTGTTATGGGCTTCCGCCAGGTCCGGCTCAAGACGAAGAGATTCCTGGTATTTAATGATCGCCTCACTGTAGAGCCTCTGCTGGACATAGAGATCCGCCAACATAGCCAGGTTCGAAGCAAGCAATCCTTTGGCTTCGGCAGTCTGGGGATTCTTGCCGAGCACGTCCTCAAAGATCTGTTGGGCCTTTTGCGGATCACCCTTCAACTGATAGGCCAATCCGAGTTCGAGCCGGGCATGGTCATCGTCTCCGCTCAAGCGGGTCGCCTGCTGAAACTCCTGGATGGATTCTTCATATTTCCTTTGGGTCAAGTAGTACTTACCCATCTCCTCATGCGGTTGTTCCTGGTTTGGGGCCAGGTGAAGCGCCTGCTGAAAACTCTGCAACTCGCGGTCATACTGTTGGGCAGATTCAAATCGTTCACCTTCCGCCAGAAGCCGGTCCATCGCCTGAATGGTACGGTAGTGATGGGCGGTGGCACCTATGGAAAGAATCACCACTACCAGCGGAAAAGCAGCCCACGCCTGTGAGGGAGCTTCGGCAATCTCGCCGTAGGCAAAGTCATGCCGGGGAGGCGGAATGATCAAAGCTAGTAGCGCGCCGGTCGCCAATCCACCCAGGTGGCCCCAATTGTCGATGCCATGCACCGATAATCCAAAGGCTAGATTCAGGGCTATAAAGGGGATCATTCCCCGCCCGAAGGCGCGGCCCCAGCGCGGAGGAATCGCAGCACGGTGGGCATAGCCGGTAACGACCATTGCCCCGGCAATCCCGAAGATGGCCCCGGAAGCTCCCACTGAAACATTCTTCGATGCCATCATGGAAAGGAAAGCGCCACCCATGCCGGCGGCCACATAAATCGCAGCATAGCGGCCATAGCCGTATACACGCTCCAGGATCGGTCCCAGGATGTAAAGCGCGTAGCTGTTGCCCAGAATGTGGAGCCAACCACCATGGAGGAACATCGGCATCACCAGGCGCCAGTATTCACCCCGGCGCAAGTACGGCTCAAAAGAAGCGCCGAAATTGAGGAGAATCTGAGTGTTATCGGCACCGCCGGCGTAGATCTCCAGGCCGAAGAAGATAAAGTTCACGGCAAAAAGGACGATTGTGGCGACGGGCCAATAGCGGCGGGGCGCAACCTCGTAAAATTGCGGGCCTGGGGGTAAAGGTATGGGTTGATCAGCCATAAGTCAGACCTCAGTATAACATCCGGTATTATGGTCATCGCCTACGGAAAGTTCAGCTCGATTTTCACGCGTCGTTACAGGGGCGGCGCCAAAATGCTTTCCTTATGATTCATACCACATTGCAGTATGAAAAAAATTCGCGGGAAGACATCAGGTAAGATGATCGAATCGGCAAGGAGATTGACACATTGCGATGGCGGCACTATGATTTCGATTAGAGGTGCAAGAGTGTCAAAAACAAATGGCTTCCGGAAAGCTGCGTCTATAGGGAAGGATGCGGTCGCGGTAATGGCCGGGAAAAATCTTCGAGAGGGTGAAAAGCCTTCTGCGCCTGCCAACTTGGTCATGCCAAAGCCTGTGGCTATCCCCCCGGCTGCGAACAAGAATTCTAGCAATAAGTAAGCGGTATTGGGTACCGTAAAATTTCTCTTACGGGGGTACAATGCCTGACTTCAAGGTTGAGGCCGTCGCCATCCTCGTTGTTCTTCTGCCTGGTTTTTTGCCGCTCGCATCGAACAACGGTTAACCGTCAATCCCGAGCAGAAGGACTTCGACAGGATCGTCGAAGCGCTGATTTATAGTTTCTTCATATATCTGACGTTCACTGCCATTACCCATTCGTTTCCGATATCGTTAAGAGTCGACAAAGAAGGCCCGTCCGCAAACTACTCAATCAGCGCAAGCCCACTTCGGCTTGCGCTCTTGCCGTTGATCGCAGTGGTATTGGCAACGATAGTTTCATCTGCAACAAATCATGACTGGTTCGGGGGCTTATTTCGATGGTTGCGAGTGACGAGCCGGACATGGCGTTCATCGATATGGAATGACGTTTTTCAGCTTCACGGTGGGGTGGTACAGGTTGAGTTGTCTGATGGTCGGAGCGTTATTGGATGGCTTAAGTACTATTCCGACCGCCCCGACAATGCTAGTCTGTTCCTCGAACGCGCCTCGTGGGTTCGTGACGATGGGCAGCCCGTCGAAATTATCGGACCGGGTATTCTTTTGACCGGCGAGAACCACGTTCGCTCAATTATGTTCCTAGATGCAGGGAATCCAGAGGCAGATAAGTCTTGAGACCGGATTAGAACCGTTCCGAACCCACATCGCCCAAGACTCGGCCCAAATTCGCACCGGGAACAGCCGTCCGTTGTAGCCAGAGTCCTTCTAGCCGGATCATTGATCGCTGATGCCAAACGGGTCGCAGCAAAAGCCAATCAGGTTGCGATACAGCTTCGAGTTTCATTCCCGCCCTGAACCCCAGCCGTTCCTTAAGAAGATTGGGGACTCGGATCCGCCCCGATTTATCAATTTTAAGGATCTTGATGCGAGGTGTCCCGTTTAGGGTCAATCATAGAAACGAATTAGTTGCTCAATACTTCCCGAAGTCCCGCACGGTCTCATACATGGCCAGGACGTTCTCAATCGGCACGCGCGCTTGAACGTTGTGGATGGAATTGAAGACGTAACCTCCGCCCTTGCCAAAGATCTCTAGACGTGATCTGACCTCTTTGCGAACATCATCGGCTGTACCGAATGGCAGCGTATTCTGTGTGTCCACGCCACCGCCCCAGAATGTCACTCGATCGCCAAACTCCTGCTTCAGTTCCTCTGCTGACATGCATGCCGCCGAGCATTGCACGGGGTTAAGAATATCAAAGCCCGCATCAACAAAGTCGGGAAGCAAAGCGCGGATGGACCCACAGGAGTGAATGAAGGTCTTCCACGCCGTGTTCTTATGCACCCAATCGTTTACAGCCTTATTGAAGGGCTTGTAAAGGTCACGATAGGTCTTGGGTGAGATAAAAGGACCATGCTGTTGGCCAAAGTCCGTGCCCGAAAGGAAGACCGCCGACACGCGCTCACCCACAACTCCGTGAATCTTCTCCAGATTCTTGATGCCGATCTCACATTGGCGTTCAAAAAGCGTGTAGACATACTCGCGGCGCGATGCCGTGCTGACATACCACTCCTCAATGCCGCGAATGCCTTTGGGATGCTTCATCCAGGGGCCGGGAACCAAGGCGATGTCGCCGAAAGCCGTCCCCCCGAAACTTGCCAGCACCGCCTTGTCCGTTTGGGTCCAGATTCTTTCCGCCTCGCGCCCCAGATGCGCCAAGTCTTCGTCTGAAATGGGAGTGAACTCCTCCAAGTTGTCTTCCACATTTAAATTGTTATCATCAACGGGAAGTTGGCGGTCGACCGAGTCAAAATAGTAGCCGCCTTTGGGCATGCGGCCACTGGGAGGCACCGACTTGTCTCCATCCGGGTAGACCAGGATGTCGCCATTCTCATCCGGATCCGTGTTGAACCCTTCGGGAATAAGCACCGGAGTCCCTCCAAATGTGGTCCACGGCTTCCATCCCTCGTTCTTAAAGCCGAACATCGTGGCGGGTTTTCCCAACGCTACGACGTCAATACCAAGAGCATCCATCAGATCGGGTTTGATCTCCCCCAACATCTGATAGGGCTCCACAACTTTAACGGGGGTGCCAGGCGCGTCCAGCCCCAACGCCTGGCGAAGCTTGTAAACTGTGTCGGCTTGCATCCCGGTCACAGCGCTGCCGCCGAGGTCCACCGGCACACGGTCCGATTCCTTATGATTCAATGCATTATTAACGCGTTCGCGTGATGTCATGATGATGAGTCTCCAGTTATTGAATGTAACCTGTGACCTGTAACTTGTGACATGCGACAGGCAAAAATAGAACAGAAGGTGACCCCTGCCACAGATCGCTCGTCACATCTTCATGCCGCGCTCGCCACTCGCAATGGGTAGCGTCCGAACTCTCGCGCCGTGCGGTACATCGCCAGCACGTTTTCGGCTGGCACAAGCGCTTGAATATTGTGGACGGCGTTGAAGACGAAGCCCCCTCCGGGACCAAAGGCCCTGATCCGTTCACGGACTTCCTCACGAACTTCCTGGGGTGTGCCGAAGGGAAGGGTACTTTGTGTGTCGACTCCCCCTCCCCAGAAGGTAATCCGGTCCCCATACTTGCTTTTCAGGTCGAAAGGATTCATACGGGCGGCAGAGCATTGAACTGGATTGAGGATGTCAAAGCCCGCTGCGATAAAATCGTCCACCAGAGCCCAAACGGAACCGCAACTATGGATGAAGGTCTTCCATGTTGTGTTACGGTGGACCCAATCGTTGACCTGCTTATGAAAAGGCAGGAAGAGATTTCGGTACGTCTGGGGAGAAACCAGGGGCCCGTTCTGAGCGCCAAAATCTGTGCCGGTCAGGTTTACCACCGACACCTGGTTGCCCACTGCGGCATAAAGCTTTTGCACATTCGCCAGGTTGAATTCCGTCTGGCCTTCGAAGATCTTGTAGATATGGCCGCGCCGCGAACCCAAACTGATGTACCACTCTTCGACATCGCGAATTCCCCTCGGACATTTCAATGCGGGCCCCGGGACGCGGGCAATGTTACCGAGCGAAAGCGCCCCCAGGTTCAGCACCAAAGCCTTATCGGTCTGCGTATAGAATTCCTCAGCGCAGCGGCGGTAATGCTCTGTTTCCTGATCTGAGAGAAGGCTGAATTCCTCCAGGTTGTCTTCAACCCGCAGGTCCTCATCCTTGAAGGGTTGCTGCCGCACAATGACATCAAAGTAGTAGCCCCCGGCGGGCATGTGGCCGGAGGCCGGGGCGGAGCGATCACCTTGGGGATAGAGCAACAAGTCACCATTCGGTTCGGGTTGAGTATTAAAGCCAGCGGGTACCAAGGCGGGTGCGCCGCCGAAGGTTTTCCACTCTTTCCAACCCTCCATGGCGAAACCAAAAGCCGTACCCGTACCACCCACTTGGACGGTATCAATTGCCAATGCTTGGATGAGGTCGGGCTTGATTTCCCCCAGCATTTGAAAAGGTTCGATGATCTTGACGGGGGTGCCCGGTGGGTCCAGGTCAAGCGTCTGCCGCAAACGGTAAACGGTATCCACATGCATTCCGGTTACCGAGGTTGCGCCAAGGTCGAGTGGAATGCAGTCCGATTCCTTGTGCTCGAGAGCAAGGCGTACTCGCTCACGTGAGCTTGTCATGGTGAAAGTCCTGCCTCATCGCCGCAGCCCTAATGGCTGCGGCGAGATGGGATGATTACGAGGTGGCGGATTCGTTAGGCTGCCACGAGCTGACGTGCCAACTCCACGGCCGATGGTGCGTCTTTGCCATAGCCATCAGCCCCAATCGAATGGGCCCAGGCATCGGTGACGGGAGCTCCGCCAACCATGATCTTCACTTGGGTGCGAAGGCCGGCAGCGGACAGTGCTTCAATCACACCCTTCATGTTCACCATGGTGGTGGTCAGCAGCGCCGATAGCGCCACAAGATTGGCCTGATGCTCGCGAACCGCGTTGACAATCTTCTCCGCGTTAACATCGACGCCCAAATCAACGATCTTGAAGCCGGCGCTTTCCAGCATCATGGCCACGATGTTCTTGCCAATGTCGTGCAAATCGCCCTTGACGGTGCCGCAAACAACCGTTCCAGCGGCCGTCATGGCTTCGGCGCCAACCAGCAACGGCCTAAGAATTTCACTGGAGGCGCGTGCCGCCCGGGCTGCTATCAGCACTTCGGGAATGAAAAATTCACATTCCCGCATGCGCCGGCCCACCTCATCCATGGCGGGAATGATGGCCTTGGGGAAGAATTCGCCGGGGCGAACCCCTTCCGCCAGCATCTTGTCCGTCAGTTCTTTAGCTACTGGAGCTTTTCCATCAATAATTGCCTGTTTTAGTTCTTCAAATTGTGCCATACGGAGTCTCCCTTTCACATTATGCGTAAGTGCTTTGTGGAAATCCCATTTCCTCCACAAAGGTATCTTGAAAACTTTGATCGGCGTTCAACGCCACGTGCTCAGTGCGCTGGCGAAGATTGGCAAATGAGCCGTCCTCCCCCTCGGGAAGGAAGAGTGCCAGCTTTGCCCCCAAAAGGGCGGTATTCCCTGCGGCCTCTACTCTATCCGAGGGAAAGTTAATGAGGCCGATGCGCTGCGCGCTGGCGCGGTTAATATAGTTCCCAAAGGCCCCGGCAAGATAGAGTTTTTTTAGTTCACTTGCAGAAGACCCAAACCGGTTAAGAAGCATGCGAATGCCGGCGGCGATGGCGCCTTTGGCAAGTTGCAGCTCGCGGATGTCACTTTGCGTCAAAACCACAGGGGCGGCCAATTCCCAGTTGCTGACCCCGTCAGCAAAGCGTCCTGAAGGCTGTATCCTTCCCAGCTCCAATCCCACCGCCACGGCATCCACCAAACCACTCCCACATAGACCTTGTGGTTCAACGTTGCCGAGGACGCGGCAGCTAAGAGTGTGGTCTTCCAACCGCACTTCGGAAATCGCCCCGGTCGCAGCGCGCATGCCCATGGAAATCCGCGCCCCCTCGAATGCAGGCCCAGCTGCTGTCGACGCGCACAAAATGTGCTGGCGATTGCCAATCACAATCTCTCCATTAGTGCCCAAATCCACCAGCCCGTTCAACTCATCGCGTTCACTAAGATTCGTCGCCAGTATCCCGGCCAGAAGATCGCTGCCCACAAATCCCCCCAGGCAGGGCAGAAAACGTATCCGCGCCTGGTGGGAGACCCGCCACCCCAGATCCGACGCATGGAAGGTCTGAAGGCCCAGCTGCTCTGACTCGAAAGGGTAGCGCGATAATGGCTCAATATCCAGTCCACAGAATAAATGATGCATCACGGTGTTTCCCACAACCACCACGTCTGTGACTTCATCCTGCGGAACATGACTGGCAAACACCAACTGCTCGATCAAGCTCCCGATCTGTTGACGAATCAGGTCGCGGAGCTGCTGCTCGCCTCCTTTCGCCGCGCCAAAGTCCACACGGCTCATGACGTCAGCTCCAAAACGCGCCTGGGAGTTGAGCGCCGTGCGAACCGCCAGTACGCGGCCGGTGCTAAGCTCCAATAACTGTGCAACCAGCGTGGTGGTTCCCAGGTCAACTGCCACACCCAGGCCAGGACGCGGATGGAATGCAAAGGGTGACTCATCCACCAGGATGGCAGCGTCCCACTGGCGCAGCTCGATTACAAGGTCATCCTCAAGCGCGCACTGGCAGGCGAGGCGCCAGCCTTGCGCAAGTTCTTCGGCGCTCAGGCGGTCGCGTTGCGCGTCATTGACGGAAACCTGCCCCTCCAGCACATGCACGCGGCAGCCGCGGCACCGGCCCTGTCCCCCGCAAGGGAATTCCACACCCTGAGCGAAGAGCAGATCCCGCAAGGCCGTTCCCGCCGGCGCAGTCAATTCCGTCTGCACAGGTCTTAAGGTGACGCGATGTGTGGACTTTTCAGGCACTGGCGCTCCCTTGCGATGTTCGGCTGGATTTCAACGGATTGTTCTGCCGCGCGTATCGGACCATGGCGTGGACGTTGGCGGCGGGGGTATCGCGTGGCACTTCACAGCCTGCACCCACAATGTATCGTGGCCCCGCCTGGCGATGACACTCTGCCACTTTGGAATAAACCGATTGTGCCGTTCCGTTCAGCAGGTCGCGGACGGGATCCAATCCACCCAGCAGAACCTGCTCCGGCCCAACTTCCCCTCTCGCTTCCGCCAACGGCGCCAGGGAATCCACATCCACGTGATCGCAACCAAGCCGGCTCGCTTCCTTTAGGATTTGCCTAGTGTTGCCGCAAATATGCAGTCGTACGCGGGCGCCGAGCGAGTGCAAACCATCCACCATCTTCTTTTCGTATGGCCAAACAAACTCTCGGTAAATCTTCGGACCGACTAAGGAGGCTGCTGGATCCCCAATGCCGATCACATCCGCTCCAGCTTCCACCTGCGCCCGCGCAAACCTCATTCCCACCTCAAAGACGAAATCAAAAAGGTCGCGCACAAATGCCGGATCGTCATTGAAATCGATCATGAGCGCGCTAATGCCGCGCATATCCGCAGCCGCACCGCACGGGCCCTCCATCCAGCCCTCTACAATCTTGTCGAGACCCACGCGCCGCTTCAATAGAGCAAGACACTTGATGCGATCGTGCATGCGCCCCCCACTCAACGGGTCGGGGACTTTCAGTTGCGCCAGCGTCTTCTTGTCAGTCAACAGGGCCTGCGCCTCGACAATGGATGCAGGATGGTCTTCAAAATATTCCACCACGGCACCGCAATCAGGCGCCTCCCGTGTCTCAGCAATGGCGGACACGTGGTCGAAATCAAACTCCTCCGCAGTTCGGATCTGGGCCTCCGCCAGCACATGGTAATCCGTACTATAGGCAAGATACTTGGCACCGATAAAGTCGGCCGCGAACATCATGGTGATGGGCATGACCGGCAGACAATCCACCGGCCGTCCATCCAACATGGCAAAAACTCGTTCGCGGCTGTTCATTTCTCCTTTTCTTCTTCCCCTTCCGCCGGGCCGATTCCCTGGTCGAAAGAGGAGTGACCCAATCTCAAACCAGTGCATGCTCCCGGGCATAGCGCTGCATGGCCCGGAGGTTCTCCAGCGGAGTGTCCCTCACCACTTCACAACCGGCACTTACGATAAATCGATCGCCGGCCTGGTAATGGCACTCCGCAACTGCGTCGTAAACTTCCTGCGGAGTTCCGTTGCGAAGCACACGCACAGGATCGACGTTCCCCAGCAAGATTTGATCGGGCCCCATGGCCGCCCGTCCCTCGGAGAGGGGAGCCAGCCAATCCAGGTCGACAATGTCGCAACCTAATTTCCCCATGAGGGCGAGAATTGGCCGGGTATTGCCGCAGATGTGCAAACGGGTTCGCGCCCCCATGGCGCGCAGGCCATCCATCAACTGCTTTTCGTACGGCCACACAAACTCTTCGTAAATCCTGGGGCCCACCAGAGAAGCCGCCGCGTCTCCCACTCCGATCAGCTCCGCGCCGCTTTCCATTTGGGCTTGGGCAAAAGTGAGCTCAAGCTGCAATACAAATTCAAAGAGCTCCGTGACAAACCCCGGGTCATCAAAGAAATCCATCATCAAATTATTGATGCCCCGCAGATCGGCGGCCTCGGCAACCGGACCTTCGATCCAGCCTTCAATCAGCTTTTCCTTGTGAACGGACTTCCGGTAAGAATCGAGTGCCCGCAAGCGATTCCCCATGCGGGGGCTCGTGCGGGGTTCGGGAACCTTCAACGCGCGCAGCATGTTCTTGTCCGCCAAAAGTGCGCTTGCTTCATCGAGAGCGGGCGGCTGGTTGGGGAAATATTTGACCTTTGCGCCGCAATCCGAGGCTTCACATGCGGGGTCGGAAATAATGCTGACGTAATCGAATTCAAACTCCGCCGCGGTATGGGTTTGACCTTTTACCATCACCTGAAAGTCTGTGGCGTAGTCCAGATATTGCGCGCCAATGCGATCGCATGCGAACATCATGGTAATAGGCATGAACGCCAGCCGATCCACCGGCTTGCCATCGAGTAGAGCGAGAATGCGTTCACTTCCAGTCATGGGAATTCAGTAACACGTGACAAGCCGGCAAGAACCGGAATTCAAGTCTCTCTTGCCCGTCACGCGGCAAATGGCTTTCCTTTAGTACTCTCCGTACTCCCTCGCCGTCTGAATCATGGCTCGAATGTTCTCCGGCGGAGTGGTGGGCGGAATGGCGCAACCTGCATTCAAAATGAACCGGCCATCCGGTTTCCAAGTGGAGATCAGTCGCCGCGTCGCTTGCCGTACCTCCTCGACCGACCCAATGGCTAGAACTCCGCTGGGATCGATGTTCCCAAACAGGATGTGGAACTTTCCTACCGTCTGTTTGGCCTTTACGGCGTCGGTCTTGTAATCGAGTTCAAAACCGCAGGGTTCGTATTCCGCCATCATGTCAAGAATGCGACTGGTGTCTCCGCATATGTGAACTACCACGAAAATTCCATCGGCGCGAAGGTCCCTCACCAGACGTTCTTCGTAAGGGCGGGCAAATCGGTCGAACATGCGGGGGGAAGTGACATCCGGACCGGCAAAACTATCCCCCATCGAGGTGAGGTGCGCTCCAGCCTTGGCGAGGGCGCGATGGGTGGCAAGGTGGCTCTGGTAGCAGACCTCCATGAGTTGGGCAATGCGTGGATCGTCCGGCTGCGTCACCAGCTCCATCAGAAAGTCTTCCACCCCACGGACCATGCAAGCAAGATCGAAGGCGGCCTGGTCAGCATTCCCGCGAATGGCAACTTCACTGCCCAACTGTTTTGACATCAGGCGAACCGACTCAAGAATGGCGGGAACGCGGCCATCAGCCTCCGGGTTGATCACCTTCAATCGATCAACCTCATCAAGGCTGCGGATGGCGGGCTCGACAATGCGGCCTGGTTCATTGGGGGCGCATTCTGACTGGGCGCCCATGGCCTCGGCCAGCATGGTGGTGTCGGTATCCACCATGATGCAATCGTGCCCATACTTCTCCACCGCCTGAATATGGACGCGGGCAATGGCCTCGGGGTTGACCCGATAGTCTTCCATGCGGACGCCAGCTTCGTGGGCGGCCAGCATGAAATTATGCAGGCACACCGGAACACGATCCGGGATTCCTCCTGCCAGCACCCTACGCACTCGCTCCAGAGAGTTCATGCCATCGCCTCTGCTTTGATAACGCCCTCGTCATAACTCGCCGCGACGCGGTGGCCGGGGGGAACCACCAGAAATTCCTTCGAGTCCCATTCACCATTCACCAAACGTTGGATTAAGCCGATGTCGCCCCGAACCTTCTCAAAGGTCCAGCCCCTTTTGGCCGCATCGTCGCGGGAGCGCTGTTCAAAACTGCCGTTGGGTTCAATACCCATTTCGATAAATGTCATCTGGCCATAATGGCGGGCCAGGTTCTTGCCAAACTCTTCCCAAAGATATTTCGCGTTCTCCTCACCGTACTTGGTGACCATATCTTCATAGCTCTGGGTCAATCCCAGCTTGTTACCAAGGGCCAGTTGGCCCAACTCGCCGTCCGCCTCGCCGCGCTCAACCCACCCCGTGGTCTTGAAGTAAACGCCGGGATGAGTATTGAAATAATCCATGTAACGGGCAGAGCTGCCCAGAAAAACCGTGATGCAATCATGCCCGCGCGGAATGACCAGGGGAATGGACTTGGTGGTAAGTCCCACGATGCCGTTGTTGCAAAGGCCGTAGCCCATCAGCAAGGCATCGTACTGGCGCTCTTCCACTTTATCGATGGCGGCCTGCAAGCGCGCCTGCATCTTGGCGCACTCGATGTCATGCAGTCCTTTGGGGAGGAAGTCGAAATCAATAATATGCGGCGATCGCGCCACACAGGCACAAAGCTCGCGGAAGAAGATCTCGCAACTGATCAGTTTTAGACGCATAAGTTTTCTGCGACAACAGCCTACATTTTCACCGTAGATGCGCAGAGGCAGTGAGGCTTGAAAGCAAAATCCCTTCACCTGCTTCCCAGCGCCTCTGCGGTGAAGAAAGTCTCTCACATCGTCTTCTGCCTACTGCCTGCTTTTCATCACCGCTGCCAATGCCCGAATAAACTCCGGACTAGTTCCACAGCAGCCGCCCAAGAAGCTCGCGCCAGCCGCGAGTAAGGCCGGGGCATGCTGCGCAAAAGCTAGCGGCGCTGTCTGGTATTGGGTCCCGCCATCGACCAATTCCGGCAGTCCCGCATTGGGCTTCATCCAAATAGGTAGTGTGGTGGAGTCGTGCAATCGCTGGCAGAGGGCCGCATAGCTCTCAATGCCTTGCCCGCAGTTTGCCCCGATCACATCGGCGCCCACCTCGGTAAGTTCAGCCGCAGCCACTTCAGGGGTGGTTCCCATCATGGTGCGGTCAAGGTTCTTGCCCGAGTCATATGCCAGGGAGACGATCACCGGCAATCCCGTTGGACGCGCCGCCCGCACACAAACTTTCGCTTCCGCCAGATCGCTCATGGTCTCAAAAAGCAGGGCGTCGGCACCGGCATCGGCAAGTGCCTGTGCTTGTTCGGTGAAAGCTGCGAGCAGCTCCCCTTCACTGACCTCGCCCATCATCAGCAGCTTGCCGCTCGGTCCCATCGAGGCAAAAACGCAAGCGCGTCCACAGGCTGCACGGCGCGAAATTTCAACGCCTCGGAGGTTGATTTCCCGCAGTTTATCAGCCAGTCCGTGGCGTTCCAATGCCAGTCGGTTGGCACGGAAAGTATTGGTCAGGATCACCTGGCTGCCTGCTTCCACGTAAGCGCGGGCCACTGCCTCCACGCCGTCCGGGTGCGTCAAGTTCCAATGGTCAGGGCATTCACCGGCTTCCAGACCACGCACCTGGAATTCTGTCCCCCAGGCGCCATCGGTGAGGACGGGGCCTTGCGAAATGAGTTGCTTGATAAAGGTGTGCATATGATTTTGTCAATTTTCGACTGTCGATTAACGTTTGCCTATCGACAATCATCAATCGCCAATCGGCTTTTCTATGCCGCCTTACGCTCCACCAGAGCTGGACGACTCTGGATTGCGGGGGAGAGTTCACCCTTGAAACAGAAGGAATATGCTCCACCCACAAACACCATCCCCCCCAAAATGTTGCCCAATGTCACCGGCAACAGATTCCAAATCAGGAATTGTGCCCAAGTCACTCCAGCACCCAGCATCATCCCCGCCGGCACGATATACATGTTCGCCACGCTATGCTCAAACCCACACGCCACAAATGCCATGATGGGAAACCAAATCCCCAGAACTTTTCCTGTGGTGTTGTCCGCTGACAATCCGAGCAGAATTGCCAGGTTCACGAGAAGGTTGCAGGCAATGCCCTTGGCGAATGCTGAACTTAGGCCGGCAACTCCCGCGGCGGCGTAAGGCAGAACCTTGGCCTGGGCCATCGCCACAGCACTCTGCCCGAAGACGCTGAGTTCGGCTGTGCCGTATTTACGGAAGGGCCCCCAGAACATCAAATAAGCCCAGAACAGGGAGCCGGCGAAGTTCCCGGCATAGACCCACAACCAGGCTGAGCCTACTTTCTTCCAGGTCGTCTTTCCCTGAAAAACGGCAACAGGAATCAACATCGTGTCACTGGTAAAGAGCGACATGCCCGTAATGACGATGGCGACTAGACCTACGGGAAAGACGGCTCCCGAAACGAATGCCTTCATCCCAGGTCCCAGCGAAGCCTCCAGCCCGGTTGAGCAAACCGTGGCAAGAGTGGCTCCGGCGGCGATGAACGTGCCGCCCATGAACCCCCGCACCAGAAAGTTCGGAATGCCAAGGTCAGCTTTGTACCTGCCCGCGTCTCCGGCGAGATTCACAATTTCCGCAGGTTTAATGGCCATGTCGAATCCGTCCACTCGGAAAGTGACGAGTCACATGTGACAATTGACGAGCCAGCGAGAACCGAAATCGAAAGGCATTGATGGATAATGACGTCAAGTTCCCCAAATGGGTTACCTCTTGCTCGTCACTCGTCACTGTTCTTCTACGCCGCGGTTGGCAACTCCAATTTACCTTCGCGGAAAGCCCGGAGATAATTCGCGCAATACTCGTCGCGGCCCAGCAGAGCCTCAGCAGCGCGGATATTAGCCATCAATTGCGTATCGCAGGGATCCACAATGCCGGCATCGAGGCCTCGCGCCATTAACAGAACGGCGAAGGTCTCATTCAAGAGTTTGCGAAGGGGAAGCCCGAATGACACATTGCTGATGCCGGCGCTGGCGTGAATTCCAGGATAACGTGAAGTGATCTCGCCCACGGCGTCCAACAGCCCCTTGCCGTGCTCGGGGCCGGTGCTGACTGGCAGCACGCATCCATCCACGTAAATATCGTCGAGCACGTATCCGTCCTTTGTCAGCAGGTCTACGAGGTGGCTGGCGTGCGCCACGCGCTCTTCGGCGGTGTTGGGTGGACCCGACTCGCCGAGGCAGAGGGCGATGATCTTGGGCTTGAATTCCTTCAGCACGGGCATCAGGGCGGCGATGCGCGCCGGTTCATTGGTGATGGAATTAATCATTGCGCGTTGCTTGCAGAGCGGTAACGCCTTGCGCAGGGCTTCCGGGTCGGCACTATCGAGGCAGAGAGGGACAGAGACCGTCTCCTGCACAATGTTCACCAACCATGGCAGAACTTCCATTTCCTGCCCAGGCAGACCGCCATTAACGTCGAGCATGTCAGCACCAGCCTTAACCTGCCTGAGGGCGATTTCCTTGAAAAACTCCACATCGCGTGCCGCAGCAGCGGCTCCGACTTTCTTACGAGTACAATTGATGAGTTCACCGATAATAAGCATAAGAGTCAACTCCCTTTAGTTTCGCTTTCAGCCGCAGTTTGCAGCTCGATTCTTTTGCTGAGATTGTCGATTCCTACAAATCGATTGGCTAGCGCGTTGGTACCATCAAGTGCCCAGTCGCGCGGCGGAATCAGCTTGTGGGCGAACTTTTGAGGATTGTCGCCCATGGCCAACGCACCCTTATAAATCACATTCCAAATACAGGCCTGGTCGGGTCGAGCCTCGCAGTTGCCATCGATGCGCGAGCCACCACAGGGACCATTGCGCAGCTCCTTATAGCACCAGCGCATGGAGCAGCCGGCGTAGTCCAGATGGTCTTGCAGGCAGTCTCCGCAGCCTTTGCAGCCCACTGTTGCCTGCCGATAGAGGCTGGATGGACCCAGCAGTCTGTACCACAAACCATGCCGCCAGGAATTGGGTTTGCCGTTGGTCTTTAGGTGAGCACCGAAAAATCGCGCGCCCCAGGAACCATCGGCGATGAAGTTCCGGTGAACCTGTTTGGAAACCCACTGCGAAACCGTGGCGTGCGGTTTGTTGCTGTTGAGTTGGTATTTCCCGCTGCCATCGCTCAAGCCATCTTTGCCCTCGGGCAAGAGATAAAATTCCTCAGATATGGGTAGGACCAATTCGTCTAAATGATTTGGCCAAGCGCGTCCAATGGTCTGGGCTCGCACGGATATGGTCATGAAATCCTTGTGCGAGAGGTTGAAGCCGCCGATGTGCGCCCCGGCAAATCCCAGATCTTTCGCCGCCGCCACCATGAGTGCCGCGCGCTCGAGCCTTTCGGGCTTTTTTTCCTTTTCGAGACGCTGAATGAGTTCGTTCGGAATCACGCAGCCGGCCACTTCCCCCGCCTGCATCATCTGTGCGATCTTCGCCGTGGGGACGTAGACGTTGGCGAGTACGGGAATGTGCCCCAAACCTTCGCGGTCCATGTACTGCTTCAGTTCATAGAGCTTGCGCAGGTTGTATCCCAGTTGGGTGATGATGTACTTGGCCCCCGCGCCGATCTTCAGTTGCAGTTTATAAAACTGCATCATCTGGTCGGCCTCGTGAACCTTGTAAGGGTTCACCACCGCGCCAGCGAAGAAATCGAAAGGCGAGCTATGGACGGTGCGTGGCCCCAGGTTGTACTCAATCCCCTTGCGCATCGCTTCGAGCAGCCAGACGATGAGGACGGAATCCAGGTCGTAAACGGGTTTGGCCTTCCCGGCAAACCCCTCTTTCTGGGCGTCACCCGTCAAAGCGAGGACGTTTTCCACGCCCATGCGCGCCAGGGCATGCAGGCGGCTTTCCAAGGCGGACCGGTTTCCATCCTTGCCGGTGAGGTGCGCGATCGGCGTCAGGCCCTTTTCCCGGATGTTCGCAACAAAAGACTCGGGCGGCAGCGCGGGATTGCCACCCGGCAGGTCGGTAACGCTAATCACCTTGATGCCATTGGGCTCAGCGGCGGCTTCTTTAACGAAGGTTTCCGCCTCGGTAACATTGTGGTCCCGGCCGAGGACCAGCTCCGCGGTGCAAAAGAACTCTTTCTTCTCCAACGCCTGGCGCAGATGGTTCACTGACTCGGATTGATTGTTCTCTACCATCTATTTCTCCTTACGAGTGACGAGCGGCAAGTAACGAGCAGGCGGGGCATCATTCTCTCTGCCAGTGACAAGTGACAAGTGACGAGCAAACGTAACAACCCATTTTCAGTCGAGAGCACCGTAAATGTTGTTTGCTCGTTACTTGTCATTCGTCACTGCTTTTTCCGCTTGCTTGTCACTCATCACTTGTCACTGCTTTTCCGCCTGCATGTCAGGCGTCACTTAAGGAACCCTCACCCCGCCTTCGGCGCCCACCTCCCGCCGGGGCGGGAGACGGGACGGGGAGAATGGGGGGGTGCTCGAAACCCACGGCTTACGCCATGGGCTACATTATGACGCCCCGATGCATCGGGGCTGACTTCGGCACCCGACTTCCGACTCAAAACACTCGCTTCACGCATGCTCGTCAATCGCTTTTTCCACTTGCTTGTCACTTGTCACTTTTCACATGCCACTCTAAGCAGCAGGCCGCGATTGGCGATCCTCGTCCCAGGCAACTGAGGAGAGATAGGTCCTCACCAGCCGCTGGCCCACCATGGCGGCAAGGTTCCTGAAAAAATTCATCCCACTTCGAGGATCCTCCGCCAAAATTCCCTCCAATTGCTGTTTCGCGATGCGGGTGACTCGCGTATCTGTCATGCATTCCGCAGAGGCGGTATATGTGGCGTTTCCCACTAGACTGGACCAACCAATGACGTCGCCCACGGAACTGGCCACGTGCGCAAGTAAAAGTCTTCGGCCGGCACTGAGCCGAATGCGGCCCTGATTGAGAATGTAAAAGTTCGCAGCAGCCTCATTCTCGTGAAATATACATTCACCCGGCCCGTACGATAACTCACACCCAAGTTCCAGGATTTTCTTGCGAGTCTCGGCGCTGAGGTCGTGAAAGAGATATTCTGATTCGCCGTACATTGATTGCTCCTATACAAAAAAGTAGACAAGTGACGAGTGCCAAGTGACGAGCAAGCAAACCATCACTCCAGCTTCCGTCGCCATCCCGTCTCGTGCTATCATATGCAAATCACCCATAACCGAACCCATGTTCGCTCGTCACTCGCCACTGGATTTACGCTTGCTCGTCACTCGTCACTCTTCTAGAAAAGTCCGCTGACTTTTCCCGTTTTGACATCCACATCGATCTTGCGAAAACCGGGATTGGAAGAGGTTCCCGGCATCAGGCTTATGGTTCCTGCGCACGGGCAAAGGAACTTAGCCCCTGAGTAGACCAACACATCACGAATCGGCAGCACCCATCCCTTGGGAACACCCTTGAGCGTTGGGTCGTGGCTCAAGCTCAAATGCGTCTTCACCATCATCGTGGCGAAATCAGCGAACTTAGGATCCGCTTCGAGTTGTTTAGCTTTGGCCTCCGCCTCGGGAGTCCAGGACGCGCCGTCAGCTCCATAAACCTCTTTGGCGATCACTTCCACGCGGTCGCGCAGTTTCATTTCGGCGGGGTACAAATACTTGAAGTGGACCTCTTCCTTGCAGGCGTCGAGCACCGCGTCGGCCAACTCCAAAGCTCCCTCGCCACCTTTGGCCCAGTGCTGGGAAGCCGCGCAGCGCGCTCCCGCGGCTTCAACCGCTCGCTTGATTAACGCAATTTCTTCTTTCGTGTCAGTATGAAACTCGTTGATGCAAACCACGGGATTGATTCCCGACCGCCGAATGATCCCAAGATGATGCAGCAGGTTGGGGAGGCCTTGCTCCAGTAGTTTCAGGTTCTCTTTAGTGTACTCTTCGGCGAGGGGTATTCCGGGAGCGACGCGCGGGCCACCTCCGTGCATCTTCAAGGCTCGAATCGTGGTAGTAAGGACAGAGACGTTAGGCTTCAGGCCACTGCAACGACATTTCACGTTCCAGAATTTCTCAAAGCCGATATCCGCCGCGAAGCCGCTCTCCGTGACGTGATAATCGAACATCTTCAGGCCCAGGCGGTCTCCGATGATGCTGGATTGCCCCACGGCGATGTTGGCGAACGGCCCGGCATGCACCATGCAGGGCTGATATTCCGCCGTGCTGCACAATGTTGGGTTGATGGTATTACGCATCCAAGCGGCCATGGCCCCGGCCACTTCCAAGTCACTGGTGGTTAAAGGTTTACCCTGCTTGTCATAGGCAACAGTAATCTCCCCCAGGCGCTTGCGCAGGTCAGCCAGGTCCGTAACGATGGCCAGAATCGCCATCAGTTCGGAACTCACCGTGATGGCAAACTTCGATTGCATCAGGTAGCCATCCTGCCAGCCACCGATGCCGATCAAAATATTGCGCATAGCCTGGGCGCAATAATCGATGACCCACCCCATCTCCACGCGAGTGGGGTCAACGTCCAAACGCCGCATTTTGCTGAGCTTAGCCAGTTGCTCATCGCCATAATTCCGTTCGTGCTGCATCCGCGCGGTGAGCGCCACCATGGCCAGGTTGTGGGCGTTGGCGATGTCGTTGATGTCACCGGTGAGGCCTAGTGAAAACTCTGTCATGGGGATCAGCAGTGCATTCCCGCCACCGGCGGCGGTCCCCTTCACATTCATGGTGGGTCCACCGGAAGGTTGCCGCAGGCAGCCGCCTGCATTTTTGCCCCGCTTGCCCAAACCCTGCATCAAACCCAAAGAGGTTGTGCTTTTTCCCTCACCTAGGGGGGTGGGGGTTATGGCCGTCACTTCGATATATTTCCCGTCCGGGCGGCTGCTGAGGCGGTCTATGATCTTGAGAAAATCCAGCTTAGCCAGGCGACCCATAGGGATAACTTCATCTTGTTGAAGCCCTAATCGGTCCTGCCAATCCCGAGCACTCGGCATGTTTAACTCTGCAGCCTCGGAAATCTGCCAATCCTGCATCTGGGTTGCGTCGTACGCCATCGCTCGGTTCCCCCCGATTTCTTGGTACAGTCAAGCTATTAAAGCACTTGCGGTGCCATTCTTGGGAATATGTGCAAAAAGTCCATTCCCTTTTCAGGATTGAAACTATGCCGCACATGGGCCATGCCCCCGTGTGGCAGAGGACAAGGCATCGCAGTTGCCTTGGCAATGCCGTAATGGAAAGTAAAGGCGAAAACGGCAAGTGTCAAAGGGAAAATTGGTGGACCCGCCGAAGCTGAGTGAAAGACTCAATAATAACGGTAAGCCCTTAGGGGGCGCGAGAATTCAGCCCAGGCCAACGGCCTACAAGCGCGAACTAAAGCAGATTGCATTGTCCAAAGCTGCGCAGCGGCAATATATGGTGGCCCATGAGGCAAGCCGCGGGATTACGCGTCTCAGCGGGTTTTGCGAGTCTCTTGATTGGCGACAGAAAAATCCTGCTCGTTCGGTTGCAATGATGTCGCCCCTATCGGGGTTTGCGCAGTATCCCCCTGTTCGCTCTCCCACGGCTTTCGCCGTGGGCCACATTACGGCGCCCGGTGGGACGGGCTAGTGGGGTCATTTGCTGTGCCATGGCCATCCTGGCCATGCACGGGCACGGGCAGGACGCCCGTGGCACTTCCGGATGATATCGCTACCGGTGCGGGTTGGTCGGATTTTCGGCAACCCAATTGCAAAACGATTTGTGAGCTGGAACAAAATGACTCAGTTGCCCCAAAGCAGTTTACTTAGCTATTCTAAGTACTTCAGTGGAAGCGCCTCCATCGGTTGCACACCTGAAGTAATACGGGGCAGTTTTTGCAGACTTTCCCCTCACAAAAATAGCTGCGCGAAGAAGGGGTTGCTTCCTTCTGACGCAAGGCTTACGCTTCCTAGAAAAAAGCGTACCTAGAGACCGTAAGCACTTCACCACTTACGGAATTGCCCAGGGATACTTTAAGCGAAGGAATGAATTACTATGAGCCTCAGCCAACTTGCCAAATCCATTAATGAGTCACCCACACTAAAGCTGAATGAAACCGCCGCCCTGCTGCGAGAGAAGGGCGAGCCCGTAATTCATCTGGGCGGGGGAGAGCCAAAAAGCAAAGCTCCCATCGATGCCATTATTAATTGCACCTCTTTGTTGAACACTGGCGAAGTGCGCTACACGCCGCCGGACGGAATTCCCGCCTTAAAGAAGTCGGTGATTCGCTACACGGAAGAGCACTATCACAAGGTCGTCACGGCGGACAACGTTCTCTGCTCGGGCGGCGCCAAGCAGGCGTTAATGGTCTTGCTCCATGCGATTCTGGACCCCAAGGAAGAAGTGATTTTTCCCGCACCCTATTGGGTGAGTTATCCGGAGATGGTGAAACTTGCGGGCGGCGTACCAGTGCCGGTGACTGCTGAGGACGGCACGTTCTACCCCTCGGTCAAGGAAATAACGGATGCCGTGGGTTCTTACACCAAGGCGATCATTCTCAACAGCCCCAATAATCCCTCCGGCGCCATGTACTCCCGCGATTTCGTGGCGGAGATTGTGGACTTCTGCGAGAAGAAGAGCATTTACCTGATCATGGACGACATTTACAACCGCCTGGTGTTCGAAGGCAAGAACGCGCCCATCTGTTACGACTTTGCCCGCACGCCGCTGGAGCAATCCAAGCTGGTGGTGATCAACGGAGTCTCCAAAATGTACGCCATGACGGGATTCCGCATCGGTTGGGCCGTGGCCAACAGTGAATTGACGGAAGCGATGGGGAACATCCAATCGCAGCAAACCTCCGGCCCCGCCGCGCCATCGCAATGGGCCGCTGTAGGAGCATTAAACGGTGTGCAGTCCTCCGTGGAAGCCTTGCGCATGACGCTGGAGAACAATCGCAACGTCATGCTGGAACGCCTCGAAGCTATTCCCGGCGTCAAGGTGACGAAGCCCGAAGGCACATTCTACTGTTTCCCCGATTTCAGCGCCTACATGAAGGATTCGCAAAAGTTGGCTAATTTCCTGCTTCAGAAAGTGCGTGTGGTGTCGGTACCGGGCAAGGAATTCGGCTTCGAGGGCCATTTGCGCCTCAGCTACTGCGGCACGATGAAGGACATTACCGAAGGGCTGGAACGCATTCAGTGGGCGCTGGACCCCAACTCCGCCAACGAGCTTTATTTGGGGGATAGGAAATTGGTGAGGGATTGGCTGTAAAGAAAGTGGTCAGCTTTCGGCAATCAGCTAAAAGCTGCGCCGTTCGTTTTGGGTTCGCAGTGAGGAAGAATCTTGAAAGATTTTAGGGACCTGAATGTCTGGAAGAAAAGCCGTGCGCTGGTCTTGGCTGTGTACAAAGCTTCACGTGGTTTCACCAAGGAGGAGCTTTTTTCGCTAACCAGCCAGTTTCGCCGAGCGGTGGCATCAGTGCCGGCCAATATTTCAGAAGGTTGCGGCAGAGCAAGCGACGCGGACTTTGGCCGGTTTCTGCAGATAGCGATGGGATCGGCAAGTGAGACCGAATATCATCTGCTGCTTGCCTACGACTTGCATTATTTGAATAACGATGCCTTCGGAGAACTGACGAAAGGCGTAATCGAAGTCAACCGCATGCTTGCTTCTCTCCTGGGAAGGATCAAGGGGGAAGCTGAGTAAAGAAAGCTATCAGCGATCAGCGGTCAGCTAGTTACAACCCCATCGGAGCGGGAATGCGGGAACAATTCCGGTCTTAGCTGAACGCTGACAGTTGATCGCTTATAGCTGACCGCTGAAAGCTAATTAAGGAATTCACATGAACATCTACCTCGACATCGTCTCCCCTGCTTCCAAGGAAGCCGGAATTCTTGCCAGTGATTACGGTTTGCAGAACCACGGTCTGGTGAATCTGCGCCGCGTTTACTGGAACCTCAGCACCGCTGCCCTCTATGAAGAGATCGTGTTCCGTTCCGAGGGAACTCTAACGCACCTTGGGCCGGTGCTTGTAAACACGGGCAAGCACACGGCGCGAGCGGCGGCTGACAAGTTTGTGGTGCGCGAGCAATCGACGGAAGAACGGGTCTGGTGGGGCACGTACAATCGTCCCTTCACCGGCGAAAACTTCAGCTCGCTGCTGACGCGACTGCAAGGCTACCTTCAGGGCCGCGACGTCTTTGTGCAGGACTGCTTTGCCGGCGCCGATCCCGAATACTCCATGCCCATTCGCATCATCACCCAAAAGGCATGGCACAGCCTGTTTGCGCGCACCATGTTCCTGAAGCATCGGAACCAGGACAATCTGAAGAAGCACGTACCGGAGTTCACCGTGATCTCCGTGCCTGGCTTCCTCGCTTCACCCATGGTTGACGGCACCCGCTCCGACACTTTCATCATCCTGAATTTCCGCGAACGGCTGGCCATCATTGGCGGATCAAATTACGCCGGCGAAATCAAAAAGACCATCTTCACCGTGCTTAACTTCCTGCTGCCGCTGGAGGGCGTACTGTCCATGCATTGCTCGGCCAACGTGGGAAACGACGGTGACGTGGCCATCTTCTTTGGACTCTCCGGGACCGGCAAAACCACACTTTCCGCCGACCCCAATCGCCACCTGATTGGCGACGATGAGCACGGCTGGAGCGACAACGGGGTCTTTAATTTTGAGGATGGTTGCTACGCCAAGGTCATCCGCCTTTCCGAGGAGGCCGAACCGCAGATCCACGCCGTCACCCGCCGCTTTGGCACCATATTGGAAAACGTGGCTTACGATCCGGTTTCGCGCCACATCGATTTGAACGACGATAAGGTGACGGAGAATACGCGCGCCGCGTATCCGCTGGAATACATTTTCAATCATCTGCCGGAGAAGCATGCGGGACATCCAAAGAATGTCCTTTTCCTCACCTGCGACGCGTCTGGAGTAATGCCGCCCATCTCACGTCTCACTCCTGAGCAGGCGATCTACCATTTCATCTCCGGCTACACAAGCAAGATCGCGGGGACGGAAATCGGTCTGGGCACAGAGCCGCAAATCACCTTCAGCACATGCTTTGGCGGACCCTTCATGGTGCATCACCCTTACGCCTACGCCGAACTGCTGAAGAAGAAGATTGTGAAGCACCATGCCAATGTTTGGTTGGTGAATACCGGATGGACGGGCGGGCCGTTTGGAGTGGGCAAACGCATCAGCATCAGCCACACGCGCGCGCTGCTGAACGCCGCACTCAGCGGGAAGCTGCAAAACGTGGAGTTTCACAAGGACCCCGTCTTCGGCTTTGACGTCCCAAAAACCTGCCCTGGCGTGCCCACGGAGATCCTCGATCCGGCCAACACCTGGCCGAGCCGCGAGGAATATGACAAGAAGTATGACGCGCTGGCCGCACGCTTCATCGAGAACTTTAAATTGATGATGAAAGAGTGCCCCGAACACATACTGGAAGCCGGACCCAAGCGAATCACCACTACCCCCGTGCGATGAGAAGGAAGCTGACAGCACACGGATGATAGCCGACAGCTAATTCAGATCAGCACATAGTTCTGAACTCATATCCCACCGCGTTGAGAAATCCCACAGGGGCGGTTCGCGAACCGCCCCTTTTCTTTCCCCTGTTTCCAATCTGAAATTAGCTATTTCAATTCCGCCGCTATGAACCCGCCACCATGAAAATGGAGTTTGGATCTGTAATGCGGAATGTCGAATCCGGATTCTTGAATCCCGAACGGCGTTCGGCCGATTGCATTCCGTAACGTTCAAGGGTATGTTATGGGCACGGCAAAAAGTCAAAGATAGGAATTCAAAATACGGGCCGCTGAGCAACGTAACCTGGGCAACGGCCACTTCCTTGCTGAATTCTGGCTATGAAGGTCGGTTTTTGAGACAGCAGCCCGGGAGGGGATGGCGGAGCCAAGACTATGGAAGAGAAGCGAAATACAGAGCGAATGCTCCTCGCGATTCCCATCCGCGTTACGGCGTTTGGCGGGAGCGAAGGGGGATTTTCGGAAGAAACCTATACGGTGGAGATCAACCGGGATGGAGCCCGCATCGCGCTCAAGCATCGAGTCGACCCGGACGACACCCTCCGAATTGTCAACCTGGAGAACTTGCGCGAAGCCGATTTCCGGGTCGTGGGGCAGAACCGTCTTGAGGAGAACGGGATCAGCGATTGGGGCGTGGTCTGCCTGGATGCTGACCGCAACCTTTGGAACATTAAGTTCTCCGCACCGCTTAATGCCCACACGAACGAGGCAGGAGCCTTGCTGAAATGCGAGGATTGCGGCGCTGAGAGTTTATGCGCTCTTCGCGACTGGGAAGTCAAAAGCCTGGAAGCTGGATCGTTGCAGCGGTTGTGCGAAAAGTGCGGCGAGCCCACCAACTGGCAGTATGCTGACCGCCACATCGGCATCGAAAACGGCCGCCCACCCGAACCGCCCCCAAAGCCGGATCCCTCGGCGGCGAAACTTCCACCGGGGACCTGGGCCCACAAGCGTGCCCACAAACGGCTCGCCATGAAACTTCCGATCCTGGTGCGCGACAAGGAAGGGGCGCATGAGGTTTCAAAAACGGAGTGCCTTTCCAGAGGTGGGCTGGCGGTCAGTTTGGGAATGAAACTGGAAGTGGGCGATATCATCACGGTTTATTGCCCCTACTGTGAAGGGGGCCAAAACCTCGAGCAAAAAGCCGAAGTTCGCAGCCGCTTGACGTTTTTCCATGGAGAGCGTTGGATTTACGGCCTGTCCTACATCGCGGCGGAAAAGACTTAGCCCGCCGCTTGACAGCTATCCTAACCTTGGCTGTTATCATGAGATTTTGATACCGCCGCCCCTCCCCGAGCGTGGTGGACGCTTTTGCATCTTCACCACGAGACAAGTTGCTGTTGCTTGAGGCGCAAATTTCTTATTCCTCGTGGCGAAAATGGCTCACTACGGGTGAGAACCCAGGATCGAGACCGCGAGCGGTTACCCAAATTCCGCGCGGTTCTGAGTGCAGGTTCTTCTTGTGGAGGGACACCCCGCGAATCCAAAGTATTCGGCAAGAGAAAGGCCCACGGTCATAAAAGCGTTGACCGTCCCTAAGCCCGCCGAGCTGCACCTGCCTCTCCGCCCGATGATTCACATCCCGTTCGCAGTTGACTCCGGTCAATTTCACGCATAGATTGACCGCTTGCTTATTCGCGTTACCGTGGGGAAAGTGAAGCTCGACCTGTTGGGGAAGCCCGTAGCGAATCCCAGATTAACCATGAAAAGCCCTGGACCTGCCAAATCAATCCGCGCTTCTCAGGCTGAAAATCGGAAGCAGGTTTTATGACAAGAGACATCACAAGATGTTCCATTCCCGCAGCGCTGACAATTGTTGTCCTGGCGCTCCTCATCGCAGGTAACGCCGGAGCCGTCACCGAAACTCCACAGGAATTACATCAGGCGAGGGCATGGACTCACGCGAGTTTTGCATCCACGGGAGCGCGTAAACACATCCCTCCTTTTTCATTTGTCTACGATGGCAGACCTTCCGCCGACTTGCTCAAACGCTGGAAATTCATCGCCGGACCAAGCTCACGCGAAGGCAGCAAACGGCTGCAGAAATTCACCTATCGAGACCCCTCCACAGGCCTTGAACTCACCTGCGACATGACGGCTTACGACAACTTCCCCGCGGTGGAATGGGTTCTTTCTTTCAAGAACACCAGCGTCAGGCCCACGCCGATTCTGGAGGACGTGCGGGCACTTAATGCAACTCTTGAGGGAAGTTCGTGGGTGCTGCACCGCGCCTTGGGCAGCAATGCCGCGCCCACCGACTTTTCTCCGGTGGACCAAGTGTTGCCGCCTGGCACGCAGATCGATCTCGCGCCCACAGCAGGCCGGTCATCCGACACAACTTCGCTGCCGTTCTTCAATGTGACGGCCTCCGGGGAGCAAGGCTGCAATTTGGAGAAGGGGAACGCCCCGCAACTGGTCTACTGTGGCGGCGTGATGATCGGCCTCGGCTGGAGCGGTCAGTGGTCGGCAAGCTTTCGCGGTGCGCCGGGAGCCTTGCAATTGAAGATGGGGATGGAGCACACCCATCTGCGCCTGCTTCCCGGTGAAAGCATCCGCACCCCCCGCATGCTGCTGATCTTCTGGCATGGACGGGAACCGATCCGCGCCAACAACCTGCTGCGCAGCTTCATTCTGGCCTATCACACTCCCCGGCCGGGCGGAAAGCTGCTGCAAATGCCCGTCGCCCACAACACGTGGTTTCAGTTCAAATTCGGCAATGCGGTTACGGAAGAAAACCAGATCGACTTTGCCACTCTGATTCGCCAGAAGAAAATCGCCATCGATACTCTGGTGATCGATGCCGGGTGGTTTGAGGGCGGATGGCCGCACGGCGTAGGCAACTGGTTTCCCAGGAAGGACGCATTCCCGCGCGGGCTCGGGCCTTTGGGCCAGGCGGTGCATCAGTTGGGCATGCGCTTCAGCGTCTGGTTTGAGCCGGAGCGCGTTTCCGAAGGGACATGGCTCTACACCCATCATCACGATTGGCTGCTTGAAGAAAGCAAGCGAACCCAGTGGCTGGATGGAAAAGACAAACAGGATTTGCTGAACCTCGGCAATCCGGAGGCCCGGCACTGGCTGACCGATATGATATCCGACGCCATCGACCAGGATGGGATCGATATCTTCCGGCATGACTTTAATATGGATCCACTGACGTTTTGGCGAAAGGCCGACGCGCCTGACCGCCAGGGAATCAGCGAGATTCGTTATGTCGAGGGACTCTACTCCTTTTGGGACGAATTGCTCCGCCGGCATCCCAACCTCCTGATCGACAATTGCTCAAGTGGCGGACGCAGGATTGACCTGGAGACTTCTTCACGCAGCGTGCCTCTATGGCGCTCGGATCTATTCGGCAATACGGTTGGTGAACAGGCCCTTGGGCTGGGACTCAACCTCTGGGTTCCACTCAGCTCGGGCGGGTTGTTCATTCACTCCTACTATCCCCCGGACCTGTATGAGGCTCGCAGCACCATGAGCTCAGGGATCATTTTTCTCTGGAATGTCCGCAACTCTGATTTCAAAGCTGAATTGGCGCAGAAAATTGCGAATGAGGCAGAAGCTTTTTCAAAATATTACTATGGCGACGTGTACCCACTCACGCCCATCACCACAGACGAAAAAGATTGGCTGAGTTATCAGTGTGATCGGCCCGACCTCGGCGAAGGTATGGTCATGGCTCTCAGGCGCAAGTTGGCTATTGCGGATACCGTCACCGTTAGGCTGCAAGGGCTTAAACCCGGGAAAACATACGAAGTGGAAGACATCGATAATGGAAGGAAACAATTCGTCACCGGAAAGGAACTGGCAGCCGGTCTCCGCATCAATTTGGCGAATCCCCAAAGCTCGTCATTGTTGGTCTACCGGGAGGCGAAGTGAGCATGCCCTGAGAATCGGTGCTGAATTATCCCAATCCGAAATTCACTCCCGTGCAATCCATGCTGTTTGGGTGATCAATGGCGAGGTATATGCGCAGCGACAAACGGTAGGAAACCACGAAACCCAGCCCGGTGGACAATACTGGAAATCAACTGAGAGGACCTCGCACCAAATTGGCGCGGCCGGAGTAGTCCGGCCTCTACTTAGGTTTTGAGAATGTGGACCGCTACAAAACTATAACCATCGAATTTCTCGGGGAAGAGAGAACGGAAACCATGACCACGCCGCCCAACGTCGCGCCAGCAAACACCGTAGTTCTGGGGGAACTGTCCGCCGACGGTGCCGTCTTCAACATGGAGTTTCGCGGCAATACGTTGGTGGGACTCACGCCGCCGCGTGCTACCGGCTCATGGCTTTACCGACCACGCCCTGCTCAAATAGGCGCGAAAGAAGCACCGATGAAAGAGGTCACGAGGTATGTGACTTCTTTCCAATTGCGATGGTAGGATCTCGTTTGTCCGGTAAGAGAAGAGCAGCCCCGTTCTGGAGATCCACGTTACACTTGCGCTTCCTTGCTCCGAATCGAAAGTTCCGGGTCGAACTGCGAATTCCTTCCTTCCCCTAATTCCATTTCCCCTCGCTCCTTTGGAAGTAGCGGATCATGCACGCAGGGCTTGACGCGGGAGGTTATTTCGCCTGAGTCAATCGCAACCCCGTGAGTGAGGGTGCAAGAGAAGATGGCAGATAGGCGACGCCGTATGCAGATACTCCCGGGGCAAAGCCTTCCTGCCGGTGGATGATTTTCGCGGGAGTAAAGATGTTGGCCGAACCGGCAGAGTAGGGCAAGGCAGCTTCAATGGTGGCGCCCAAGGGATATTCATTACGGGCGAGGAAGCGGAAACCGCCGCGCGATACATTTTCCGTAGTCACGACTTCATTGCCACCCTTGGGGTTACGGACGCAGGCATCTACTTTCAGTTTGATGCGCGGCGACTTCCGTTCCTGCCTGGTATGGCGGTGGTCGGCAGCCTCTCGAATGGCCGGAAACAGCTCCTCACTTGCCGCAGCCCGCGTCCACAGGCTGGGTTTGTTGCATTTCTGGCAAGGGCGTGTAAGGCATTCATTGGCTAATAGGACTTCCAGCTCAAAAACGTCGAGGTGGGCAACCTGCTGCGCGCCACAACTGGTGCACTCAAGGAAAACCCGGGCCGCAGCACTCTCCGAACCATCAAGGAGAGGGAAATCGACGCCCCAGAAGTTTACTTCCTGATGGATGAAGGCAATGGCATAATGGCAACCATCCTCATCTCCTGTAATAAGGCCCACCACGCGTGCCCCCGCGTCCATGCCTGTCTTGATGCATCGGATCGCAAGCAATTGCCGCGGTGCCAGCTTCTGATGGGAAAGGATTTTGGCACCCCGACGGCTGATCACCAGGGTTTGCGTCGCTTCTGCGAACTTCATGCCCGTCGGATTGGTCCCTGTGATGACAATTGGGAGCTCCAGGTAAATGCGATCACTGCTGCGGGTCATTTGGCCCACGGTGTCAACCACTTCGGAAGAAGAAGTCGGAATCGTCATAGGTTGGGAACTCAATTTCAAACCCTCCTGGGCCGGAGATTGTATGCTGGCCCACTAGCTTGGTTCAACATCAAATACCTGTCATTATCGAAAAAAGGGTTATAAAATGGGAAAAACAGTCACTTTCGTCAAGAATATTGAATTTATTACACGGAATATGGGGAAATGCGATATTCACACAGGCCTCCAGTGGGCTTTGCGTCAGCGAAATCCTACGACAAAATAGTGCGGGAATTCCTCATGAAATCTCTGGCCATTAAAAGGAAACCGAATGAATTGACCCCGCCGCGGCATTTCCTCCGTTCTCTTGCTTGAAAAATGGAAATGCATATTTAGTATCATACGTTTGCAGACTAATCCCTCTAATCCTTGGTGCAACTTGCAAATACCACTTTGTTTGCCAAGTGGCTTGTAATGAATGTTCTGCGGAGAACATCCAGCCGATAGAGGAAGAAGAAACCTGGGCAGCCTCGGAAAACGCCTAGCATAGGTACCACCCTGCTGATTGTCCCCCCCTCTCGAGCGCGGCCAACGATCCAAGTGACTTGTTGTCATGCCATTATAGTCCTTTCAGTCCAAACCGCTGACCCGGCGCATAAATTAATGAAGATAAGCCTTGCAACCCGCCCAAATGGTCAGTAGCCTTATAAGTCTGGGCTGGTGCCTCGCACTGGTCCATCAAAGCATCAAACGAATTGGAGCGGTCATGAGTAAGGCAAAAGGTGTTGTGATTAATGGAGTTCGGTTCCGTCCTGGAGAAGTGGATTGGGAAGATGCGCACAGCACCACGCGGGGAAAGTTGCCCGACTTTGAGGCAATGCGTACCGCCAACACTTTTGTGGGCTCCAAGATAACCTCAGCCGGCCTTGTCGCCAAAATCGGAAAGTACCTTCTGGTCATCACTGAAAAAGATGAAGCGCTGGAAGAGTTTGACTTCACTTTGATTCCTCTTCACGCCAAAATCCAACTTCGGTACCACTAGGGCCGTCGAAGAAGCTAAGGAAGTCGAACGAGTCGAAGGAGTAAAAAACGTTAAGATGGTCGAAGTAGTTTAGGAAGTTGAATGACTCACCACCAGTTACTTTCTGCCCCTATGAGCTTTTGGACTTCCTCAACTTAATGATCTCTGCATTGAATTGAAACACCCCTTCATCTCTTGTCTTTAGCTCTTTGACTTCTTCGACTCGTTCGACTACTTCGACTTCTTTAACTTTTTAACCTTCTTCAACTCACCCCGAGGCCGACTTCATGACCAACTCAGCAAACATCAAATCCGCGCTCATTCAGGTGATCCATGACGGCATGGGCGCAGGCGATTCTGAATTGCAGCACGCCTTACTGCGAAAGTATCTGCTCTTGCTGCAAGAGAATAACACCCTTCCGGGAGCGATCTGTTTCTATACCTCGGGCGTCAAGATGGTGGTGGAGAGCTCGCCCGTGCTTGACGTTTTGCAATCGCTGGAATCGCAGGGTGTTCGCCTGATCATCTGCAAAACCTGCCTCGAACACTACGGCTTGCTCGAAAAGGTACGCGTAGGCATCGTCGGCGGCATGGGAGACATCATCTCGGCCCAGTGGCTGGCGGACAAAGTGATTACGCTATGATCGCTGCGCAGGTCAAAAATAGCGACCGTACAATCAACGCCTAAACCATGTGCGCCACCAGGCAGGCCGCAAGTAATGATTTCCTCAGCCGTCAGTGCAGTCACCGCGTACTTTTGAAAATGCACGGATGACTTCAATCTTGCCCTCGATATTCCGATTAAACTCCCCGAGGTCGGCCGCGGGAATCCAGTATTCGCGATGAAGCTTCGCCCCCACCTGCTGAACCTCATAGCGGTTCAAGTACTCACGGCGCACTCGAAAGCGTAAGACATAGCCCACGTTGCCAGACCGAACGTCCCTGGTGTTCCAATCACGGGCAATTTGGTTGGCATACTCTTCCTCGAGAACCGGGTAAAAGATCGGCTGTTCGGGCAAGCGTGGTGGAAAGGTGGTAAATCCCGCTTGCCGGACCAAATCCAACTCCAGCGCACCCACGGGGCGGAACAGCGTGATTAATTCGTCGATTTTATCACTCTTCATCAACACCTGGCGTCGCACATCCAGCAAGCTTCAAACTTCAATTGCCCCACCGGTTGTTTTAGACTCACGCAAACGGCATAGCAGACGAATTTGGCCCGCGTGGTAGACGTCGTGGAAGGCAACACCAAACAAAAAATTCACCGGAACGCGTTGAGTCTTCCTTTTTATGTATTCGACCAATGCTTCACGCAGTTTACGATGCTCGGTCTCCAGCAGAGCGAGGTCAGCCCGCCAGGCATTTTCGCTTAATTCCACCGGACGTTTGAACCAATTGCTTCCTTTTAGCACAAAGGATCCACGCTTGTCGCCGCATAAGCGCCGGCGGACGATGTACTTCCAATACGCCGCGTGGAGGGCAATTTCCCAGATATTATGCTGTCCCGGCGATGGCCTCCACGCCGCCGCTTCAACCGAAACGCCCCGCAGCGACTGGCGCAGATTGGGCCCATGCCATGCCTTGCTTTTGTATCCCTGGTCAAGGATTTCAAGTAGAACATCATCCCGAGGCTCTTGTGAACTTGGCATGATCTCCTCCTAGTGTCACCTTCCCGCCTTCACCCTTTAGCCTTCACTCTTCAGCTATTTTTCAAGTTGTATCTTCTGCCCATTCGATTCTCAAAGGCTTTCCTTAAAGAACTCCACAATCCGCTGGTCGACATAGCTCCGTGGAGCGTCTCCCGTGAACCCATGTTTCTGCCCGGGCTGCAAGTGAAATTCGTACGGCTTGCCGGCATTGATCAGAGCGTTCAGAAAATTGATGGTGTTCTGCATATGCACGTTGTCATCGGAAGTTCCATGGATGATCAACAGTTTGGACTTCAAATTTGCCGCGGCCTCCAGCGGTGATGAGCTCTTATACCCCGCTGGATCTTCCTTGGGCGTGCGCATATACCGTTCCGTATAGATGCTGTCGTAAAATTTCCAATCGGTCACCGGCGCCCCCGCCGAGCCGCACTTGAAAACGTCCGGTGCATGCGTCAGCGCGTAGAGCGTCATGTAGCCGCCATAAGACCAACCGCGAATACCGATTCGCGAGCCATCCACATAGGGCAGCGACTTCAGATAGTCGACGCCCGCCAGTTGATCCTCCAATTCATGCTTGCCCATGTTCTGAAAGATGGCGGTTTCCCAGGCGTGGCCGCGCCCCCATGAGCCACGATTATCAAGCGACCAGATCAAAAAGCCACTTTGGGTCAAAAGCTGTTGGTAGAGAATATGGTCGTCCCACCGATTCTGGATCAACTGCACGTGTGGCCCGCCATATACATCCACTATCACGGGATATTTTTTCGCCGGGTCAAAGTCAGCGGGCTTCAGCAATCGGGCATATAAAGTTGACCCATCGGCGGACTTCAATTCCACATCCTGGCTCTTGCCCCAGGCATAGTCCGCCAGATGATTGACGGGGCCGTCCAGCGTAGCGGCTAGTGTTCCGTTGGAATCGAGGAGGCGGGTCACGGGGGGCTTCTCGGGAGTGGAGAAACGATCGATCAGGTAGCGGCCGTCGGGAGAGAGGTCAAGCGTGTGCGTTCCCGCCTCCTGAGAGATACGCTCCATGCCGCTACCATCCAAATGGATGCGGTAGAGCTGACGCTCGCGCGGATCGGGGTAGGTGGAGGCGAAGTAAAGCCAGTTCTGCTGGGCATCCAATTGGATAAGGGGCGCGTCCTGAAAGATGGGGTTGTCCAGCATCCACGCGCCGCGGGTAATCTGCCGCTCCAGTTTTCCATCGGCGGTGTAGAGATAGACGTGCTGCCAACCATCTCGCTCCGAAACCCACAAGAATTCGCGGCCCCCTTTCAAGAATTTCGGCGGCTCGAGCAAATTTACCCAGTAAGGATCGTGCTCGACAAACAGCACGCGATCGGTCCCAAGCCGCGGCGACCAGCGATGTACAGCGACATCGGTCTGGGCGCGGTTAAGGGCCAGAAAGCAGACAGCTGCACCATCCGGCGTCCACGCAAAAGTAGGCCCAAAGTACTCCACATGCTTGCGGTCGAGGGCAAATGCGGCAGGCTTTGCCGTGGCATCATCGAGCGCCACCACGTGCATTGATGGCAGTGGATTGGGGTCGCCCGACTGCGGAAAACGCTCGTGAACCAGCCTGACGTGCGTGGCCAGATAATCAGTGATGGGATATTCGGGAACGGGGCCATCATCGAGCCGCAAATAGGCAATACACTTGCCGTCCGGCGACCATTCGTAAGCGCGCGCGGTGGAACGATTGGCCAGCTCCTCCTCGTAAACCCAATCCAGCCGGCCGTTGTAAACCGTGGCGCTGCCGTCGTGAGTCAGTTGCCGCACCACTCCAGTTTTGATCTCCACAATGAGAAGATTGTGATTCTTCACAAAGGCAACGCGGTCGCCCGATGGAGAGAAAGTGGGAACCTCTTTCAGGACGCCATCGTGGGTGAGCTTTCGAACCGCTGCGGTGCGGGGGTCGAGCAGCCACAGGTCATTCTCCCCTTCCAGCAAAATCGCGTCACCACGTGGAGACCACTGGTAGGAATTAAGGTCGAGCTTCTCCTTACCAACCACGGTTTGGAAAAGTGAGGTTGTCCCATGAGTCTCCAGATCGTATTCACAGAGCGTGGACACACCTCGCGGTCCGAGGGTCGGGCAAATTTCCGTCAGCTTCTTTCCACCCGGCCGCCAACTGAAAGCACTGATGCTGGGTCCGAGGATGGTGGACGGATGAATGACCTCTTGCAGCGTCAAGGGCTTCTTGCCGTATGGCGTGTATGAGGTTTGTCCCACGCAGGGAACAGGCGAACAAACAAAAAAGATTCCCAGGATAAAAAGATGGGTGCGTTTCAAAGTTAATCTCCTTCCATCCGAGCTCGACAGCTCTGGCCGTTGATGCCGCATGAGCCCGCTGCCCATTCTAACCGGGATTTCCCACCAAAGATGATCTACATCCGGCCAAAATCGTTGAAAAGTCCAAATCTCCTGTCGGCAGGAAGGAGTCCTGCGGGTTTTCCGGCCACGCAATTCCCCGACCTTGATTGCGCCCGAAGGGGCCTGGGTATAATGTTGACCGGGGGTGACAACTTATGAAGAAAGCGTTCCGGCAATTCAGCATTCTCCGGCCAGCGGTCTGTGCGTTTGTTTTTCTATTTTCGCTCAACGCCACGGGAGCGGATGCACCCATCCGCGTCGCCATTGTTGGACTCGTTCACGGTCACGTGGGGGGATTTCTGCGCGTTCTGCCGGGGAACGAGAGCGCCACGCTGGTAGCCATTGTTGAGCCGCAGGAAGCACTGGCCCGGCAGTATGCCTCCCGCTTTCACCTCGATTCCAAACTGTTCTACACCGACCTTGAGCAGATGCTCAACGAGCAGCACCCGGACGCTGTTCTGGTCTACACCACCATTGCGGACCACCGGAAGGTGATTGAGATTGCCGCACGCCACGGAGTGAATTCCATGGTGGAAAAGCCGCTCTGCACGACCATGGCGGATGCGCTGGCAATCCGTTCCGCCGCCCGTGAGCATCATGTTCAGGTGCTGGTGAATTATGAAACAACCTGGTATTCAAGCAATCAGGAAGCTTTTGCGGAAGCAGGCCAAGGCAAGCTGGGCGATATTCGCAAAGTGGTGGTTCACGATGGGCACGAGGGCCCCAAGGAGATCGGCGTGGGGCCGGAATGGCTGCCTTGGCTCACCGACCCCGTCCTGAATGGCGCGGGCGCGTTATTTGACTTTGGCTGCTACGGAGCCGATCTGGTGACGGTGTTGATGCATGGACAGGCCCCCATCAGCGTAACCGCCGTGGCGCAAACCGATAAGCCTGAAATTTATCCCAGGGTGGAGGATGACGCAACTCTGATCTTGCGCTATCCCAAGGCGCAAGCCGTGCTGATGCCTTCGTGGAACTGGTCGTTTTCACGAAAGGACATGGAAGTCTACGGAAACGGCGGTTACGCCATAACCGTCGGCTCCCATGAACTGCGCGTCCGCTACCGCGGCCAGGAGACGGAGTTGCAGATTACGGCCCCTCCCTTATCGAAGCCGGAGAGCGATTCGTTGGACTACCTTGCCGCGGTACTTCACGGCAGCATTAATCCAGCTGGCGACCTCTCTTCTCTCGACACAAACATGGTCGTGATGCAGATCCTTGACGCAGGACTCCGGTCAGCCCAAACGGGGCGAACCGTATCGATAACGCCGCTACCTCACTAGAACAAATCGGGACGAAAGGGGCATGACCCTCACTTCGCCAAAACCGGGCAATTCCCTGCCTCGTCGCGCACCCGCAGCCAGGTGGCGGGGGGAATTTTGAGGAACAGGTCCACAATGTGCGGGTCAAATTGCCTGCCACTCCAGCGCTGAACTTCCTTCCGGGCGGCTTCAAAACCCGGGCCTTTGCGATAGCTGCGATCGCTGGTCATGGCGTCCAGCGTATCGGCCACGGTAAACAGGCGCGCCCCCAGAGGAATTTCAGCACCTTTGAGTCCGTCCGGATAGCCCGTGCCATCGTAGCGTTCGTGGTGGTGCCGAACGACGGCGCTGGCCGGACGCAAAAAGGGAACGCGCTTCAGAATATCGTCGCCAGCCACGGGGTGCCTGCGCATCTCCATCCATTCATCCGCGGTCAGCTTGGCAGGCTTCAGCAGAATGGCATCGGCAACGGAAATCTTGCCAATATCGTGCAGCAGGGCGCCTTGTTCGAGGGAGGGCAAAAGCGCCGGGGGAAAGCCCGCCCGCCTCGCAAGGTAGCGCGTGTAGGCGCGGACGCGCAAGGAGTGGGAAAACGTCTCGTGCTCGCGCGAGTCGAGCGCCGCCACCAGGGCTTCAAGCGTCATCTGGTAGTTGGATTCCAATTCGCTCAGCGCCACCTCCAGTTCGTGGGTGCGGCGCTGAATGCTGGTTTCCAGCGACCCTTTGTAAGCCCGCGCCTGCCGCAAGCTCAACAGGCGCTCAAATGTGCGGGTCACCGAGCGGGTGATCTCTTCCGCCGTAAGAGGCTTCAGGAGGAAGTCGGAAGCTTGCAGGCGGAGCGCCAGAATGACCGTCTCGACCTGGATCTCTCCTGTCACCAGGATGAAGCCAACGTCCCACCGGGTTTGTTGCGCCATGGAAAGAAGGTCCAAGCCGGAGGCGCCGGGCATCCAGACGTCGCAGACAATGATGTCAAAATCGCCGCTCTCAATCGATTCCAATGCTAGGGCGGCATCGCCCGCCTCGGCCACACGGGCGGCGTTTTCTTTCAGCACCTCGCGGAAGAAGAAACGCACTGCGGCGTCGTCGTCAACCACAAGGACTTTTGGAAGTGATTGGTTTATCATAATTTTTCCTGGCGCATAGCTCCACCCGACTGGGGTCAGCGCGGTGTCTTTGGCCCCCCGAGAGTCCTAACACTAGGTTCAATCGGCCCCCCTTCCAATTATCTTTAGCTACACACTGACTACTGAAAGCTGAGAACGGAAGACATCTTCGTTGAGATTTCCTCATCCTCCGGGCAATTCCTGCCGAAATAAGGTGTGATTAATGAAGGCGAGACCTTCATGAGAGAGTCGAGACCAGAGCGGGAACCAAATTTCGCCTCTCTATCCTAATGCCAGCAGGGCCAGACATAGTTTGGTCCACGGAAAAGGTGAGAAGATGCGAGTCCTCATTGCGGAAGATGACAAACCGGTGGCGAGTTTCGTGCAGAAGGGGCTGGAAGCCGAGCAATACGCCGTGGACATTGCCCAGGACGGTGATGAGGCACAGTTCATGGTGAGCCAATTTGATTATGACGTGGCGGTGCTCGATCTTACCCTGCCGCGCATCGATGGATTGGATGTGCTCAAGCATATTCGTGAATCCAAACCGGCGATGCCCGTGCTCATTCTAACCGGCCGCAACCGCGTGGAAGACCGGGTGAAGGGTTTGGACCTGGGGGCCGACGACTACCTGACCAAGCCTTTTTCCTTTACCGAACTTTCCGCCCGGGTTCGGGCCCTCTTGCGGCGCTCATCCATGCCGGCGGAAGTCATGCTGCGGGTTGCCGACCTGGAATTGAACCGGGTGGAAAGGGTCGTGAAGCGCGCCGGCAATGCCATCGAAATGACCCCAAAGGAGTTCTCCCTGCTGGAATACCTCATGCGGAACGTCGGCCGTTGTGTAACGCGCGCCATGATCATTGAACACGTCTGGAACCTCTCCTTTGACACCATGACCAACGTCGTGGATGTCTACATCAACTATGTGCGGAAGAAGGTGGACCAGAATTTTGAGCGCAAACTGATTCACACCATTCGGGGCGTCGGCTATCAAATTGGGGAAGAGGCCTGAGGGGAACAAGAAGGCAGTAGGCAGAATGTGATTAGCAGCAATCGGTTAATCGGGAGAGCGAGAGATTAGTCGATCGGCTGACGATTCGATCACGGCATGGTCGCGGGGTGGAAAAATGGATGAAAGAGAGCAGATTTTGAGTCACCTGAAACCACTTGAGGAAATTCAGTCTGAAGGGGAGTCCGGTTCTTCCTGCTCACCCGATCGCCAGGCCGCACGAACACTCGAAGCACCAATCTGTTCCCCCGATCACCCCCTTACTCGATTGCCTGGTTCAGAGAAGTGCCGTGAATGCCTGGCAGCGATGGCTCATCGTCTGGCCCAGCCCATGACTGCGCTGCGCGGCGGCATTGAGTTGGGGCTGATGGGAAAACGCACTTTGGCGGACTACCGGACACTGCTGGAACAATCTCTGCAACTTGCCGATGGCATTGTGCAAATGATCGTTTCGCTGCGTGACCTCAGTGAGGCAGGTGCGCCTGGTGGCACACCTGAGAGCTTCTCTCTTGAAACCGCGGTCACGAAGGTCCTGGCGGAAATGGAAGTGCTGGCTCAATCCAGGAATCTCCACTTACAACTCGATGCCAGAGAGGCGGCGAAGGTCTGCACCGACCCCATACGTTTGAGTGAAGCGCTCCAAAGCCTCCTCGCCTGGATCATCCAGAGCAGTGCTGGCGGCGGCGCCATTGCGTTGAAACTTTCGACAACGGAGGGGATTGCCAGGGTATTCCTCTCACCTCCGCGCTTGGATTTGCAATACCTTCAGATCAAAATGCTTGAGGACATTGCCACACCGGGCTTGCTCTTTTCCCATGCCTCGAAGAACGGTGCCCTGGGATGGGCCATCCATCAGCGACTGCTGGACGGATTAGGAGGCAAGTTGGAAATGCTCACTGAAGGTCCGGACGCCGGGTGCATTTGCATCAGTCTCCCCATGGCGCAAGCGGACTGAGGTAAGAAAGCTCTCATGAAATTCCTTTTTCAAAGCCGATAACTCGGGGAACGGACCCCGATGTTGAATTCTTCTGTCCTTTCAAATTGGAGCAATCTAACCCTGGCTTAATCCCCATTTAAGAACACCGTGACAGAAATAGACTCTACCCGACGAGGAAATGATGACCACCAGCACCCTCCATGCCATCCGCAAAACCCACCTTTCCACCATCATCGCCAGCCCCAGCGCCGTTTTTCGAGAGCAGGTGTTGCAAGAACTCGCCGCGCGCAATTGCTGCGCGGAAGAAGCCTTCGGTGGGGCGGAAGCGCTGGCAATGGTGGAGGAGGGCGATTGCCGAACCTTGTTGCTTGATCAGTTTCTGCCTGACCTGGATGTGGCGGAACTGGTCGGAATCATCCGTGCCCGCCATCCCCAGGTTGAAATTCAGGTGCTCGACTCCCAGGCAGGATACAAAGCCGTTGTGGACTGCAAGGAATTACCATCCGACTCAAGCAAGTTGTTTCACCTGCTACAGAATTCCCGCGAGCCACGCATCCCCGTGGAACTGGCAGACCCGATGCCGCAGCCAATGCCCGGGCCCCCGGCCTTGTCAGGTGACATCGATCCACTGCCCGGAATGACGGGCTGCAGCGCCTCCATGCGACGGGTATATCGTCTGGCCCGGCTTGTCGCCCCGCGGCAAACCACCGTCCTGCTGACTGGCGAGACTGGTACCGGCAAGGAACTGGTGGCACGGGCGTTGCACGTCTTGAGTCCGCGGCGGGAGCACCCCTTCGTGGTCATCAATTGCGCCGCCATCCCAGAACCTCTGCTGGAAGCAGAACTGTTCGGCTACAACCGCGGTGCATTCACGGGCGCCTTCCAGTCCCGCATGGGGCGCATTCAGATGGCGAATACCGGTACGGTTCTGCTCGACGAAGTGGGCGACCTTCCCCTCTCGATGCAAGCCAAGTTCCTGCGTTTCTTGCAGGAAGGCGAGGTGCAGCGGCTGGGTAATTCCGATCCCCTGCGGATCGACGCCCGCGTTATCGCCGCCACCAACGCCAATCTTCCCCGCATGGTCAAGGAAGGACGCTTCCGCGACGACCTCTATTACCGGCTGGCGGTTTTCCCACTCGAAATCGATCCGTTGCGCCTGCGACGGGAAGATATCGTCCCCCTGGCTGAGCGCTTCCTCAATATCTTCTCCCAGGAGGCGCACGTGCCCACAAAGACATTTTCGCCGGTGGCCGCTCGTGCGCTCGAACAGTATCCGTGGCCGGGAAATGTGCGAGAACTACGGCAGGTGATTGAGCGAGCTTTCATCCTGGCGGAAGACGAGCGGGAGCTTCAGGCCCGGCATTTTCCATGGGGAATGGGAGAGCTTTCTTCTGAGAGAAATTTTAGGACCGCGGGCTAAAGTTGGCCCCGCCCGTGCTTTCAAGGCTAGTTGCCATGCAAACATTGCCCGTTGATCGGCAAAAAAAGCTCGCTCCCGCAGCAGGTTCCACCCGCTCGACACGGCGTGCCTTGGCGGCTGCATTTGTTTCCTTTAATCAGACCGCCGGAGCGCTCGAGACCACGTACACCAAGCTGCAATCGGAGGTCGGACGGCTGCGGCACGAGCTTGAGGACAAAAATCGAAGCTTGGCACAAAGTCTGGAAGAAAACCAGCGGGTGCGCACAGATCTGGCCAGAATCGTGGAAGGCTTGCCATGTGGCGTCCTGGTGTTCGATGGGGGAATGAATTTGCGCATGATCAACCCGGCTGCGAGTCGTTTGCTCAACTCCAGCGATGAGGAGTCCACCTCTCGGGAAACCTCGACACCTCAATTATTGGGTTCTCTGCTTGCGGCGATTCCCCGGGAAGATTTCAGCCACGAACAGGAATGGATTGTTGACGGTTCGCGTGGTGAACGAACTTTGGGCGTGACGCGCGCGTGGTTCCAAACCAAAGAGTCGGGCGGCGACTCCATTCTCATCCTGCGCGATCTGACCGAGGCCAAGCAACTTGAACGCGAGCGTGAAGTGTCGCGCCGATCACAGGCGCTCGCAGATGTGGCCACGCTGCTCGCCCACGAAGTTCGAAATCCACTGGGAAGTTTGGAACTTTTTGCCGGTCTTCTGGCAGACGCATTGGCTGACCAGAAGGAGTTGCAGCCCTGGATCAGTCACGTTCAGGCAGGATTGCGTTCTCTGGCCGCGACAGTGAACAATGTCCTGCAATTTCACAGTCAGCCGTCCCCGCAGCTTCTTCCCATGGACCTTCGGCGGCTGGTGGGGGAGACGGTGGAATTCCTACATCCGTTGGCGCGCCAAAAAGAGATGCACATTAAGTGGCTGGCCCCGAAGTCCCCTGTCTGCATCCTTGCCGACCCCTCACGGCTCCAGCAGGCATTCTTCAATCTGGCGCTTAATGCTTTTCGGGCGATGAAGCCCGGCGGCACGCTCTCCGTCAGCATCATCGCGAGCGAAGAAGATTCATCTCCCACGATAGCCATGGCTTTTGCGGATCAGGGAACGGGAATCCGGGCAGAGAACCTGGAGAGGATCTTTGAGCCAGGGTTCACCACGCAAAGCAGCAGCCCGGGGTTAGGCTTGGCAGTCGCGCGCAAGGTGATCGAACAACATGGCGGCACGGTTCTGGTTGAAAGCCAGGAGGGAAGAGGAACGACATTTACATTGACCCTTCCCCTGGCTAAGCAAGGAATGATGGGGGGATCCGGCGGTCGATTGAGCGGGTGAACAAAAGGCAATTCCCACTGGGGTGAGCTGTTGTTTGACCGATTGCCGACCAACCGGCCACAGGATCGAAAGGTGGAAGGATGAATCAGGTTCTGGTTGTGGACGATGAAATCGCTATGCGGGTTGCGCTGGAGGCAAATTTTCGCCGGCAGGGGTGGAAAGTGACGACAGCCTCGGGAACAAGTGAAGCACTGGAACGCTTCCGTCAATTCCCATGTCCGCTGGTGGTCACCGACATGCGGATGCCGGATGGCGACGGGCTACGCGTCATGCAGGGAGTGCGCGCCCTAGCGCCGGAGACCGCGGTGATCTTTCTTACCGCCTTTGCTAACGTGCCGGAGGCTGTAAATGCCATGCGGCAGGGCGCATGCGATTACCTGATTAAACCCATCTCCTTTGAGCAATTGAAGGAAGCCGCCGCCCGCATCATGGGTTCGGGTATCAATAAAATCCCAATGGCGGATTATGGGGATTTTATCGGCAGTTCCACCGTGACCCAGCGGCTGATTGACCGCGCCCGTCAAGTCGCCCGCACCGACGCGGATATTCTCATGGAGGCGGAGAGCGGCACGGGTAAGGAGTTGCTTGCCCGGCTGGTGCACCGATGCAGCCCTCGCAGTCAGCGTCCCTTTGTTGCGGTCAATTGCGCAGGTTTTCCTGACACCCTGCTGGAGAGCGAATTGTTCGGCCACATGCGTGGCGCCTTTACCGGAGCAATGGCTTCCAAGGCGGGAAAATTCGAGCTGGCCCACACCGGCACGCTTCTGCTCGACGAAATCGGCGAGATGCCACTCACCCTGCAGCCGAAGCTGCTGCGGGTTTTGCAAGAACGGGAGATCGACAGGCTGGGTGACACTCGCCCACTCCACATCGATGTAAGGGTGATCGCCACCACCAATCGACCTCTGGCGGCAATGGTGGCAGAGGGCAAATTTCGAGCCGACTTATTCTTCCGGCTTAATGTAATTCCCCTCACGCTTCCGCCCCTGCGGGAACGGCGCGATGACATTCCGGATCTGGTGAACCACTTCGTACGCAAATACGCTCCGGCCTCGCGCTCGAATGTCGTGCGATTTTCACCGGAGCTACTGGAGCGTCTAAGAGCTTATGAATGGCCGGGGAACGTACGCGAGTTGGAAAACTTTGTACGCCGCGCTCTGGTGCTTATTCCTGGACCTGTGGTGGGATTGGAACTGCTTCCTGATGCTGGATTTCAGAACGTAGACTCCGCAGCGGGGGAGATTGAACCGGGACTGACCTTGCGCGAACTGGAGCGCACCCTTCTGGAAAAAACGCTGGACGCAACCGGAGGCAATCGTACGCGCGCGGCGGGAATGCTGGGCGTCAGCCTGCGCACCGTGCGCAATAAGATTCGTGAATTCGGATTGCCTCCACGGAGGGCGTTATGAATTGGATTGAAACTCCCACCATGCAGCGTGTCGAGCGCTATTTGGATCTGGTGACTTTTCGTCATGAACTGGTTTCCAGCAACCTTGCCAACGTCGATACCCCGGGGTATCACACCCAGGACGTTGATTTCGATGCTGAGGTCCGGCGGGCCGAGCAGAGGCTGGAGGGCGTGCCAGTGTCCCCCCATGTGCAGGAAGTGAAGGGACTCATCGAACGCCCGGATGGCAACAACGTGAGCCTGGAGCGAGAGACCATGGCCCTGGCACAGGTCCAGCTTCAGTACCACGCCGGCGTAGAACTACTTCGTAATGAACTCCATATGGTCCAATCGGCCATCAACGAAGGGAAATAACAAAATGAATCTATTTAATGTCCTTGATATCAATTCATCCGCACTGACGGCCGAGCGGGAGCGAGCTGAGGTGACGGCCAGCAACATGGCAAACACTGAGACCACAAGCACCGCTGGCGGCGGCCCTTACAAGAAACAACTGGTTGTTTTTGGAACGGAGCAGCCGGGTCAGGGCAGGTTCGCGCTGACAATGTCGCGGTTTGGCGATCTACACGCGCGCGGAGTAAAAGTTGAACAGGTAGTGCAGGACAACGCCCCCCCTATCCGTCGCTATGAACCAGGACATCCGGATGCCGATGCCGATGGCTACGTTTCATTCCCAGACATCAATCCGGTGGAAGAGATGGTCGACTTGATGGGAGCCGCGCAGGCGTACCAGTTGAACGTGTCCGCGGTGCAGGCCACCAAAGCCATGATCTCGGAGACGATTCAGATTTTGACGTAGTGCTGGAGTCAGGAGTTAGAAGCCAGCGTACGAATTGAATAGACATTGAGACAGCGCTCGTCTGACTTCTGTCTCCTGACCATTGGCTCCTATCTTCCGACTCCTGAAACTGCCGGAGGGACACGACTGTGGGCAATACGATTTCAGGTCTACCACAAATCGACTGGGGAAAAGTCCAACTGGATATCCGCCAGCCTTCCACGGGCCGCTCGGAATTCTTTCAAACGTTAGAAGGCGCCATGGATAAGGTTCAGGAGATGCAATCCGGGGCGGATCAGCAAGTTGCGAGTGTGCTGCAAGGTAATGGGCAGGATCTGCATTCCGCCATGGTGGCGGTGGAGAAAGCGGATCTTTCGTTTCAAATGATGATGCAGGTACGCAACAAGATTGTGCAGGCGTACCAGACAATTTCCCAGATGCAGTTTTGACTTTCGGCGCTCAGCATTCAACAACAGCCGAGCGGCATAAATATATGCCGGAAACTGACGGTTGAAAGCTGACATCCGCGAGCTAAGGGCTGAGAGCTTTAGATGGCCTTGAACGCCGATCAAGTAACCAATCAAGTCGCCGCTTTCGTGCGAGGACTGACCCTTCGCCAGAAGATTACTGTTGGTGTGGGCGCCGCCGCCATCGCCATAACGATCTGGGCATTTGTCGCAATGATCGAAAGGGCTGATTACAAGACGCTTTATTCCGGATTGTCATCAAGCGACGCGCAGTCCATGTCGCAGAGGCTTTCGGCAAAGAACATTCCTTTTCAGTTGTCGAGCGACGGGGCCAGCATTCTGGTTCCCGCTGACCAACTGGACAAAGCACGCCTGGATATTGCAGCAGACGGTTCACCGCAGACCGGCAGGATGGGGTTTGAGCTTTTTGACAAACCGAATTGGGCAGGAAGCGATTTTGCCGAAAAGGTTAACTATCAGCGGGCGCTGGAGGGCGAGTTGGAGCGGACGGTTCAAACCATGGATGGGATTGATGCCGTGCGGGTCCACCTGGTGTTGCCACAGGAGTCGCTGTTCACAGAGCAGGAACGCGAGGCCAAAGCCTCAGTGGTCATCAAGCTAAAAAGTGGGCGGCTGGATGACGATGCGCAGGAAGCCATCACTCATCTGGTGGCCAGTGCAGTGGACAACTTAAGGCACGAGAATGTGACGTTGATTAATGCTGATGGGGGAATGCCAATTCTGGCACATGCGGGGGGAACTGAAAATCGTCCAAGAGCCTGGGTGGAATTTGAAACCGCCCTCGCACAAAAGGTTGTCGCAACGCTGGAACCCGTTGTGGGACTGGGAAAAGCCCGTGCGAACGTGACCGTGGAATACGACCTGGCAACCAGCGACAGTACGCAGGAAACGTACGATCCCAATGGGGCGGTGGTCTTGACCTCACAGATTTCTGAGGAGCGGGTGGGCGAAACCGGGGCCCAAGGCACCCCTGGAACAACATCCAATATTCCCGGGAAGCAACCCGCGACGCCCACGAAACCTCCTGCCGCCGCCGATTCCGAGTCGCAAGGCCTTCACACAGAAAGCAAGACATTTGCTGTAAGCAAGATGGTCCGCCACTCAGTGCAGCCCGCGGGAACCCTTAAACGCATTAATGCCGCCGTACTGGTGGATGACGCAACGGAATTCAGCGATAGTCGTGGCCAGAAAGTGACAACGCGCCGGAAGAGAACCCCGGAAGAGATGAAGCAGATTGAGGATTTGGTGGCAGCAGCGATTGGAATTGATGCCACACGGGGAGATAAAGTGGCGGTGGAAAATCTCTCATTTCAAATTCTGCCGCTGGAAACGCCCGCTCCTCCAACCCTATCCGAGCGTATTGTACCCATCGTTGATAAGTGGATCAACGTCATCCGTTATGGGGCGTTGATCCTTCTGTTCCTTCTGATCTATATGTTGGTTCTGCGTCCCATCAAACACCAGATTGTGACCACATTCCAGGAACTGCCCAAACAATTAGGAATGGCTAGGATATCGCGGGAGGCTTTACCGGGGAGTGCACATAGCGTCCCTGCCACGAAGGCGGACGATACAGCCACCCTTGAGGCTTCGCTTTCACAGTTGGGGGATTCTCCCTTGGAAGCTAAGCAAGCTATCCTTCTGAAGAAGAACCTGCTGGAAAAGGTCAAAAAGGAACCCGCGGGAGCCAGCCGGTTAATTCAGAATTGGATGCGGCAGGAGGGTAAATGACGAGCGCCGCGGAAACAGCAAAAACGTCACCGGGCCAAAACCTGACTGGCATCCGTAAAGCAGCTATTCTACTTGTCCTGCTGGGCGACGAGGCTGCCAGCCTGGTTTATAGGAACTTGCCCGAAGAAGACCTGCAAATGCTGACTGAGGAGATATCCGAGCTGGATTACATATCTCCTGAAACTGCCTCTCAAATCCTCCAGGAATATTACCGCTTAACCGTTACCGAGGAATATCTTGCGCAAGGCGGGGCTGATTACGCCAAAGCGCTTCTGGTGAAGGCCTTCGGGGAGGATGGTGCAAAAACATTACTCAAACAGGTTGAGAGCTATCAGGAAGCCCGCGCCACCAACCTGGACTCTCTGCAAAGGGCCGATCCTCAGCAGCTTGTGATGTTCGTAGAAGGCGAACACCCGCAAACCGTTGCCCTGGTTTTGGCGCATTTGGGGCTGAAGTCGGCATCGGAAGTCATTTTACTTCTACCGGAAAAAACGCGCGCAGAAGTGGTACGCCGACTCGCCGAAATGCATCAATTTTCGCCGGAAATGGTCCAAAAGATCGCATTGGTGCTCAACAAGAAACTCAAAGCCTTGGGCGAACAGAACCGGCGGGCCTATGGCGGCATTAAAGCCGTCTCTGAAATGCTGAATCGGGTCGAGCCCAACAGTGTTAAAACCATCCTTGAAACGATTGAACAGGATGATCCGAAACTTGCCCTGAGTATCCGCAATCTGATGTTCACTTTTGAGGATTTCCTCTCTGTTCCGGAAAGCAGCATGCGTGAACTCTTAAGCCATTTGGACAAAAAGACACTGGCAGTTGCTCTCAAGGGGTCGTCCGAAGACATGAAAAATCACGTCTTCAAAACAATGTCTTCCCGCGCTTCGCAGATGTTGAAAGAGGACATGGAAGCGCTCGGCCCTGTGCGCTCCCGCGAAGTGGCCACAGCCCAGCAAGACATTGTGCAACAGGCACGCAAGCTCGAAGCGGATGGAAAGTTGACTCTGAAGAGCTTTGGGGATGACGCTTATGTTGTCTGATTCTAATCTTCCAACCCACGAGGCGGACCCGCAAGCGGCTGCGTATGTGTACCCACCACCCCTGGTTCCCGGCGCTGTGGGCAAGCCACCTTCCTCAGGGGGCAGCCCATCCACTCTGGAACGCCTTTGGACTGCGGAAACCAAGGCATCAGCTCCATCCAGTTCACCGCCCATAAGTGAAGAACAGATTCGAGCCCGAGAAGCCCGTGCTCGAAAAGAGGGGCGGGATGAGGGTGTGGCGCAAGGACTAGCTGAATTTGAGAAAAGGGTTTTAGCCGAGAAGCAATTGCTGGCTGAGGCAATTGGGGGATTCGCTCGCGAGCGGGCAACTTACTTTCAGCGGGTGGAAGCTGAAGTGGTGGCATTGGCTGTGGCGATTGCGCGCAAGATCCTGCACCGGGAAGCCCAGGTTGACCCTCTGCTCCTTGCCGGGGTCGTGCGCGTTGGGCTCGACAACGTCGCTGCCGGCACGCATGTCCGGTTGCACGTTCACCCAAAGCAGGTCCAAGCCTGGAAGGATTTCTTCTCCCAGCAGAACGACATGCAATCGGCTCCCGAGTTGATGGGAGACCCTACGCTCGGGCTGGGACACTGCATGTTGGAAACCGAATTGGGCTCCACTGACTTGACACTGGAATCCCAACTCAAGGAGATCGAGCAAGGCTTTTTTGACTTACTGGCCCAGCGCCCCCAGAAACACTCATGAACAACCCTTCCTTGCTGGCTCCTTACTTCCGGCGCCTCGAAAGTCTCTCCACGACGCGCTGGTATGGCCGGGTCACTAAAGCAGTGGGACATATCGTGGAATCAGAAGGACCGTTCTGCTCCCTTGGTGAGTGTTGTGAGGTTGTTGGCCCCGGCGGCGAGCCCCACGCGGGAGAAGTGGTAGGCTTCCGGGGAAGCACGGTTCTCTCCATGCCTCTGGAAAGGCTCAACGGCATCCGCTATGGAGACAGTATTGCAACTTGGGGCGCTAAGGCTACTTTACGCGTTGGGGATGAACTGCTCGGGCGCGTGATTGATGGCAGCGGCAAGCCCCTGGATTCGCGGCCAGACTATGTTGCGCGTGACTCGTGGCCGCTGCACGCGCTTGGCCCCTTGCCACTTGACCGCCTCTCGATTCGAGAGCCGCTCGGCTGCGGGGTACGCGCCATCGACGCATTCCTGACTTGCGGACGCGGACAGAGAGTGGGAGTTTTTGGAGGCAGCGGTGTCGGCAAAAGCACTTTGCTGGGGCTGATGGCCCGGGGCAGCTCTGCGGACGTAACGGTGATGGCGCTGGTGGGTGAACGCGGGCGCGAGGTACGTGAGTTTCTGGAAGGAACACTGGGAGACGAAGGCAGAAAGCGCTCCGTTGTCGTTGTCTCCACGTCGGATCAGTCTCCTCTGCTAAGGATCCGGGCCGCTCTGGTTGCCACCACCGTTTCCGAATACTTCGCCATGAATGGAAAGAACGTCCTGCTGGTCGTCGACTCTTTGACACGCTTTGCCATGGCCCAACGTGAGATCGGACTGGCGGCGGGTGAACCTCCGACTGCCAAGGGTTACACTCCTTCCGTCTTCACCATGCTGGCGCAACTCATCGAGCGTGCAGGCCACTTCAACAGGGGCAGCATCACCGCCTTTTACACGGTGCTTATGGAAGGGGATGACCAGCAGGACCCCCTGGTGGACGCGGTTCGAGCCTTGCTGGACGGCCACATTGTGCTTGATCGGCGCCTCGGCTCCCAGGGACACTATCCCGCAATATCGATACTGGATAGCCTGAGCCGGTTAATGCCCGCAATTTGCCGCCCTGACCACCTGGAGAAAGCACGCAGGCTGCGCAGGTTGCTGGCCGTCTATACCGCCTCAGAAGATTTGATTCGAGTGGGCGCCTACCAGAAGGGTCTTGACCCTATTCTTGATCAGGCAATTGACGTGATGCCTGCCCTCAACAAATTTCTTCAGCAGAAAGGGGACGAAAAAGCACCGCTGCCGAATACTTTGGCAGCCCTCCAGGCGCTGAAGGGATGAGCAACTGCGATTTCTGGATTCGGGCTTAAATTTCAAATCTGAAATTAGGGGTCCAGTCCTAAACTTCGAATCCCGTTAATGGCCGAGAAGAGCAGCAGGGAGCCACCAATAGGCGTCGCGAAGTGAAAAACCGCTTTGCTATATTCCTAGTCCAAAATCAGAAGATCCCATGCCCTTCCGTTTCTCCCTACAAGCCGTGCTCCGTTGTCGCGAGAGTTTTGAGCGGCGAGAGCGGCAACGACTCCAGATGATCGCGCGCGAGGTGGTGAAGGCGCAGCAGCAAAGGGAACAGGCAAAGGTTGAACGGGGCAGCGCCTTGGCCGAGTTTCAAAAAAAACTCCGCGAGGGTATGAATACGATGGAAATGCGGTTTGAGTTGGCCGGTGACCACGCCCGCAGGCGACGAATCGCCTTATTAACCGAACATTCTATCAAGCTGGAGGATTTGCGCCGCCGTCAACTTGAAGTGTTTCGCAAAGCCCAGCAACAGCGGAAAATCCTGGAGAATCTGCGCGAGCGCCAGCTATCCGCCTACCAATTGATTCAGGCTCGCCGCGAGCAGCAGGAGATGGACGATAGATTTCTTATTACGCACGCCAGACAATTCATGAGTTCGTAGTTGCCTCAAACTCCCAGGCGGGCAAGACCGACAAGGCTGGCTGGCGCAAAGATGTGCCATCAACGGAAAGGGCCTTGCCCGTCGAATGACGAACAAGGCCCTCTTGCCTTGGAGTCAACTGCTTATTGCTTGATAATCTGAATGATGGGGAAAGCCTGTGTCGCATTGTCGATATTCACTACCTTGGTGGTGGAGATCATGATGGCATTGATCCCCGTGTAGCTAGAGTTGGTGGTGAAGGTGCCATTGGAATTCACCGTTCCAAGTGTGGTACTCGTGGTCTGATCGGCGTCCTGGGTCACTGCGGATCCGACGGCACTAATGTAGTCGCCGATAATATCGACGTCGCCGCTGGCGCTAAACGTTCGCACTTCTACGTCTATCATATCGTCGGCTGCGGTTCCTTCGCCGACCACTTCACTATCGCCATCGTAGAAAGTGCCAGAGATAGAAGTGGCGGAGAAGCCGCCGCTTGGGGCCACCTGCGATTCAAACTGACCAGCATAAACACCCAGTCCCGTTCCGAGCATAACACCGGTGTTCGGGCCGTTGAGGTAGAGCACCGGAGGGTACATTTTCGAATAGGTCGTAAGATACATGGTACAAGTGGCTCCACTGGTTACGACCCGGCCATAGGTATCGGTTTGATAAGTACATGCCGGGCTTTGAGGAGGTTCCGCACTGCCATCCACATCCTCGTAGTAGTTGGCAGTATAGCCTGAGGATCCGGTGACGTTGATGATTCCAAGCTCGGCGCTCTGCGTCCCTGTCACATAATAGACGAGATTGCTGCCCGTGGTTAGCGATAGGGAACCGCTCTGGAGTTTCGCCCCCCCGACGAGAATTGCGGTGCTGCTGGAGAGAGCATCCGTCGACATTTCCAGGAATTCCGAACTGGACACCAGGTAGGCCACGTGGTTGGCGGTTATGCCGTTCAGCGACGTGGCGTCAGTAAACCGGCCGGTCGTTGGGTTTGGGGCCGAATAGGTGCCGGTAATGCCTGAGTAAGGTGTGGAGAGACCATTGCCACCATTTATGACACCCTCCACGTTGATATCATATTCGCCGTTCGTAACGGTACCGCCGCTCGTACCAGCCTTGGTTGTTATCATCCCTACCACGCCGGTACGATATTGGCTTGTTCCGTAGACGCCAGTGTATAGGTAAGCATAGCTGCCACTGGGAACACTTGTTGGAATGCTCTGTAGCCGGATTTGACCCACCGCGCTTATGTAGGTGGCGTCGGTGGCATTATCCCATTCGACTAAGCGGCCTGCTGTCGCCACGTTTGAGGTTACGCCACCGATGGAAAGCCTTGTGGTGAAGGTGCCCGAACTGGTTGCGATAGTAGCGCAGCCGAGGTGGTTCGAACCCACCGAGTAAGAGCTTTGAGTAGGATCGATGGTCGCGCCAGATTGGACGAGGGTGCCATTGCTATCGAGTGTTCCCGCCGTGATCTTACCGGTGCCATCGGCCGTAAAGGAACCGATCACAGCCAGGAAGCCCGACTCAGTATATCCGCTCAGGCCGAAGGCGTATTGCCCCTTGAGGAGCGACTCGCTGCCCGAATCCGAGCAAGCGGCTGTCGCATTGACCGTGATGCTGAGCGACTGCGTGGCAGTAAGACTCGTAGTTGTATCCAACACCTGCACGGTGAATTTAAACGTACCAGTAGCTGTGGGGGTACCTGAAATGAGCCCGGACGAGGACAGTGTTGAAAACCCTGTGGGAAGACTACCCGAAGTGAGGCTCCAAGTATAGTTCCCACTGCCGCCCGTCGCCGTGAGCTGGTAGCCGCTGGTGTCGTAAACCTGATTCTCGACACCGCTGGGCAACGAGGTGGTGGTGATACCCAGGATTGAGATGCTAAACGACTGGGTTTGACTCTGGGCTGGTAGCGGCACACTTGAATCCGTCACCTTCACGCTGAAGTTAGAGGTTCCTCCCGCCGAGGGTGTACCTGTAATGGCTCCCGTCGAAGTGTTCAGATTCAACCCTGCGGGTAGGGAGCCGGAGGTAACACTGTAGGTCAAAGGCGCCGTCCCCCCCGTGGGGGTTGGGAGCGAGGTGGTGTAAGCTGTCCCCACCGCCCCACCGGGCAACGTCGCCGTGGTGAAGCCCAGCGCGGTGGTTATCAAGATGCTGAGAGGCTGCGTTGCGGTCTTCGAGGTGGTTGTATCCATCACCTGGACAGTGAAGTTATACGTTCCTGTCGCGGTAGGTGTCCCCGAAATAAGCCCCGACGTGGGCAGTGGTAAGAACCCTGCAGGCAGAGTACCTGCCGTGATGCTCCAGGAATAGTTCCCGCTGCCACCCGCCGCACCGAGCTGCTGGCTGTAGAGCGTCCCCTGAAAACCATAGGGCAATGACGTGACAGTGACGGTCAGCCCGGCGTAAATGGAGGAGGACAGGGTATAGGACTGGGTTTGCGGCGGCACGCTTGAATCCGCCAGTTTCACTGTGAAGCCAAAAGCTCCTGTCGTTGTGGGCGTTCCCGCAAGAGTCGAACTGAGGGTTGTCGAGGGCGTCGCGGCCAACCATGTCGGCAGTCCTGTGTAGCTCCAAGAGTAAGGAGCCAACCCACCGCTCGCGGTAAGAGTGGTCGTATAGGCCTGATTCACCGTCGCCGAGGGTAGCGTCGGCTGGGCAAAACTCAACACGGTGGTGATCGTTATGCTAAGAGGCTGCTGCCTGGTCACGTTGTTTGCATCAACAATCTGGATGGTGAAGGGATATGTTCCTGCCACTGTGGGTGTACCGGATATGATGTAATTCAGCCCCGTTGGGGAGGGGGTGGGAGGCAACAGCCCTGGCGGCAGTGATCCCGAAACAATGGTCCAAGTGTAAGCCCCCAGTCCTCCCACCGCCGTTATCGTATAGGTGGTGTTGGCATGCCCAACGAAACCGGTGTTGAGGGAGGTCGTGGTGATGGCGAGTCCCGCATATACCGTGGTGCTCAGGTTCCAAGTTTGGGTCTGCGGAGGCACGCTCGAATCCGCCAGTTTCACTGTGAAGCCAAAAGTTCCTGTCGTTGTGGGTGTGCCCGCCAGAGTCGAACTAAGCGTTGTCGAGGGCGTCGCGGCCAACCATGTCGGCAGCCCTGTGTAGCTCCAGGTGTAGGGTGCCAACCCGCCGCTCGCGGTGAGAGTGGTAGTGTAAGCCTGGTTCACATCCCCAGAGGGCAACGTCGGCTGGGCAAAACTCAGCACGGTGGTGATCGTTATGCTAAGAGGCTGCTGCCTGGTCACGTTGTTTGCATCAACTATCTGGATGGTAAAGGGGTAAGTTCCTGACGTGGTGGGGGTTCCCGAAATGACATAACTCAGCCCTGTCGGGGAGGGGGTGGGCGAGAACAGCCCTGGCGGCAGCGATCCCGAAACGATGCTCCACGAGTAAGGCCCCAAACCTCCCACTGCCGTTATCGTATAGGTCGTGCTGACATGGCCAACGAAACCAGTGCTGAGTGAGGTTGTGATGATCGCCACGCCATTATAGATGATGAGGGTCGGCGTGAAGGTCTGAGTTTGTTGGGGCGTTCCAGAGTCTTTCACCGTTAGGGTAAGGGGGTACGATTGTCCCGCCGTGGCTCCCGTGCCCGTCGCCGGGATACCGCTTATCACATTACCGGCCAGCGCCAAATTCGACGGCAGCGTTCCCGAGGTGAGGGTCCACGTGTAAGGTCCCATGCCGCCCGTGGCATTGAGGGTGGCGCTATAGGTCGACCCCACAGAACCCGCCGGCAGCGAAGCCGTGGTAATACTCAATTGCGGGATAATGGTGATAGTCAGGCTGGCGCTCTGTGTCTCAGGCGTCGGCGAAGTCTGGTCAGTCACCGTGACCTTGAAGGGGAACGTACCCGCAGTTGTCGGAGTGCCGGAAATGACTCCGGTAGAACTGTTTAAAGTAAGGCCAGGGGGTAGCACATTGGGAGGAACACTCCACGCGTAGGGCTGTGCCCCACCAAAGGCGGAAACCGTGGCGCTATAGGGTGCATTCGCCACTCCGTTCGCCAGGGTGGTGGTGGATATGGTCAACAGGACGGGGGTCGTGGTGACGGTGACATAGGAAATGGCGAATTTGGTGGGATCCTCCTGGCTCACTACATAGATCGGTATGGGATTCAAAGCTCCGGCAGGAACCGTTGTCGGCGCCGTATAGAGCCCAGTCGGAGTGATGTATCCGTATTTGGCAATTCCGGAATTCCCCGGTGATTTTACCCCCCAGGTGACGGCCGAGGAAAACGGCAGATTGCCGGTGGTCGTGATCGTATCGGCAAGTTGCACGGTGCCGTTTGTTTGCAGGTCCAGGGCCGTGGGATTCACTGCCACGTTGAGAGGTGGGGGCAACACGGTAACCGCGATGGAACCTGAAACGGAAGTATACGCGGCACTGGTGGCTGTTACCGTCACCGTACTGGGGGAAGGAGGAACCTGGGGGGCCGTGTAAAGGCCCGCACCCGAGATTGTCCCCACAGCAGAATTACCGCCCGCGGTCCCATTCACGGTCCATGTAACGCCCGTGTTGGCGGTTCCCGTAATCGTCGCCGTGAACTGCTGCGTCTCAGTCACCAGAACCGATGCCGAATTCTCATTCAGGGTGAACGAAATATTGATGGTGACGGGCGCCGAAGCCGACACCGAAGTATCCGCCTGACTTGTGGCGCTGACGCTGACGCTTGCCGGAGAGGGCACCAGCGATGGTGCGGTGTAAAGTCCCGAAGTCGTTATCGTACCAACCGTGGAATTGCCACCGGTGGTTCCATTCACGGCCCACGTCACGGCGGTGTTGGTGGAGTTGGAAACCGTAGCCGAGAATTGATAGGTTTGCCCCACGGTCATGGATGAGGGCGCCGTCCCCAAAGTAACCGTAACCGCAGGGGTCACAGGCGTAGGGGTTGTCTTCCCGCCTCCACCGCAACCCACCACTGCCATCACTACCAGCAAGCTCAAACTGATCGCCCAAACACAAACTGGATGACGCAGTCCTGGGGTCATGGATCCAATTTCCGTGAAACCTGATTTTCTCTTGAGTTCGTTTGACATCGGGGTCTCCTCGGGATGAAGAATAAAATGACAATCATTCGAATCGCGCCTTGGGAAAGCGCCACGATCAATTGCCAATCTGCCGATTTCTTTTTTCACTTCAACCAGACAGCGCAAAACCGTGGGGGAATGCCTCAGAATTCTTTTTTAAGGGGCGCAAATTGCTGATAGAAAAGGCCTGTCTAATTAATGTAAAAACTGGGAGAAAAGTGGTAGGCTGGCGGTGGAAGAGGTTTGGGGGTGGCGCGCCCGGAGGTCATTGTGGAGTCAGCCAAGGGAGAAATCACCTTACTATTGGCAAAGTGGAAGGACGGCGACCCTTCAGCCTTTGAGGATCTGATGCCGCTTGTCTATCCACATCTGCGGCATGTGGCTGCGGCTTATATTCGCCGGGAGCGCAACCCTGACGTTCTTCAGGCAACGGCTCTGGTCCACGAACTATACCTCCGGCTATTGAATCAAAAGAAGGCCGCGTGGGGTGATCGCAGGCATTTCTACACCTTCGCCGCCAAGGTAATGCGCATGATCCTGATTGATCACGCACGCGAAAGCCAGGCACAGATGCGTGGCGGCGGGCGGGAACGCGTCCCTCTCAGCGACGACCTCTTGTGGGTCAATATCGACAGCCCGGAAATGCTGGACTTGAACCAGGCATTGGACGAATTGGGCACGCTGGATGCCTACAAGGTCCAACTCGTCGAGTTACGCTACTTTCTCGGGTGCACTGCCGAGGAAACAGCTTCCCTGATGCAGGTATCCAAGGCAACCGTCGATCGCGATCTGAAATTCACCAAGAGCTGGCTATTCCGGCGCCTCCATCCGGGCGTCGTCGAGGATGCCGCGTGATGCAGGATCCAAGCTCACCCACGAACGCCACCAGAGATTCCCTAAATTCTCGCTCTACAGGGTCATCCCCCAGCCATGGTCGAGGATGAAATGAGACGATGATTCAGGTTGTCTCCTATTTCCGCAGTCTGATATTGAGGGTCACAAGCCACTAACGGGGTTGGCACTCCAATGGAGCAAACGACTGAGCGGTTTCTGCGGATTGAGGCCATCTTCCACCAAGCTCTCGCCGCTCCCGACGACACACGGGAGGCTTTGATTCAGACCCAATGCCAGCAGGACGGGTCGCTCGCAAGCGAGGTGCGCTCGCTGCTAGAGGCCTGTAAAGAGGAAGAGCAACTGAGTGCATCCCGGCAGGTGGAGGCCGACGCCGGCCGGGATGGTGTGCCGGCGGGTAAGCGAGTTGGACCGTACGAGATTGACCGTCTGCTGGGTCGTGGAGGCATGGGTGCCGTTTATCTGGCGCATCGTGCCGACGGGCAATTCGAGCAAAAGGTCGCGATCAAACTCATCGACCTGCCCCTGGCCACTGACCTGTTTCGGGAAAGATTCCGCCAGGAACGCCAAATCCTCGCCGAGCTGCAGCATCCATTTATTGCCCGCCTGCTTGATGGCGGTGTCACCGCCGAGGGCGACCTGTTTCTGGTGATGGAGTATGTGGAAGGAGTTCCCATCCATCGCTTTTGTGAAAATCAACGTCTTCCTTTGCCGCAGCGAATCGCCTTGTTCATGCGCGTTTGCGAAGCCGTCCAGTTTGCCCATCAGCATTTTGTCGTTCATCGCGATTTGAAACCAGATAACATCCTGGTGGCGGAAGATGGTACTCCGCGGCTGTTGGATTTTGGAACTGCCAAACTCTTGCATCCTTCTCTTGCTGCCCCCGGGAGCCAAATCACACGCGAGGGATACCAGTCCTTCACGCCGCAATACGCCAGTCCGGAACAGATACTCAGCAATACCATCACCACGGCGTCGGACACCTACTCGCTCGGCGTTCTGTTGTATCTCCTGCTCACGGGGACGCTGCCCTACGAACTCAAGGAGCTCACTACTGCAGAGTTGTTGCGGGTGATTTGCGAAGAACCTCCTCGCAGGCCCACTTTCGTAAATGAGTCCAACAAGCGGTTCGATCCCGATCTGGAGGCGATCCTGCTAAAGGCCCTGCGCAAGGAACCCCAGACGCGCTACCTCACCGTCGAACAACTCACCGCCGATCTTCGCGCCTACCTTAATGGACTGCCAGTTGCCGCACGCCGTGGCACGCTTCAGTATCGAGCCAGTAAGTTCATCCGTCGCAACCGGCTCCACCTGGCAGGTGCGGCGCTACTAGCCGCTTCCCTGGTTGCAGGAGTTGTGGGCGTGCTGTGGCAGGCGCATGTGGCAAACCAGGAGCGCCGCAAAGCCGAGGCACGTTCAGCAGACTTGCGACAACTTAGCAACAGCCTGCTGTCTGAGCTGGATGAAGCCATCAAGCAGCTTCCCGGCTCGACGGGTGTGCAAAAGCTGCTGGTCACGCGCGTGCTCGAACATCTGGACCGCATGGCCCGGGACGCACAAGGTGATCGCCAGACACAACTCGATCTGGTGGATGCCTATACACGGCTGGGAAATATTCAAGGAAATGCCTACGATCAAAATCTGGGGGATCCCACCGGAGCATTTGTCAGCCTCGGCAAGGCTCTCGCCATCGCCAGGCCACTGGCGTCCTCCGACTCGAGGGACCACGAACCGATGCGGGCCCTTGCCTTGGTGGAACAGTCGCAGAGCGAAATTCTGTGGCAAACTGGCAAGACTCCGGAAGCGGTTGCCGTCATGCGCGAAGCTGTAAATGGCTTTGACTCGTTGGCGGCAGACCCACATGCATCCGCCGCGCTGATTAATGAGGCGGCATCCGCCTACAACACCCTTGGCGACGAACTGGGACAAAGCGGCACAGCCAGTCTCGCGGATTCCGCCGCGGCTGTCACCGCCTATCGACAGTCTTTGGCGCTGAATGATCGCGCCCTCCGAATCGATCCGGGTTCCCTGCGCGCCAAGCGGGGTCTCTCAATCCAACGGATGAAGATCGGCAACGTGGAAATGACAACTGATCCATCGGCAGCGCTCAAGGAGTTTCAAGATGCCTTGCAGAACGCCGATGCCCTTTCCAAAACAGACCAGGGTGGACTTTCCACGGTGCGGCTACGCATCATGTTGTTGCGTAAGCAGGCAAACGCCCTGATTCAATTGGGTGAATACTCCAAAGCAAACGCACTCTTTGCTGAAATTGTCCCAATGTATCAGCACCTTGTAGCGGCAGACCCCCATGATTTGCGTGCTCTTGCAGACCTGGAAGTTGTCTTGGACGACGAGGCACTAGGCTTTGAAAATGCCGCGAACCCCACTTTAGGAGCCTCTCCTGATGATCGGCGCCGGAATCTTGTTGAAGCAGGGAAGCTTTTGGTTCAGATGGTCGCTATCATGGAAGAGATGCTGAAACAAGATCCCGCCAACCAAAACTGGAAGGCGCTTCTGGCCGATGCCCAAGTGCGCCTCGGGGCCATTCAGTCAATCCTCAATACCCCTGGAGATACCGGAGTCCTCGGGAAGAAAGGCATTTCCGCTCTTAGAGTTTTGGCAGTTAAGGGCGGGGTTTCACCCATGATTCTCGATCAGGCAGCGAATGACTTTCTGAAAGCGGAGCCAGCTTCGCTCCAAGATCCCGAATTCGCTGTTTCATGCGCCCAGCGCGAGATTGCCCTGAGCCATGGAAAGACGCCTTCCATGATGCTGACCATGGCCCAAGCCTATCGGGCCTCAGGCCAGTTGGAGAAGAGCCGTGCTACTGCAGCCGAAGGCCTGGCACTATTGCCGGCCCTGCCGCCGGGTGGTGCGAAACCCAATATCCGCAAACTGCTTGAATGCGAAATCAAAAGTCACTTCTGAACATTGATTGTCATTCCTGCTCTGAAGCGAACCACCCCGCTGCCCTTTTCATTGCCTGCAATTGAAAGGGCGTGATTTCGACTTTTAGGACCGCACATTGAACCCTCGCCTGGCAAGATTCAAGAGGAGGTAAAATTCCGATCCTTGATGTAAGCTCAAAATGCAACGGAATTTCCAATCGGGAATGGAGATACGCTTATGCAGGGCATTGAGGCAAATCATGAGAATCTTTCCCGCCAAGTCTGGATTCTCGCCCTTTCAAGTCTGAGCATCATCATTTTGGCAGGCGGAGTGACTTGCCAAGGCGCGGGTGCTGACCCGCCAGCCCATGCGACAGCCTCTGGAATATTGGAAGCGGACCAACACGCTGGGAGTTTGATCGGCCTGCAATACGAATCGTTCTTTACACCGCACAACGTCGGCAGCTACGAAACGGCCGAGGCCACTCCGATCCTGGGCAAGTACAGTTCCTATGACGTCAGAGTGATTCGCAAGCATGAAGAGTGGTTTGAGGATCTGGGCATCGACTGGCTTTTGCTCGACTGGAGCAATATGCTTTGGATGCATCCGGAATGGGAAAAGCACGAAAGCAGCACTGGGGAGATTGAAGCCACCACCGCCCTGCTCTTCCAAACTTATCGTCAATTGGAAAAGGAGGGCAGGCATCCACCCAAGCTGGTGATCATGCTGGGCCTCCAGAACGGCAAACTAGTCCCGAACGGCGTCCAGCGGATGAATAACGTCATCGCGTGGACGAAAGCGAACTTTCTCGACAACCCCGAATACAAGAACCTCTGGCTTTACTATCATGGCAAACCACTGTTGGCCATCCTCTATCACGTGAGGCTTACCTGTCCTGAAATCAAGGTGGGGACTAGCGGGATCGTCGCGCCGGATTGGACCGTGCGCTATTTGGGTTCACAACTCCAGGACACGCATGTGAATGATTGCGGCCTTTGGTCGTGGATGGATGGCCCCATTCGGCAAGCGGTGACGCGCCGCGACGGAATCGCCGAGGAGACCGTCGTCACACCTTCAAGCTTCCCCATGCCGGGCGGTTGGCTTCATCCGCAAGCCGTCGGCCGCGACCACGGATCACCCTATCTGGAGAGCTGGGAAGTCGCCTTTGAGAACCATCCGAAGTTCGTTCAAATCCACCAGTGGAACGAATTTGTTGGCCAGGCCGAAGGCATGGGTTTTGGCCCCGCCCATGACATCTACGGCGATGAGTACAATCTTGAGTTCAGCGACGACATTGAGCCCACCCAAATGGACCAATGCGCCTACCGGGGCTGCGGGGGCTGGGGGTATTACTATATGAACCTCACGAAGGCAATTCTCTCCCTCTACCGGAATGAGACGCCGGATATCACCGTGATGACTCTATCAGCCCCCTTCGAGACCGTCGTGAAAGACAACAAGCTCCCATTAAATTGGAGAACGCTGGGCAAATTCCCAAAATCCTACACCCTGGAATTAGACGGGCATGTTGTTGCCGACAAGTTGATGGAAGATAGTTATACGCTGTTACTTTCAACAATTCCGCCGGGAAAGCATCACGTCACGCTTACCGCGCACGGTGTGCACACTTACTTTGATCTATCGCCATCCAAACTTACGACACGGTCCCTCCAACCGCTGCCGGTGTCATCTGAAGTCGAGTTCACTTATTCCCCCGCCACAGCGGATAGATAGAACCAACTGTGGGCGAAAACGTGAATTTAATGTGCCCGGTGCAATGTGCCCTGAGGCACGCGGCTGCGGTAGCACAAACCACCTTCCGCTCACGCCACGGTAATCACCCGTTTCAACTCCAGTCACGGAAAGGCGCTGGCTGCTGCGACCGCATTCAAGGCGCTTACGGGGCAGATCAAATCAATCGTGATCATGATCCTGAATATCACGGCGTATAAGATTGGGGTCGTCCAGCGGCGTGCCCTGATGCGCCTTTACGTCCAATCCCGTCTCGCGAACCTTGGCGGGATCAAAGATGCGCAGATCGCTGGGCAGCGCATCGTAGGGCGTGAAGTCCGGCTGATCCGTGAAGAAGTCCGTAAGGTCGGTGGCGGCGGCATCAAACTGATTCAGGTAGGGCAATCCAAGGGTCAGATCAAATGTCTTCAGGATGCTGGCAATGCTGGTATGGGCGTGCGAAACATAATCGCGCCGCGCGTAGGGACTGATGACCATCAAAACGCTGCGATGCGCATCAACATGATCCCTGCCGTCCTGCGCGTCGTCCTCCGTCACAAAAATTGCCATGTCGCTCCAAAACGGGTTGTGGGAAAGCAGTTGCACCAGTTTGCCCAGCGCCAGATCGTTATCCGCCACATAGGAGGCGCGGTAAGGGTAGCCATCATCCGGCCGCGGGTCAGCCGTGTGATCGTTCGGTAGCCAGATATAAATGAATTGCGGCAGCGGCTCCTTGCCACTGGCATAACGGATTTGAAACTCGCGCTCAAACTGGCCGTAGCGGTACTGGTCGGAAATATTGGTGTTGAACGTGGCGTAATCGCGCGAGGTGTTTTCAAAAAGGGCCTCGGACATCGGCATGTTGGTGGCCTCGCGAATCCCCGTGGGCTGGTCTCCAACTCCCTCGTCATATCCGGCAATTTCCAACCCCTCGCCATAGTTGCGAAAGGTGATCTTCTTGCGCGAAAGCTGCTCCCACAGCGAACCGGCTTCCAGAAAGGTCTCCGGAAAAGGATGCGTGGACCCGATGGCGAGCCGGCCGGGCACATCATCGTCCGCATCGAAGCTGAAGTGCCCGCCGTAACCTGCAGGCACGGCGGTTTCCAAAACCTCGTTAGGATAGTTTCCCACCAGCCAGTGATGGCCATCCACAGAGACGTCGGACTCAACGTAAAAGTTGTCACTGATCCCAAACCGCCGCGCCAGGGCATGGTGGTTGGGTGTGACGTGGCCATCTTCCACGGTGGGTTGATCTTTGTCCTTCACCTCAGCGGTCTCACCCCAGCGGGCGAGCGAAAGAAGACCGGCAAAGGAAGCATCATCCGGATGCAGGTCGCCGAACATTTCGTCGAAAGTGCGGTTTTCTTTCACGATGAAGACGACGTGCTTGATGGCTCCGCCCAGCGGGGGAGGGGGAATCTGAATCCAATCGAAGAAGTCCCTACAACCTTGGAAAAAGTGGCACCCCGAGTGCTTTTTTACATATTCAGCGGTGCTCCTCACACTGCCTTCATAATCCTCGTATTGCGGGAAGGTTGAAGCAGAAAGTGGGAGGAAGCCATTTTCACGCATCACCTGAAAGGATTTGGTGTCCCATTGGTCATCTGTACCTAACGGGATGATCGAAACCGTCCCCTTCATGATGTCCCCGATATAAGATCCTTCCGGCCCGGGGTGATAATCCGGCCCTCCGTTGGGTCCTGCCCCAAATCCCTTGGCATTGGCAACGTAAAGAGTTTGGTTGTCGGCGCTCAGGGCCACGCGAGCCGGGAACCATGCGGTGGGCAGATATCCTAGAACCTTACCCCTATGAGCATCCAGCACAGCCACAGCGTTAATGCCGCTGCACGCCACATAAAGCCGTTTTTTATCTGGGCTGAGCGCCATACCGAAGGGCAGCACTCCACGCAGGCCTCTTACAGAATGGTCGGGTTCCAACACGATCGTCTTCTTCACATGATTCGTTCGCGCATCGAGCACGCTGATGCTATCCTGCGCGGCGTTCGAGACGAAAATCTCCTTCCTGCCCGCCACCACGGCTCCGGGGCTCGAGCCGCCCACCGATTTATCGCCCACAGGAATTCCGGTGCGAACTTTCGCCACCACGTTGGGTTTTGCCGGGTCGCGAATATCAATGACGAAAACAGAGTTCGAATCCGGAAGATTGGGGTCGCCCAGTCCGGCAATCTTCTTGCCCTCCACGGTGGCGCCTTCCTCCGCTTCTTTCGAAGGAAATCCGAACGCGGGAAATTCCAACCCGGTGTGCCGCGGGTCTTTGGGATCGTAGCCGGGCACCAGCGAATACTGGAACATGCCCACGTTCGAAACGTAGGCGCGCTTCCCGTCTGGTGACAGCGCCAATCCAAAGGGCATGCGGCCCACCGGAAGGCTGGCAAGGATCTGCTTCGCCCGCACATCCACGACAACCATGCGAAAATGCGCGAGGTCGAGCACAAACAGGCGGCGGCCGTCGCGCGACAGCTCCAAAGTGCCCGTCAGGCTGTGCTCAAAAGTCTTGCCTTGGATCGTTCCATCAAGGCTGAGTGAGTCAAGCCGCTGATGCGTCACCAGGTCAAACACTCCAATCTTTCCGTTGTCGCCCTCGGAGACATAGAGCGTGCGATTGTCCGGGGCGATGGCCGCGCCCAGAAAAACGCTTTGAGGATCATCATCGTTGGAATTCAGCGTGGGCGGAATCTGTGCCACTTGGGGTTGAGAACTGTCGAGCCCCGTGATGATCGACACGGAGAAAGGCATGATGCCGCTGTTGACCGTCACCAGAGTCTTACCGTCGGGGCTCAGAGCCAGACCATAAGGGTGCGGCGCGACTCTAACCTGCTTGCCGAGGGGAGTAATCAGTCTTCCACTGGGCAGAACAGTTTCTCCGGCAGGATCGATCTTGGTTGGCCGGTTTCCCGCAGGCGCCGACAATGAAGACCTGGAAGCGCCCTGCGGATCGGCAGTCTGCGCGGAAACGGTCTGGCTTAGAAAAATCAAAAACACAGTGAGCACTGAAATGATGCTGGCTCGCATGACACGGTCTCCCGGTTTAAGGTCGCACAAGCCACGAATCGTAGCACGTGTAAATTTCCGATGTGTGAAACAAGTATTTGGATCGAACGTAAGAACTCGGATGTAAGAGTTCCTGCTTGTGGAAAACCGCGAAGAAATTTCGGAATAATTGTCTTATCCGGCTGCCCATTTGCCGCCTTTTCCGACCCCGTGGAATGCCTCGTGCTAGCCTATTAACGCGACCAACGCCCCAGGGTGGAATGACGCACCTCTGCTGGCAGACAACTTCAGGGTACCGGGAATGGGGAAAAAGCCCGCCAACAACTCGAGGCCAGCCATTATGTTTATCAAACAAAATAGGTTAGCTGCTTTCAGCGAAAAATGCTAAGACTGCATACTATTGAAAATAAATAACTTAGAAAAATTACTGACGGCAGGCCATAAAAACGCGTGGGGGCAAAAAATGAAGGCTTCAGCCATTATGTTATTGAAAATAAAGGAAGGCAAAGGTCGATTTTGGACGTAGCCATTATGTTGTTGAAAACAAAAGCCAAAAAATTCGACCCCTTATGTTCATGAAAATAAAGGTAGAGTAGAATTCAGTTCAGTTTCTATTAGGCACAGCCCATACACTGAATTAACATGCCTGCAAACCTTACCCCAATTTACCTGGAAGCGGAGCGACGGTTCAAGACCGCCAAGACGACGGAGGAAAAGATCGCGGCCCTGGAAGAAATGATGGCCACAATTCCGCGCCACAAGGGCACGGAAAAGATGCAGGCCGAACTGAAACGCCGGCTTTCCAAGTTGCGGGCTGAGGCATCACGGCGGCCCCCCAGCCGCGCTGGACTGATCCACCGTGTTGATAAAGAGGGCATCGGGCAGGTGGCCCTGGTAGGGCCGCCCAACAGCGGCAAGTCGCTTCTGGTGCGCAAGCTCACGCACGCGCAGCCCGAAGTGGCGGATTATCCCTTCACCACGCGAGTGCCGCTGCCCGGCATGATGCCGTTTGAAGATGTGCAAGTCCAACTGGTGGACCTGCCTCCGGTCCATCCGGACTTCCCTGAGTCGTGGCTCTACCAGATCATCCGCAATGCCGACGCTGTCCTGCTGGTGGTGGACCTGAGCGACCCCGACCTGTTGGAGGATCTTGAGACAACGCTTGGCCAGGTGGCAAACGCCAAGGTGCAACTCAATTTGGGCGAAGTACCGAACACGCCCGGATGGATGCGCAAACGCACTCTGCTGGTGGCTAACAAGATCGACATAAGCGGCACCCCGGAGGATCTCCAAATCCTCCGTGACTTGTACGGCGAGCGATTTGAGCTGACCCGGGTTTCCGCAGAAACTGGTGAGGGGCTTGAAGGACTGCGGCAGACAGTGTTCGAAATGTTGGATGTCATTCGCGTCTACACCAAGGCGCCGGGAAAAAAGTTGGAGTTGGTTGCACCCTACGTCCTGAAGCGCGGCTCACATTTGATCGACCTTGCAGCCCACGTCCACCACGATTTTTTGGCCCAGCTCAAGTATGCCCGTCTTTGGCGCGAAGGCCGATTCGAAGGCCAGATGGTAAACCGCGATCATGTGCTGGAAGATAAGGACGTGGTGGAGTTACACCGCTGACAAGACAGCTCCCCAGGCATGGACACCGGTGCGAACGACTGGCGGCAGCAGCGCAGTTCGCCCTCCGGTCGAGGCAAAGGGGATACAATGGGATGGTTGGCCCAAGAGTGAAAGGGCATCGTTCCAATTCTTAATTAACTAAGACCACCGAAGAAGGAGAATTCATGCAATCAAAAGAAACCGATAAAGGCGGCACGCCTCTTGTGATCGAGTACTACTACAAGGTGGCGCCAGGCGCCGGCGCCGAATGGCTGGCGCTCTATAAAAAAAACCACAATCCCGTTCTACAACAACTCATGAAAGAAGGCATCCTGCAGAGCGAAAAACTCTATGAACGGCGCTTCCACTCGGAGACGCCAGCATGGGATTTTAAAATCGTGATGGTTTGGCGTGACTGGGCGGCGTTGGAAGAAGCCCATTATCGCGACCCGCAGATCAAACTCGAACTCTATCCTGACCAGGAAGAATTGGCCCGGCAGGAAAAGCGACGCTGGGAAATTACCACCGGCCACTGGGACGATGTGCTGAAGGAAGTGCCGCTGGAGTAGGGCCTTGATTAAGCGTGTGTAAGTTCCTCGATGTTAACTTTGCGCAGTTCCTCCGCCGCGCGCTCGGGCAGCACCGAGTTGTAATAAACCTCTTTGAGAAAGTAGGATCGCGCGGTGGAGAGGCGCACCGGAACGAGTTCAAAGTGCCAATGGAAATCGTCACGCAAGGTGCGCCAAAGGTCGGAACGTTCGAATTTGGCCGTTGAATTGGGCGTGGTGTGCAAAACAAGGTGATAGTCCTGGGCCACGGTTTCCAGCCGCAACAAGACGGACTTAAGGAAGCGCGCAAAATGCAACTGACGCTCCCAGGTGATCATATCCTCTTCAAAGGCGCAACCGTGGTTAACGGGGAGAATCCACATTTCATAGGGTACGCGTGAGGCAAACGGGCAGTAGGCCACAAACTCATCGTCCCACTCAACGGTGCGCTCCTGCTTGGCAATTTCCTGTTGGGCAATGTCGCAAATCAGGCAGCGCTCCTTCACGGAAAAGTAACGTTGCAGCGAACGAAGTTCATACACGATCCGGCGTGGAATAAAGGGAGTTGCGGTAATTTGAGAATGCGGATGGTCAGGGTCCTGCCCTGCTAGCTTGCCCTGATTGCGGAACACGCTGACGTAGCGAAATCGGCGGTCCTTCTTAAGGTCCACTATGCGGGAAACGAAGGCCCGCACGACCTGCGCGATGTTTTCATCGCTGAGATGCGAAAGGCGCAGCCGGTGGTCAGGGTTTTCGATCACCACTTCATGCGCCCCCAGGTTGCGCATCCTGTCGTAAACACCCTCGCCGCTCCTCTGCACATCGCCTTCAATGCGATAGAGCGGGCGCAAGTGAGGAGTAACCCGAACGTCCCACCCGCCAAGGGCGCCGGTGTGGGAATAGATCGTTTGCGGGGTCAAAGCTTCCTGGCCCGGGCAATACGGACATCCTTTGAGATTCGGCCAGGTGGTCTCGCCATCTTCCTGGATGACCCAATTCAAGGATATGGGATCTTTCCTGATCTGCATCGATCCTCCAGCCCGCTGCCGGCCGCCATTTGGCCTGCGTCAGGTTGATAACAGTGATTCCAAGCATACAATTCCGGAAATGCTACCGGACAGCGGAACACCTCCAATGGATTCATCGGCGGGTCCCGCTATCCACTTTACTATGGGGTGCGAATGGGGCTAATGAGAAGGGACCAATAATGCCTTCCGACCTTGCTCGCGCTACCCGGCGAAAAAACCGCCTTATTGGACGGCCCAAACAACTTGACGGCCGTCAAATTCACCATCGCCGCTTATTAAACGCTGGTGGACCCTTTGTGTCAAGCCTTCATCGTTCTGCTGGTACGAAAGTGCAGTCGCGGTGAAGAAGAGCCAGGAGTCGAGTTTGGCATGAAATTGGCACTGCCAGTTCCCAACAAGCGTCGGCAGCAGTTGGACGCACCTCTCCGGACGCGTATAATGGCTCAAAGCCTAACCTTTGGTGCGGGTTGCATGTTGACGTCAAAGGAAAGAGTGCCGTTTTCGCCCATGGGAGACGGAAACATCAACGGTTAACCTTTGCCAGGAGAGTGCGGTATGGTCGTCTTCTGTAAACGCTGCGGCACCCCGGTAAAGCTCGATAACGCACGGTTGGCAGACCTGGCATACGAGCCCAAGTGCCAGCAATGCAAAAGACCGGTGGCAATGGAGACGGTGCGGCCAGGCACACGCAGCTCCGGCCCTGCTCGCGGGGCCGCGGCAATGCCCGCGGGATCACCCATAGTGGGAAAGACAGACAGCGTTGCGGCACGTGCTGCGGAGGAGCGGGCGCAGGCTCTCGACAAAACCCACTACTTGCAGAAGATCCGCCTGTTCAGCGGCCTTCCCTACGAAGAGTGCATGCTGATCGAAAGCCGATTGCGCCCCTGGGAATTTGCCCCGCAGCAAACCATTGTCAAAGAAGGCGGACCTGGCGACGCCATGTTTTTCATCACGGCCGGCAGGGTGGAAGTCCGCAAAAAAGACCCTAATACCGGCATCGACTTTCTGCTCAGCGAATTGAGAACAGGCATGTCTTTCGGGGAGATGGCGCTGCTGACGGGAAAACCGCGTGTGGCGACCGTGGTGGCAGTGGAGCCGACTACCTGCTCGGTGCTGGAGCAGGCCACCTTTGACGAAGTGCTGCTGACAAGTTCCAAAGTGGCTCTTTCCATGAGCCGCGTGCTTGCCGAACGTCTTGAGGACGCCTATCAGCAAACAGGAATTGAATACCTCAATCTCGCCAAGCTGCAATTTGATCCGCGGGTGATCAGACTCCTGCCGAGTCAGATGATACAGCAGCACCGCATCCTACCCATTGCGTTTTCCAACAACCGACTGACGCTGGCGATGGTGAACCCTAACAACCTTGCAGCGCTCGATGACGTGCATCGTATCATCAAAGGAGTGATTATCGAGCCGGCAGTCACCTCGGAAGACGACTTTAAGCGCTTCATGAGCACTAGCTATGCTGAACTCGTGCGCAAGGGAGAGGAAAGTGAAGCGCGCGATCAGACCTCGACGGCAGCCAGGAGCAACTCAGCGGTTAAGATCCTGGAAAACGAATCGCAGACCATGCGGTCAGATTCGACGGAGAGTATCCTAAAATCCTTGCAATCCGATGCGCAGAAGTCCCTGGAAGTGGTGCAGGGATCCCAATCGCCTGAAAGCGTCACTGACCTCTCTCCCACTGCTGACGACGAGCCCGTAATCCGCTTGGCGAACAAGATTCTGGCGCTGGCCATCAAGAAGGGCGCCAGCGATATTCACGTCGAGCCGCAGGAAGAAGATCTCACCATCCGCTTCCGCATTGACGGCGCACTGCAAGTGGTCCAGGTGCTGCCCAAAGGCGTCCAAATGGGATTGATCTCCCGCCTTAAGATGATTGCCAGGCTCGACACCGAAGAAAAGCGGCTTCCACAGGACGGCCGATTCAGCGTAAGGCTGGAAGATCGCCCCATTGACTTTCGTGTCTCCACTATTCCTTCCAAATGGGGCGAAAAGATCTGCCTCCGCATTCTCGACAAATCAAGCACCCTGCTGGGGCTCGACAAACTCATCCTGCATCCGGAAGTGCTGGAAGTGGTACGCGAGATGATTGCGCAACCTTACGGCGCCACTTACGTAACGGGGCCGGCGGGCGCGGGAAAGACCACCACACTTTATAGCGCCCTGGCGGAGCTCAATGATCCCGACGTCAATATCTCAACGGCAGAGGACCCTATTGAGTACGACCTGCCCCGCGTCAATCAGGTGCAAGCGCAGAAAGACATTGGTCTCGACTTAGCCTCCATTCTGCGCTCCTTTCTGCTTCAGGATCCTGACGTCATCCTGGTGGGCGAAACCCGCGACAAGGAAACCGCCAACCTTATCGTAGAGACCGCGCTGACCGGCCATCTGGTGTTCACCACCCTTCGAACCATCGATGCCGCCAGTGTCTTTGCCCGCCTGGAGGAAATGAAGATTGACCCCTTTCTGATGTCCAGTTCCACCCTCGGCATCATCGCCCAGCGCCTGGCGCGCCGTTTGTGCCAAGCCTGCAAGGAAAGTTATACTCCGGATGATATTTCGCTCAAATATCTGGGTCTTGACCCCGGGCGGCAATTCACCTTCTACCGCAATCTTGGGTGCGACCAGTGTTCGGGGACGGGTTATCGCGGGCGCGTGGGTGTGTACGAAGTTCTGCGTATGAATCCTGACTTGCGAAGGCTGGTGGCGGCCGGAGGCACTTCCGACGCAATCTCCGTCCTGGCAATTAACAATGGAATGAAAACGCTGAAGGATTATTCCGTCTGGCTGCTCGAAAGCGGTTGGACCACGATGGATGAAGTTCTGCACGTCATCTCCGTGCAGGAGTAAACTCTGACCTTTCAGCCCGTGTCTAATATCCGGACTAAAAGCTGGTGGCTGATCGCTTTATGGCTTGCTTTCTCGGAATCGATGGCGGTGGCACGCGCACTACAGCGTGGCTGGCAGATGGTGACGGCAACCCATTGGGGTGCGCCGAAGCAGGGCCATCCAATCCCATTAAAGTGGGCTTTCGGGTGGCTGAACGGGAATTGCTGAAAGCCTTTCACGCCTGTTTGCGTGAGGCAGGATTCCCGATGGCCGTAGCGCGCAAGGCGCATCCACCTTTGTTGGAAGCAGTCGGCGCAGGCATCTCAGGAATCGACCGCCGGGCCGCACACCGCACACTCATCAAATGGATGCGACAGCATATTCCCGCCCGCCGCCATCTGCTAACCACTGATGCAGCCATTGCCCTTGCGGCGGCAGTACGGGACGCTCCTGGTATCATTGTCATTGCCGGAACGGGTTCCATTGCCTTCGCGCGCGATGAGCAAGGCAAATTGATGCGCGCCGGGGGCTGGGGAATTCCCTTTGACGATGGCGGCTCGGGCTACGACGTGGGCCGCAAGGCGGTGGCGGCCGCGATCCAAGCTTCCGACGGACGCGGGCCGAACACTTTGCTGCAAGAAAGAATTTGCCGTCATCTTCGCCTACGTATCATCACCGACGTCGTTACAGCGCAACTTGAACAACAGGAAGTGGCAGCGCTCTTTCCGCTGGTGATGGAGGCGGCCCGCGAAGGCGACCTGGTGGCGCGCCATCTTTGCGACGACGCGGGACGCGACCTTGCTGAACTTGCCGTTGCATTGCTCAAGCGGGCGGGCTGGACACGCAGCATGACACATGTGGTGACCTCCGGCGGGGTGTTCAAGTCGAGCAAGCTGATCCGCGATTCGTTTATACGCCACCTTCGCCGCTTCGCTCCGCAAGCGCGCGTGGAAATGCTTGAACACTCACCCGTGCAAGGCGCGCTTTGGCTCGCCCGCCATTTGGGCAAGAAGAAATCCTGAGGAAAGAACCAACGGAAGGAAATAAAACATGTCCCTGAAACACCCACTAGTAAATGCTCTGATCTTTGCGGTATTCGCCAGCATCGTGGTCATGGCCGCAGAAAACCAACACGCGATAACGCCCTCTGACTTGATATCTCCAGCACAACTGAACAGCCAACTGGCTGTGGTGAAATCGGGAAACATCGTACTGATCCATGTTGGCTTCCGCACGATGTACGAGATGGCACACATCCCCGGATCAAAATACGTCGGGGCTGCTTCCCAAGCGGATGGGCTTGCGGCCTTGCAGAAGCTCGTTGCCAAGCTTCCCCGCAATCAGCAGATCGTCATCTATTGCGGTTGCTGCCCGTGGAGCCATTGCCCCAACATCCGTCCCGCACTTCAAACGCTGAAGGAGATGGGATTCACCAATCTCAAAGCCCTCGACATTCCTCAACGTTTTGGCGACGACTGGACGGCGAAGGGGTATCCCGTTGTCGATGGCGATTGAGACAATTTTGGATTTTGGATTTGCGATTTTGGATTGGGGCATCGAGCACTGGCCATTGACGAGTGCGGATTACCGTTATTCAACCGTTACAAACCGGAGACCTGTCGCTCAGGCCGCCCTAAGATTACGCTGTTCCTTAATCCAAAATCGCCTTACGCCATGACCTTCTCATACTTGCAGGTTTCGACGATGCAGTGGCGGGTAGTCTCGCCGCTCTTCTTGTCAAACTTATCCGCCAGGATGGGCGAACCGCAATTAGGGCAGGGTTCAGCAATGGGCTTATCCCATGAAGTGAATTTGCAGTCAGGGTAGCGGCTGCAACCGTAAAACGTCTTCTTAAATCGCGTGCGGCGCACCACCAGTTCACCCGAGCAGCCTTTTTCCGGACAGGGAATTCCCAGCGTTTCGCGCTTCACGTATTTGCAGGTGGGGTAATTGCTGCACGCAGTGAATTGCCCAAAGCGGCCATGCTTGATCACCAGATTATTACCGCAGTCGGGACACTTGTCCTCCAGCGGTTGGTCGCCCACGGCCGTGGCAAGACCTTCCTTCATAATAATCTTCTTGGTGCTTTTACATTCCGGATAACCGGTGCAGGCCACAAAGTAGCCGAAGCGGCCACGCTTTACCAGCATGGGCTTGCCGCACTTCTCGCAATTTTCCGCCGCCACTTCCGGTGCCGGCGGCCCGGCGCTGGCGTACTTGGCGGCAAGGTCGGGAGGCAGATCGCTGGTGCCGTCGCATTCCGGGTAACCGGTGCAGGCCATAAATTGCCCGTTGCGGCCCAGTCGAATCACCATGGGCTTTCCGCATTTCTCACAGATGACGTCGGTGGGAATGCCTTCACCCTTGATGTCCACCATGTCGCGTTCGGCCACGCGGAGGTCCTTGGTGAATTTCGTGTAGAATTCGCCCAGCGCATCCGTCCAGGAGAGTTTACCGTCCTCGACGTCGTCCAGCTCTTCTTCCATCCGCGCCGTGTAAGCGACATCAAAAATATCGCTGAAGTTTTTCACCAGCATGTCGTTCACCAGCATGCCGAGTTCGGTGGGGTAGAACCGTCCCTGGTTCTTCTCCACATACTCCCGGTTCTGGATGACGGAAAGGATGCTGGCGTAAGTGGAAGGCCGTCCGATGCCCTTCTCTTCCAACATCTTCACCAGGGTCGCTTCGTTAAAGCGCGGCGGCGGCTCGGTAAAGTGCTGTTCCGGCAGAAGCTTGTGCAGAGTCAAGGGCTCGCCCTCGGTCACTTGTGGAAGACGGAGTTTCAGCTCCTCGTCCTCTTCCATCTCGGCTTTTTCGTCCTTGCCCTCTTCGTAAACTTTACGGAAGCCGCTGAATTTCTCCACGGAGCCGGTGGCGCGCAGGGTGTAATCACCCGCCGCGATATCAATGGTCGTCTGGTCAAATACCGCAGGAGTCATTTGCGATGCCACAAAGCGCTGCCAGATTAGCTTGTAGAGCTTCAGTTCATCAGGACCCAAAACCTTGCGCAGAGAGTCGGGAGTCCGCAAAACATCCGTAGGCCGGATGGCTTCGTGCGCATCCTGTGCACCCTTTTTGCTGCGGTAATGGATGGCTTCCGCAGGCAGATAATCGTTTCCGTATGTCTTCTGGATATACTCGCGGGCGGCGGTTAGGGCGCCTTCGGAGACCCGAGTGGAATCCGTACGCATATAAGTAATGAGTCCGACGGCGCCTTCAGCTCCAATCTCAATGCCCTCATAGAGATGCTGCGCCACCATCATGGTCTTCTTGGCCCAGAAGCGTAATTTGCGCGAAGCTTCCTGCTGGAGCTTGCTGGTGATGAACGGCGGCACGGGGAATTTACGCTTCTCTTTGGTGGTAACCGACTGCACGACGAGGTTGGAAGCCTTAATGGCGGCCGTCACCATGTCTGCCGTCGACTGGTCAGGAATTTCAATGTCTTTGCCCAGGTACTTGGCCAGACGTGCTTCAAACACGGGAGGCTTTTTGCCTTCCACGTTGGCAGTGATGGTCCAGTATTCGTGCTTCTGGAAGGCCTGGATCTCCCGCTCGCGCTCCACAATCAGACGCAGGGCCACGGTTTGCACGCGTCCGGCGGAAATACCGCGCCGGACTTTATCCCAAAGCAACGGACTGACCTGATAGCCCACCAGGCGGTCAAGAATGCGGCGCGCCTGTTGCGCATCCACAAGGTGCGCATCGATCTCGCGCGGGTGCTCAAAGGCCTCGCGCACGGCGTCGCGGGTGATTTCGTTAAAGAGCACGCGATAGAACTTGGTCTTGCTGGAGTTCAGCAGTTCGTGTAGGTGCTGGCAGATCGCCTCACCTTCACGATCAGGGTCAGCAGCCAGGTAGATGGCGTCGGCCTTTTTCGCTGCCGACTTCAATTCGGTAATGACTTCCTTGCGCGAGGGAATGTTGATGTATGTCGGCCGGAAGCCGTGTTCGACATCGACCCCCAGCTCCTTCTTGGGAAGATCCATGATGTGTCCCATGGACGCCTTCACCAGAAAGTCCGATCCGAGATATTTATTAATAGTCTTCGCCTTGGCAGGCGACTCCACGATAACCAGCGATTTACCCATAAGTCCGTATGAAAAGCATCCAGCTACCGATTTCCAGCTATCAGCTTCGATCCTTTCGAGGAGGCAATCTCAATTCCTATCCATGTCACGCTGTATCCTTGATAGCGTGAATTTGATTCCATAACTTGTCACGTTGATTCCCTGCCCTACAGTTTACGGATAAAATTCTTTCCCGGCAACTGCCGGATCAATCCGTTCATCTCCAATGCGAGCAGTGCGGCCAAAACTTTCGGGTGCGCAATCTTCGCTGCGCCCACAATATCATCCACAAAGGATGTCTGATCGGCCCGTAAAGTTTCAAACACCGCCTTCTGGTCCGGCGTAAGCGATGCCTCAAATAGTGTGGCCGATTGCGCCCCTATGGGTTCTCCTTCTGACGCCTCAAGGGGCGGCAAAAGTTGCATGCGAACTTCGGCAGGGAATTCCTCAATCACGTCCATCCACTGGTCCACCAGCTTCGCCCCCTGTTTTATTAGATGATTGGGACCGAAGCTTTGGGCGGAAGTTATATTTCCCGGCACAGCAAAGACTTCGCGGTTCTGTTCCAACGCCAGGCGGGCGGTAATCAGCGAGCCGCTATATTCCGCCGCTTCCACCACTACCACTCCGAGCGAAAGTCCGCTGATAATACGATTGCGGATGGGAAAGTTTTCCGGGGTTGGCCCGGTGCCCAGGGGAAATTCGGAAATCACGGCTCCGGACTTGGCAACCTCATCCGCCAGCTTCTTATTCTCGCGCGGGTACATCACATCAATGCCGGAACCCATGACAGCTACGGTTTTGCCCTTGGCCTCCAGCGCTCCCCGGTGCGAGGCGGAATCCACTCCACGGGCAAGTCCACTCACCACCACCAGTTGCCGCTGAGCCAAATCGTGCGCCAGCCGATGCGCTACGGAACTGCCATAAGCGCTGGGCCGCCGCGAACCCACCACCGCCACGGCATACTGCGAGAGGACTTTGACGTCCCCGCGCACGTAAAGCAACAGCGGCGCGTCCGGGATCTGCTTCAGCAGCGGAGGATATTCCTCGCTGTCGTAGACAATCAGCTCACAATCGGCTTTGTAGATCTCCTGGATTTCTCTTTCAGCCTCTTTTAGAGCCGCTTGAGCAAAAATTGCCTGAGCCACTCGGGCCGGAACGCCACAACTCTCCAGTTCAGTGAGCGACGCCATGTAGGCGGCTTGGGGCGAGCCAAAATGCTCAATGAGCTTGTGACAACCGCGAACTCCCAGCCCCTCAATTCGCGTAAGTGCCAGCCAGAATGGTGTAGTCTCCGTCATTTCGCTTCCTTTGGAAGAATCACTTCAAGAAGTTCAACCGCAGGTTCATTCCTTCCGAAACCAAGTTGCGGCCGGGTGGGGCATTATATGGCTACCCGAACGCCCGGGCTCATTTATTCGTAGCCCCATGACATAATGACCCAGCATGCTTCGCCATGACGCTCGTAACCTCTGCGATCCCGAATCGGGCGGGGGCTGATTGAATGCCCCAGATGCAAAAGTGGGAAGCGATAATTTGAGAATTTATAGGTCGCGGCGCCCAACTTTCTCTCTTCTTTTCAAACACATATTGGGTTCCAATCGATAAGCGCCTTATTTTTCAGCTGTTTATTGGGTTATCCCAAAACGGAGAAATTTCGGTCTTTTATTTTCATCAACTTATCGGGTTATCCCTTCATTTTGCCTTCTGCTTCTCTCCTCTTTGATAGCCTATAATTTGGATAGATAACCGGCTTGATTTCAATACTTTGGCTTTTATGGCAGCCATCTCAGTTCCAAAAAGTTCTCGCCAAGTTACTGTATTTTCAACAACATCATGGGTTCGCAGGTTTCCTTCAGGGCTTCACCCGCGCTGGTTGAAGGGAAATGAGCCGGCACTGCCAAGGTACAAAGGCATCCAGTTCATATCTCTCCGGCTTCGATAGTGAGCTTTGACAATTGAGGCCAGGAACCATGCCCATCCCTACCCCACCCTTCCTCCCAGATTCTTCCTCCCGGTATCTTTTTCTCTCGTGGTGGGAAGGTCCCGGAAGAGCGAGGAGCCGACAGGACGCCATATTACATATTAATATTAACCTATCTTGCAACAATGTCAAGATTTTTCCGGGCTTACTCCTCGCAAATTACGGGGAAAGCAACCAGGCATATGGTTCCAGTGGAATCGCCCAGCCCAAATCCAGCCAAAATGTCGATTTGTGACCCAGTTTTCCCTTCGTTTGCGCTATCTCGTTAGGAGGAACAAATCGAGTTCGCAATCTTCGAAAAAACCACTGACCAGGAGGTATTCCATGCGTAACATGGTTTTCAGCAGCGTCACGGCGTTTTGCCCCAGTGGAGCTTGCAGGTTACTCGCAAGCTTTCTGTTTGCGTTCATTGCAATGGCCTTTCTCTTCACCGGGTCCATCTCCGTTGCACAGGACTCCAAGACACCCGCCGTACTGCCCGCGCCATCCAGCGGCAAAGCCATCGTTTGTATCTACCGCACGTACAGATTTACCGGCTCGTCCTCACACGACGAGCTTTATATCAACGGCACCCACCTCGCCAAACTCCTCAGCAGCGAATACGCATTCATGGAGGTGGCGCCGGGTACTGTGGTGATCTCCGGATTGCCCAAGGAGTACTACGGAAGCGTCGTCATGTCCGCTATGGCGGCCGCCAATCAAGCCAGGCAAAAAGAACACGAGCGAGCGCGCTTTGAGGCGGAGGCGGGCAAAACCTATTTCTACAAATGGACCGCCGGAGCCGCTGCAACCGGGATCAAGGTCACGCCTGTGGATCCCGATAAGGGAGCCAAAGAGATACTCAAACTCCATCTCTCCAAGCCAGTTGACGACAAGGAAGAAGCGAAACCTGCCGAGCAAGGGGCCGCCCCCGCTCATTAAGCATGGTCGTAGTTTTGCAACGCGCTATGGGTGGCAAGGCGGGCCTGCACAAGCTGGGCAATGCGTGCGTCGCTTTTTGTAGCGCAGTGCCGGCAGAAGCCCGCCTCCACAGCCGCTCCCGCTGTCAAACTAACGCGGCAAATCCCGCCGACGCATGAAGTCAACTTCTTCAGTCAAGACGCGAGTCCATCGAAGCGGACACTATGTCCGTCTGCTTGATAATTCAAAAAACATTACGTTAGGGCCATTGAAATTCTCACCCCAACGGTGAAACAATGCCGCCAGCTGATCTCCTGGCGGACTTGTCGCTGCCAGGTGAGTGCAAAAGTTTCAGGTTCCAACCCTCAACTGCCGATGGTCATTAGGAGATATAGAATTGTCAGAGCATGGATTGGATCCTGGCAGAGGTTGATACGGGATGGGCCTTAGCCTCAAAGATCAAGTGCGGGCCGGTGCGGTTCTTTTTCTCTTCCTCATGCTGGCGGGAATGGCAGGCAGGGCGGCGCAGAAACCTGTTCGGCAAATCGGCAAACCCGAATCCAGCTCGACTGGCAACGGCCGACCGCAAATTATTAACGCCGACACCAACCCCACGCTTCGTTTTCCCATCGCCCGAATGGGCCACATGAACGCCACCATTTCATTCGGTTGGCTTGACATCTCACGTACCTCGATTCGTTACCATGTAGAGCACCCTCCGGAAAAGTCGCAGGACTCGTTTGAAGTTTCCCCGCAGCAAATTCGCAAGCTCGATTTTCAAGGCCTCTTCCTGGCATTTTCCAATCCCAAGATACAGAGGATCTTCTATCTCCCTCCCAATGAGTGGGAATCGCTGGGGAGCGGCATGAGCATTGTTTCTGCTGCCGAAGGCGGAGTGGAAGCGACACGCGAGATTGAACAGGCGATCCGAAATTTCGATCTTGCGCTGTCGTTGGCTAGGCCTCCCGCACCTGCGCCTGTCGAGGTGGCGCAGCGCCCCGTGGCCCCGCCCCCACAGCCCGAACCTGTATTACATGCGGCCGCGCCCGGCATGGTTTTGGCGTCCCCCGCTGTGACTGACGGCAAACAGACCGTGGAAGTGGATGCTTCACCGCTGGTGATTCGCGGGGCAGTGATGGATTCAAGCGGCATCCCTGTGGTGACGGTCAACGGGCTACCTGCAAACATCCGTCCGCTAAACAACCAAGCCGTCGAATTTTGGTCAGATCCGCTGCCCCTTCATCCGGGAGCCAATCCCATCCTACTGTCAGCCGCCAACTCATCTCATGCGGAAACAAGGATGATTCTTACGATCAATTACATCCCAAAGGCAACGCTGGTGAATCCGCGGGCCCTGGATAAAGAGGCACTCATTTCGCTGCTGGCTGGCTCTGTCCCCCCCTCGCGGGTGGCCCAAATCGTCAAAGAGCGGGGTCTCAAGTTCACACCCACATCTGACGATTTGAATGAAATTCGCGCCGCTGGAGGAAATGAAGAACTGATCCAAGCGATCCAAAAGGCCACCGTGCCACCCAAGTAAAAGTCGCCGGTAGGGGCAAACGTGAAAAGCCAGGAGGGCCGGGCCCAATTCGTAAGAGTGTGCAAGAGTATTGGCATTGTGGCGACAAGCGGATTAGAATTCAAATTTGCATCATCAACGCTTCATCAGGAAGCGTCTGATTCGAATCATAAGTAGGCAGCATATTGGGAAGGGTTGTTTCTAATGATATTGAATCCTGCAAGCTGGAGTGGGCGGCGGAGAGCACTCCTCTTGATCTTTCTTTTCAGCGTCCCTGGTTTGGGATTGGCGTCGAGCAGGGGCAAGACCAAGGGGGGAGATTTTGACCTCAGCGGCATCGTTCTTCCTGCGCTGGTGAATGCCCCGGGCGATCCCACATTGCGCTTTCCCGTGATGCCAACGGGAGGATCGATATTCGGCGTCACCTATGGTTGGTTGGACATCAGCAACAGCACGATACGTTACACGGAGGTGCAACCCACGAGTAAGTCCGGCCACTCCTTTGAAGCTTCCAGGCTGGGCGTTACGGACATCCGGCTTGTCAATGGATGGCTCTCGTTCAGGAGTGATAAAAAGCGCGAAATGATGACCTATCTGCCCCAGGATCGTTGGGGAACCGTGCACACAGGGCCCGGCATGAGCGCGGCCGCCAATCGCGAAAGTTTGGGAACGTCTTCAATTTACAAGACATTATTGAACTTCGATCGGGTGATGGCGATGGTGAATCCCCCCGCCCCTCCGCCCCCGCCCGTCGTGGTGCAACAGCCCGTAACGCCCGCGCCAGCTCCGAAGACTGCTCCACCCTCTCCTCCTGCCATCGTCTTGTCTTCCCCTCCCGGCGCGGGAGAGAGTCTGCCTCTTGAGTGGCAGGATTCCACCGTGGTCATTCGCGGCGTCGCCATGGATAGCACCGGCATTCCGGTGGTCATGATCAACGGTTCGCCGGCCAATATGCGTCCGCAAACCACGCAAGCGGCGGAATTCTGGTCAGACCCGCTGCCTCTCAAAGCGGGGAGTAACACGGTTCAGATTGTTGCTGCCAACTCCGCTCAGGTGGAGGCTAAGCTCGTCCTGACGGTCAATTACAAACCCAAGACGGCCCCCGTCAACGCCAAGGGACTGGACAAGCAGGATATCGTCGGCTTGCTTCAGGGTGGAGTTCCCCCGGCGCGCCTCATAGACCTCATCAAGGACCGCGGAATCAAGTTTTCACCCAGTGCCGACGATCTGAATGAAATCCGTGCCGCCGGTGGAACAGATGACCTGATCCAGGCCATTCAGCAAGCGGCTCCACAGCCTTAGGCCCAATACTGTTCACTCCGGTGTCGCGATAGGTTGGAAAACCCAACTGCATGAGAAGCCGGCCTTAGAGTGCGGTGGCGGCGTCAAGCCGTCTCCACCTCAATCTGTGCCATGGCCATCCTGGCCATGCTCGAGCACGGGCGGTGACGCCCCATTCCTGGCGCGGGCGGGGCCCCGATAGTTTAGGGCAGGCTGCCCGTGGCATTTCCAAATGACACCCCTCCCTGAATTTGACACCCAGCATGGGTAAGCTAGAATAATCACTCAGAAAGTTCATGAAGACCATGCCAGCCTTGCGCCTTTCGGTCGTTCAGTACCTCAACACGGTCCCCCTGATTTGGGGCATGCTTCACGGCATGCAGAAGGACAAGTTTGATTTGAATTTGACCGTCCCCAGCGGCTGCGCCGATGCCATCGCCGGGGGCCGGGCCGATGTGGGCATTGTCCCTTCCATCGAATTCCAACGCATTGAAAACGTTGAGATTATCCCCGGCATGTCCATCGCCTCCAAGTTCGAGGTGAAGAGCGTCGTGCTGCTCAGCAAAATGCCTCTGTCCGAAGTCAGGACGGTGGTGCTGGACCAATCTTCCCGCACCTCGGCGGCTCTGGTCCAAATCCTGCTGACGAAATTTTATTCGCGTCAGGTCAGTTTCCTGCCCGCCGCGCCTGATCCCGGCGAGATGCTGAAACGGGCGGACGCCGCGCTGCTGATCGGCGACCCCGCACTCACTTACAAGGGACCGCGAGCGGAAGTCTACGATCTGGCGCGCGAGTGGAGAAAATTTACCGGGCTGCCTTTCGTTTTCGCCGTGTGGATGGGCCGCTCCGGCGCCCATCTCTCCCACAGCCGCGCCGACTTTCTGGCTTCCCGCGATTTCGGCCTTGCCCACGTTGATGACATCGCCGCTGAATATGCTTCCCTGCTGGGCCTGACACCTTCCTTTGTGAGGGTTTACTTGACCCGGAATATCGACTATTCTTTGGATGAAGAGAATTTGCAGGGGCTGAAGCTCTTTTACAAGCTCGCGC